>NZ_FMYB01000133.1 GCF_900104155.1 Butyrivibrio sp. INlla16
GGCTATGTATGGTCGCTGTGGAATTGAGTTACTCTCGGCCAAACTGATGTACAGAAAACCATAGTTTTACTAATAAATGCGGAAGAACCAATTTACTCTTACAAAGTGGAATTAACTATTACAAGTCACCAAAAGCAATCTAACAAAACGATTTTATGCTTATTTAAGAATGATCACTTACAGAATATTGTAGAATTAGTACTATAAAGGACACTAACAACACCTATTTTATTAGGAGGTGCCGACTATGAGAAACACTGCTATTAAATCAGCCATGTACTGTTTGATTCTATTTGTAATAATACTACTCAGAAATGGAATTTCTTCAAATGCGGCATATCAGTTGTACATCGGAAACGAAGATCATAGCGACAATGATATTTCAGCTACATCTCCCCCTACTAATCTACATGGTGCCAACTGGAATTATGAGGCTTCAAGCAAGACTCTTACACTTTCCAATTTCCACTATGAAGGAGAAGGCGTAGAAGGGATTCATGCTTGCATTTATTGCACTTTTCCGATAACCATTTATTGTAATGGAAATAATACTATTGTTCAAAACAGATCCAATGTTAGTAGCGGTAATTACTCCGCTATATATTCCCATGGGGATACATTAAAAATTACAGGTCCCGGCACGCTAGATCTGACAAGCTCGAAGCACGGCATCCACTGTCCTTTGGGAGATGTAGATATTCTAAACATTTCCAATCTTCATATAACACCCGCTCAGGTTACATCGGATGGCTATGGTATTTATGGAAAAAGTATAAGAATTGGCGGAGCATATGTAACTATTGATGCCGATAATGCAAATCAGGGAATTCATGCAGAAAATATGATCACAATAAATCATACCAATGCATTTACGGCTACAGGAAAAATTTCGGCGCTATATGCAGTATCAGGTGTAAAAAATGACATCGTTGGAAATGGATGGACTAATATAGCAGGCACGGAAGGAAAAATGCTAATTCCTGTAACGGCTGTTGGTACAGACAGAAGTTCCTTTAAAAAAGTACAATTTCCAATACTGCGTAATGATCCAACAGTGACACCACCATCCGCTAAAGATCTGTATTCCACCGGGTCAGCTCAAGAACTGGTAAATCCGGGTTCCACATCAGGCGGTACTCTTTATTGTTACTATTCACGGTCTAATGATTGACTAAAAATATATAAGTGCTGATTGATGCAAGAGGTCGTAAACTCAGATTATGTCTGGGGTTACGGCC
>NZ_FMYB01000127.1 GCF_900104155.1 Butyrivibrio sp. INlla16
AGTCCAGCTAAGAAATGTCAAGGAGTAAATTGAAAATGTTAGAAATTAGTCATTACCTGCATTTTGGGTAACCTTAATAAAGCTAATTCATTTATAGCACATTGAAAATGACAAATTAGATATTAGGCAGCTTTTGTAGTGCGGTTGAGTAGATCAAACTGCTTTCTGTGTTCTTCAGGAGTAATCATCTCATAGGGTTTGTTATCCCGAAGCATAGCAAAGATGATATTACACACTTTGTGCATTACAGCACCTATAGCAACGTTCTTCTTTTTGGTTTTACATTTCAAGGTGTAGAACTCATGAATGACTGGATTTACGGGGATTTTTGATCCCTTACTGACTTTGAGATTGTTGAGCGCAACCATATGCAGAATGCGCCTTGCAAGACTTGAGCCACGTTTAGACATGTGAACCCTATCACCTTTTAACTTACCGGAGTCGTTTACGCCGGGATCCATGCCAAAGTAAGCGTAAAGCTTTTTGGGACTGTCAAAAAGGTCAAATGAGCCCATTTCAGCCAAGAGAACTACAGAGCTAAGGAAGCCGATGCCTCTAAGAGATTGCAACAGTTCTATGCGGTCATAAACGGTCTTGTTTGATGATTCCATGGCATCAACACAGTCATGTAACGAATTCATGATTTCATCAAGATGAGTCTGATATTCCTTGAACATCTTCACATATGTTGTTATCCGCGTTGCATTGCTGGGAAGAGATCTTCCAAACACAAGAGCATCATTAGCAGCAGAAATAAGGCAATTGTATTTTTCAATAGCATACTTTTCACCGAATCTTGCAGTACTGTGGATAAGGTCAATAATCTCGTCTTTTGGAGCATCAAGGATTTCACTCGCCAGAGGATACGTCTCAAGAAGCTTTAAAGAGCATTTCGTTGTGACCTTGCTAAATACCTTGCAGTATTCAGGAAAAGACATCTTTAGTTCTGCTGTAAGCTTAAGTACGATGGCTGATTGAAGATCCTTGAAGTAGTAATAATCACGCACAAGGTTCCTGAGATCAATAACATCATCTTCAGGTAAGAGTGATACTTTAAGGTCAGCTTTCAAGCCTACAAGAGCAATCTTTTTTGAATCAAATCTGTCATTATGAAGTTTTCTAACGTTCATATTTGTGCTACTCTTAGTGATGATAGGATTTATGGTGTTGCAATCAAATCCATTATCACGAAGGAAGCACAAGAGCGGGATGTGGTAGATCCCAGTGGACTCAAGGAAGCAACGGCTTTCAAGAGAGTACATCTCCTGTGCTTCCTTTATTTTTTGGATAGCGAGATTTCTCGACTGAGGGTCGGAATGGACGACTTTGAAAGGCTTCCCAACGAACGTTTGATTTGGGAGAGCTATGGACATCCAGGAGAAGTCAGCAGCGACATCAAATCCGACCGAAAGGTATGCGGAGCTGTTAAGCAGAGCAATAACCTGTTTGTTTTTCATAATAGTTCCTTTCCGGCAGGCATCCATTTCCCCACAGGGTGGATACGCAACCTAGCGGCTCATACAGGTATAGCCTGAGGCTCCCAACCAGCCAAAACATAAATCACCACCGAATGGACTGACAGACTTTTTTCGAGGTATCACCAACCGAAGCTGGCTCCCAAGGAGGAACCGTCAATGATCCTGCCTCGATGATTATATACCTTATGATCTGTCTGGAGTATACGGGAGCTACAGACATGTATAACTGTTAGTTAAGCTCCTTGATGATATCTGATGAGAGGGGAATCCTCCCTTCAATCATTACTTAGATTTGGAAATAGAAACTATTAACTGTAGTCCTTAATGACTACATCATTACTATACTAGGA
>NZ_FMYB01000126.1 GCF_900104155.1 Butyrivibrio sp. INlla16
TAACCCTAAAGTCGTAAATTAGATACTCAAAACGATTATTTACTCATTTTTATTGCTTGGCCATATGGCGCAAATCCTTGAAAATACTGACATTTAAGCGCTTTTTGTATTGACTTTTATTTGAGTATATATTATAATAAATATATACTCAAATAAGGAGAGTGCCTTATGCCAGCAAAACCATCAGGAGAGATCAAAACAAAAATAGTACGTCAGCCTCAGAAGAACGGTGATATCTACATTCTGGAGAGGCAAACCATCTATGATCCCGACAAAAAATACAACAAAGTACTAAGCAGCAAGCTGATAGCCAAAATCCCAAAAGGGGAAAAAGATCCAGTTCCAACGAGACCTAAAAGGAGCAAAGCTACCAAATCAGATACAGAAACTAAAATTGTATCAGCTAAGCGCATGCATGTCGGGATGATGGACATAATAGATCACATCGGTAAAGTGTCCGGCATTGACGATGCTGTTTATGCATCTACCGACATAGGTACAGCCCAGAAGATCATATCGCTGGCAAGATATCTTCTGGCAACAAACGGGCAGTCCCTGCCAGGCATACAGACCTGGCAGTTCAACCATCCACTGCCGTACGAAGATGGCATATCCGAGGATGTATATCATAACCTGTTCGTTCAGGTTGGACTTGATGAAAGCCTACAGCAGAGTTTCTTTAAGAAGCGCTGTGAATCGCTGTCTGTAGAGGATGCTCTTGCATATGACTCATCTACGATCTCTGTGTATTCAGAGAATCAGAACGATGCAAGGTTCGGATTCAACAAGGCTCACGATGGTCTGAAGACCATCAAGCTGCTGACACTGTATTCCATTGACAGCAGACAGCCTATAGCATTTACAAAACAGCCGGGCAACCTTCCGGATGTTATATCAGTAACCAATGCCATAAAGCAGCTCACGGCTTTAGGTGTAAATACTACAGAAATAGTTACAGATAACGGCTACTATTCTGAGCAGAATCTCTCAGAGCTGTTGCAGGCGGGCTTTGATTTTATCACACTGGCAAAGATCAGCCTCAAATGGATACGCCCCGAGATAGACAGGCATATGGAAGCACTTGATGACTTCCGGACCATATGTCCATTCGATCATGCAACACATGGAGTAACAGTGGTTCTTATGCAGGAATTTAAGAAGATCCGCAAATACTCCAACCATAAAAACGGAGCCGAGAAAGGCTCTGAAGAAACCTTTAAGCGCAGGATCTATCTGCATATATATTTCAACAAATCCAGGCAGACTGATGATAAAACAGCTCTTGATGATGATCTTTACGAGCTTAAAACTCTGCTGGAAAGCGGAACAGCCATTGAGGATCTGGCTCCTGCAGCACAGGAAAAAGCGAGCAAGTATTTCACAGTCAAACGATGGGGTGGCAAAATAACTGCAACTGCCAATAACAAAGCCATCAAGGATGCCAATAAATATCACGGGTACTTTGCGCTCGTCTCCAACAAAGAAAAGGATCCGTTTGAGTGCCTGCGCAAGTACCGTAAAAGAGAGACCATAGAGTCTTTCTTTGAGGCAGAGAAACAGCATGCCGACGGTACACGTGCAAGAGTATGGTACACAGACACTCTGAGAGGCCGTATGTTTGTACAGTTCATCTCGCTGTGCTACTACGAATATTTCAGCGAAGAAATACGCAAGCTCAAGGCAGTTCTCGACAACGAGATCAACAGCGGGAACTTAAAGAGCGAAGATCTCAAGACCACCAAAAAGCTAAGAACCTGGGTCAACAATACACCTTTATATCTGCAGCTGCAGTGGTTTGATACAATCGAGCAGGTAGAGATATCTACCAAACTCCGCAGTCGCAGATGGAATACAGAAATAACCTCCTGTGATGCGCTCTATCTGGAAAAAATAGGCCTAAATCAGGAGTGATGATTTGAGTACACATTTAACGACTTTAGGG
>NZ_FMYB01000125.1 GCF_900104155.1 Butyrivibrio sp. INlla16
ACTCCATTCTGTTTGATACATCTAAGCGTACTCAAAATGGTTGTAACTATCAACAAAGTTTTAGTGGTTACCCACTATATTTGGCGAAAGGCCAAAAAACATCCCGAGGTGATTGGTCTCGGGATGCCTTTTAGGAGTTTTCTTATTATGTGGAGCCTATTGGCTCTTAAGCTATCATGATATGTTTCTTTTCAGGAAGCTTTTCCTGTTCTTTCTTAGGAATGGTAAGTGTCAGAACTCCGTGATGGAAGGCTGCCTTTACGTCCTCTTCTGTGATCTGGTCGCCTACATAGAAGCTTCTCTGCATCGAGCCACTGTATCGCTCCTGCCTGATCAGACGTCCTTTCTTATCATTCTTGTCATTGTTCATGTTCTTTGAAGCACTGATTGTAAGATACCCGTCATTCAATTCAAGGTTAATATCCTCTTTGGCAAAACCAGGAAGATCAACACTAACTTCATACTGGTTATCCTCTTCCTTAACATCAGTCTTCATCAGCCTGTCGGCGTGACGTCCGTAGAGCTTCCGCTCCATGTTGTTCAGTTCTCTGAAATCCGGAAAATTGAACAGATTGTCAAAAAGATTTTCTTCAAAAATACTAGGTGCTAACATAGTTTTTTCCTCCTTTGCATCAAAAACATTTATTTTTGAGCATTGGGACGGAGGGTTCAGATCTAGGGAACCTAAGTCCTTATGGTCTTCTCTGTTCCTTTGTTCTATATATGGTATAACACCAAATTAGCACTCTGTCAAGTAGAGTGCTAATTTTCTTATAGGATTTTTATATCATTTCCAATAAATATCAAAAAACTGCTGAGGTCCTTTAAATAGAGTAACTATGCTCCCATCATTAAGGTCTACAACCTTAAAAAAGATATCCTCATCATCTGTCGGAGCACCTGCTCCCCAGGGATGCATCTCCTCATAAAGAATACGATCTTCATCAGGAGACAGAACGTACTGGTCGATATAGTAATCATTGCCTACTAGGCTCCTAAGCTTTTCATATATTTCATCTGACTCGTGTTGTTCTTTCTCCAGTCCAGTTACATCGATGGCTTTTTTTGAAAGCCCCCAGAATGTCCGACTGTATGCGCTATCATTGCAAGTAAATACTATGTCTTCATAAACACAACCGGCAATCTGATAAGTTCTATATCAGCTTCGCCTATCCTCTTCGGAAGCAGCTTTGCTGCCTCATATGAGGGATTTACCTCTGCTTTATCAAATGGCTCAAAAGCCGTAACGACTACCTTTTTCATAATCCAGCCTCAAAATCCTTATTTTCCGTCCTCTTTCTGACCTATCCGTCTTTTGTAATCAGAAAGCTCCTCTTCATCTGTAATATCATACGTAGCATCCGCTACTATGGCTGTAATCTTATCCCAGTCTTTTTCAAGGCAGGGCTGCTCGTAATCCCATAGCGGAATTATCTCACAGTCAGTAATACCTGTTTCCTCATACAGTTCCCGCTTTGCTGCCTGAATTGGTGTTTCTCCCTTTTCCACATGTCCTCCGGGATTTTCAAAACTTTCCCTTTTCTTATGCCAGCAGAATACCCACTTGTCCTTATACTTTGTTAGAATCACTACGAATTCAATGTTATCAAGCTGTCCCAAAAAGTAATTTCTTTTAATGTGACGCTTATGACTTATTCATATACTCTTCGAGTATCTTTGTTGCCTCTTCATAACAAGCAAGGTTCTTATAGCCACCAACAAGATCTTTTTCTATTCCATACTTCCTGGATACAAGCTTATAGCGCCCCTTCTCTCCTAAAATGAGTCCGATACGCTCTAATCCGCAGAAAATGTCGCATGGAGCAACTGGTCCAAAGCCATAGTCGCACAGGCAACGGATATACTTATGGCAATCCGGGCAGTATACAATGATATTGCCCAGTGATTCTGTAATATTGATTGTTTTGCCACAGTCTTCACATTTAAATTGGTTCTTCCTCATCGATTAGTACTTGGCTATAGTATAGCATTCCAAGGCGGTGTATAATAGACATATATTGATTCCGAAAGGATAGAGG
>NZ_FMYB01000124.1 GCF_900104155.1 Butyrivibrio sp. INlla16
GTTGAAATAAAACCCAAGCGGCCACGTGGTCGCCCAAGAAAGGAAGCTAACCCTTCTGTCGGAAATCTATAGTCCGGCAGATTGGGAAACTTTTAATTAACCTGAATTCAATAGCAAAATCAGATCCTCTTAGGTATCATTATTATTGAACCGGTTCCAATACTGTTTGGAGGAATTGCAGATGACTATTGGAAAAGTAATAAGAAAGTACCGCAAAGAAAACGGGCTGACACAAGAGGAAATGCCGACCTGCTTCTGGAAAAAGACCAGGATGAGGATAGTAGGGAGAGCATTGATGCGATAATCAAAAACACAGAGCGCATAGCTCAGAGCGTGTTGGATATTTTGGAAAAATGAAATACGGTAGTTTGTGTTTACTGGGAGTTTTATACGATATTGAAAATTGATTGAGGGATTGCTAATGAAGAAGGTTCTTATCCTTGGCGGAAATGGTCTTGTAGGTAGTGAAATAGTAAAGGGTTTAAATGGTGCATATGAAGTTGTTTCTACGGCTGGACACCATGAAATAGAGGGTGGGTATACTCTTTTGGCTGGAGAAGACGATAAATTGTTGAGGATTCTTGTTAAAGAGAAACCGGATGTAATAGTTTCATCTATTGTGGGGGCATTCGATACTCTTTTGAGTTTTCACAGAGTTTTGGGAAATTGGTGCAGCCAATATGGAAAGCGGTTGATTTATATTTCTACAACTAATGTTTTCGATGGAGATTTATCTGCTCCGGTAGATGAAAATACAACTCCTGTGCCAGAGTCCGATTATGGAAAACATAAGCTGGAGTGTGAAAACATGTTAGTAGATGTGCTAGGTAATAATTTGGCAATAATGCGGCTTAACTCCGTATGGACACCAGGATGTAAAAGAGTTGTGAGATTAATGCAATCATCTGAAAATGGAATAGAGATAGAAACATTCCCAGGAGATATGATTACTGTTACTCTTGGAACGCAAATTGGAGAATATGCGAAGTATATCATTGATGGTAATCTTTCAGGAGTATTCCATGTGGGTTCAGAAGATATGGTGGATTATCATCAATTTGAATTGATGGTTTGTGACAGACTGCATATTAGGACTCCAAGATTTAAAGTTATAGAGGTTGAACAGCCAGCCTATCAGGCGTTCCTTCCGACAATAAGAGATATTCCTAAAAGTATGAGAAGAACAGTAGATGATGTATTGGACGCATTAAGTCTATGAGATAAGCATGGGATGGGCGAGGGGTTAAATGTGTATGTTCAAGGTTGTAGGCGGACTTTTGACATCAGTGCTTGCACTTATAGGTATTTTGAATCTGATAAATACTCTTGTGACATCAGTGCTTTCAAGAAGACTTGAACTTGCCATGCTTGAGGCTGTTGGTATGACAAAACGCATCCAGAGGACAAGTATCTGTTTTGAGGGCATCGTATATGGTGGACTGGCATTGATTTTTGGAATGATTCTTAGCAGCGCATTTTCGGTTCTTTTAGTAAAGAGTATTGGAATGGAGATGTGGTTTTATACATATAGATTTACTCTGATGCCAATTATGATTGTGACACCGGTTATTCTAATGGTAGCGATGATCATTCCTGTGGTGATCTATAGCAGAACTATGAAGGAGACTGTAGTTGAGCGATTGAGGTTAGCGGATGCCTGAAAATGTGTTAACATATTTTCTGACTATTCCTTTTGTGTTTCTTTTCCCGTTGACACAAAAGCGTTCGAGAAGAAACCGTCACGAATAAGGCATAGAAAAAATTCTGCGATGTCTCAAAGTGCATAAAAGGCAGGATAGATATTCTTATGCACTTTTATCGCTGTAGCCGCGAACCCATAATTAAGAAGGAATAATGTCCACTCATGACATAAAACCGACCATTCATAACATTGCTCTATAGAGAGCGTTGACATAATGTTATGATTAAATAAGTTGGAATTCAAAAAGCTTACATGAAGAATCATGTTAAGCTTTTTGTTATGTCTATGGATATGACTTTGTTATTAACTGCTATGTGATTTTGGCTTTTTGGCAGTATGTAGGGAAATGGAGATAAACCATAAAAAAACGAAAGTAAAAGTAGGTTCACATCTTATGGAAAAAATGTGTTTTGCAATCTGTGATGATGAAAAAGCAGTACGAGAATTACTTTACGGATGGCTTTCCGGAAGTGTGTATAACGCAGAAATAAAGG
>NZ_FMYB01000123.1 GCF_900104155.1 Butyrivibrio sp. INlla16
GTATCAGAGGTATTACATAGATCAATTGTTTCTTTTCCCAGCAGGGTATTGAGGTCTTTCAAGGTCGATTCCTCATTGCCTCCAAGGAAAAGCATCGTGTCACAGTTGCCCTCGATTGTCTGGGCGTTGTCCTTATACAAGGCTTTCAGCTGTGACTTTGACTGCAAAATAATAGAAGCAGAGATCTGTCTGCTTCTGATGGTCGCAATCAGTTTTTCAAATTTAGGTATCTGGCCTATGTTGGCGAACTCGTCGCACAGAACCCGCACCGGTACTGGAAGTTTGCCATTATAAACATCATCCGCCGTTTCGCACAGCACGTTGAACAGCTGGCTGTACATGATGGATACGATGAAATTGAAGGTATCATCTGTATCTGAAATGATGACAAACAGTGCTGTCTTCTCTGTACCGATGCTTTCAAGATCAAGCTCATCCGCCTTCGTAAGATCACGAAGCTCCGCAACATCAAATGGCGCAAGCCTTGCACCGCAGCTTATAAGAATAGATTTGGCTGTCTTGCCTGATGCCACTTGTCAATAGTTTCTTGTACTTTTTCTTGTGGAAACGCCTGAAACCCTCTCTAAATATGGACATAGAAAAAGGACCGGATTTTGCTCCGATCCTCTCTCAGAAATCATAATAAAATGATTATTTCTTAATCTTCCAAACGGTGTTCTGTTTGGCTCCTTCACGCTCAATATATCCTTTATCTCTTAAGGAATTCAAGGTCCTCTGCACTGTTCTTACTGTTTTTGAAGCCTTTTCAGCAAGCTCATCTCTTGAAGCATCCGGTTTAGACTTTAGAATTGCCAATATAGTCTTCTCGGTAAGATTAAGCTCATCGTCAGAAGTGACATCTGTAGTGACATCAGAAGTGACATCCGCAGTGTCACTTGTAATCGGATTTCTCTTGATAATAAACTTGAATCCATTCTGTCCATTCTCATACGAATACTTAACACCCGCATCTTTACAGAGGCTATCAATTCTCTTAAATCCACTTCCGAACTTCTCTATGGAATGGTTTAGGAACAGTATCTTCGATATGGCAGGATTTCTTATTTCTGACTCCAGATCCTTCTTGATATACTCCTCTGGTTTATATTTGCTCGCATATTCTCCTGGACTGTAAAATGTAATCTTTCCTGGATGAATGCATATTTCGTGAGTTGTTCTTCCGCCATATATTGCATGGGCAAAACTGTTTGCCAAAATCTCACGGACAACTGCAACAGGCACCTCAGGGATTTCATCCCTTTCCCAGCTTACAATCTCAACTCTCCATCTTATATGTTGAAGAATATACTCCTCGGCAAGCCTCATAAGATTAAAGATATTGTCTTCAAAAAGCTTCATATCAAGGATCGTCAGCTTTTCATCAGTCGCAAAAATCCCCACCTTCAACGATATCGGATGATTGTTTCCAAAAAGAGCTTCCCCTGCATTTGTCAGATGTCCGTCCCTAACCAAGCCAAAGCGATTTAGGATAATAGGGCATGTGTATCTCCCCTCTGGCAATCTTCCCGCCGCAATTGCATTCTGCCAAAAGTTTTTTATAGCAGAACGATCCACTTGCTTTTCTGTCAGCTCTGACAGACCCTTTTCCCATTTTTCTCTATATTTGTTGGCACCGAAGAATACCTTCAATTCTTCGGGTGTTACTTCACGATCCTCATCAGCTGTTCTGAGATAATATCGCCCTGCCGCTGAATACGGAGTGCTCTCACCGCTGAATTCGACTTTTATAGCGCTACGGCCTTCAAAAACCTCCTCCGTGATTGCCGGATATATCTGTGGTTTTATAGTTTCATATACCGCTCTGGATACATCCCTCAATGAAGATTCGGACACATCCTGCCCTGCTACATCCCCATTGGGCTTTACGCCAAAATATAATGTTCCGACACCATGTTTATTTAAGATGGATGCGATAGAAATCATCGCAGCCTTCATTTCTCCCGTGGTCTTCTTAAACTCAAGTGTTTCCGTTTCTTTTCCTAAGTTTTTCATGTGTCCCTCCGCTAATAGAAGTGACATCATTATACATTAGAAGTGACATTTTGTCACTACAAAAATGTCACTTCTAACATAACGTTTTTTAGTCTGAACACTCTGCACGTAGCACCCTTTTCAGCTTCTGAGAAAAGGTCAGTCCCTGCTCCTTGAAGTGAAGATATGTAATATAAGTGGTCTTACCGATAGTGCGTGTTACAGTGCTTGTGGGCAAAGAAGAAGCGCAGGTATCATTATCGACAACTGCGCTTTCCTGCTCCGGTATTAAGTTTTTTTCGTTCTCCATTTTCGTCCTCCTTTATAAATTGATATACTCTCGGAATCTATAAGCCAGTAACAATGCGGCTTTCAGATTCCTTTTTTATTAAAATCCCCCACTTTTTTATCAAAAAACACTTGAC
>NZ_FMYB01000117.1 GCF_900104155.1 Butyrivibrio sp. INlla16
TTTTTGCCTTTGGTGCACTCATTTTCTGACAAATGAAGTAACAAACCGCGGATTTATGGGCTTAACCTATAGTCCGGCGATTTGGGAAAGTTTTATTGTATCTTATTCACTTATTTAATCCCGGATTAGGCTTCAAAAGCCATACGAGATTTCCAAGAATATCATTAGTAAACAACAGAATTTTCAGAATACTCTTTGATAAGCTTTTCAACACTAGATGGCACCAATAAAGCCATAATATCGGAAGCATCTTTATCATTTCCGATAGCCTTAAAGCCAGCCCATGCATATGGTGAGTCTTTTATAGCCATGGCCACAGCTTTTCTGTCGCAGTTATACTCTTCAAAAAGCCTCCTTGAAAACAATATCATATCCTCAGCTTTATGCCTGACAGCATACTTAAAGCACACCAGATCATCCCTATGATTTGTGCGTATCGCCCTTTCATTCAATTTCTGTTCCCAGTTATCGGGATTGTTTTTTATATATTCCAGTATTCTTGATTTCATTTCAGATTATCTTCAAGCAATGCCTCTATGAAAGAATTCATAATAATAACTAATTCGACGAAAGGAGTCATCTCTTTTAAAGCTGTACCTTGCCTCTCTATCCCCAGACAACAATTCATCTACAGGCACCCCAAGGAGGTCGCTCAGCCCATATATATTATCCAATGTCGGCAGACTCTTTCCTTCTAACCAATGATATATGCTCTGAACACTTGAGAAATTAAAATACTCCTTGATGTCTTTTGCAGTTATCCCCTTTTCATCCATTACACTTTTGATCAGTTTTCCAGTTTTGAATCTATCAATCTGGCTTGTCATCCTTACTCTCCGTTTCTTTGTTTTTTCCCAAAAACTCATCCATTTCTATGGTGTGCTCTTTAGATAGGTCAACCTTTCCGAAAAGACGCTCATACAGCTCAAACGCCATAACAACTACATAACCATTTTCAGTTCTGACCTTTACAGGATTTCCAAATTTCCTACAAAAATCATTTGAATCCAGATTCTCCATCAGCTCTTCCGGGGTTATTTCGATCATGTCCATGCTTTTAACTCCATTTCACTAAAATAGCCTTCTTTTTTGCATTCTTCCACCCATGCCTTAAACTCAACGGGTTTTTCTACAGACCATTCCACAAATCGCTTAAGCCCTTCTTCAATAGTAAGGCCCTGTTCAGCAAACGCATCCTTTAGCCTGTAATACTTTTCAGTTGGTAACGCTACTTTCATAACCCCATCCCCAAAAGACACATCTATGTCCAAAGCCTGCCCTGTCTTTATCATATCTTCTATATCCATGTTTCTGCGCCGGTTCTTATCCAAAGCTATCCACTCATCAAGAGAAAGCGGCACATAGTCAGAAAACTGGCAAAAGCAGTTGATCATATTGCAGGGAATGTTATGATATTCTTTATCCCTTTCAAACCGCTTATAATCCCTTGTTCGCTGAATAAAGTCATTTAGAAGATACTCATCAAAGGTATTATGTACATGCCCATAAAGCATATATACCAGTGGGTTATCTCCCACGTCTTTTCTGTATTGCCCGTTATAGCAAAAGATCGGATAGTGCGACAAAATCACCTTCCTATTGTCATCATTCAGTTCCTTGTAATGTTCTATCCACTTAAACCATTCCGGTTCAAATTCCTTGTCCTTCAGGAACCTGTCATGATTCCCTACAATTAGGTATTTTTTCCCTCTAAGACGTGCCAATATTTTGTTTGCTACTTTTCCACTCCCAAAACAAAAGTCACCTAGCACCACCACTTCATCCCCGGTTTTCACCTTAGAATTCCATTGCTTAATCATATATTCATTCATGGCCTCAGCGCTTTCAAACCCGCGTTTGTCCATGTTTTTATTCATATTCCCATGGTTAAAATGAAGATCTGCGATATAGTATCTCATACCCTTATCTCCTACCTATACTGAATTTTTCCGGCATATTCCGTAAGATAAGAATCCTTTTCAAAATCAATTTTCCCTTCAAACAAGAAAACATCCCTGAACATATTGGGATTAAGCAATCTAAAAGCCTCTTGCGAAGATATGTATAGCTTTACCCCGGAATCTTCACATAATAAAAGGTCCGCGCCAGCATCTTTTACACTTTTACGAAGCAGTATATAGAATATATTCTCAAAAACTCCAAACAATCTATAATCTCTGCCATCGTTATCATATCCTTTATTACAGGCCTCTATGCCATCTCCATTCATGTTAAATTCGGGTACTATCAGTTTGTTATCCTCTACTCTCAGCTCCGTATATATCTCGTCAGAATCATATGAAACATGATAAAAAATACCCTTCCCGACTATAAATTCCTCGTACCAAGGCCTTCCGTCCTTTATCTTGGTATAGCCCTGCAACTGTAATCCATATTCTTTTAGTAGTTTAACATCTATATTGTCCTGATTATTGGACTTATCACATTCATCTCGATATACATCTAATGCTCCTGAGTCTTTTCTCAGATTATCAAATGCCTTCTTTATCTCATTGGGATAATCAACCTCGCTTATATATTCTGATACCGAGTTGTATCCTGCCATTTTAGCACCATGTTCAAAAAGCTCTCCCCCAAACAAAAACTTTAGTGGATAAATACTTTTCTGTATTTCTGTTTCAAATCTCAGCGTATCAACTCTAGTTATCTCAAGATGCTGAAGATTTTCGAACAAATCATCATTCTCCAGAACCAAAGCATTAAAGTCTGTTTCCAGTACAAGTGGAGGCATACAATCAAGATTACATAGAATTTCCCTGTAATCTTCAATAAATTGAGCTTCTCCATATCCCATAAGTTCAGCTATGTCAGAAGCAAGCAAATATACCTTATTATCGTGAAAGACCCTTGTTTGCAATAGTTTTATCTTTTCCATGGTCATTTTCTTCACTCTTTTCCCCTATTTTGCTATTTCCATAAAGAGTCCATTATCAGTTGTTGTTCATCGGCCTCTTTATCATTCTTTGCTTCAGTTATTGACGTCAGTTCTATTACACAGACATCACATTGATGGTCAATCCATTGAAAAGACACGCATTTCCATTGCTATCTTTTATATCGGCAATATTCTTTGGCCTTTCGCCAAATATAGTGGGTAACCACTAAAACTTTGTTGATAGTTACAACCATTTTGAGTACGCTTAGATATATCAAACAGAATGGAG
>NZ_FMYB01000116.1 GCF_900104155.1 Butyrivibrio sp. INlla16
TCAGTCTCTAAACGCGCCATTTTTCAGCGTTTGTGCTTCGAAAAATTTCCGAAGGCAATTTTGAATGGTTCTAAGGTGTCATGAATAATTCAGGCATAAGCATCCCGGAGAATGGTCCAAAGATTCCGGATTCCCGGAAAAATTCAAGGACAGAAAAGTGCCTGATAATGGCGATGCAACTGACGAACACAATGCGCATGACGATGGTGAATCGACTAACGACAGTAATACAACTAGCAACAGAGAATCCGCCAACAATAGTGAATCAACAACCACATCAGAATACACAGGAGAGACATCTTATAAAGATGAGAATGTGACCATCGAGCTCACTACTTACGATGAATATGACACTAAAATATATGTGGCAGACGTGACTCTGACATCCGCCGAGTATCTTAAGACAGCCTTTGCTGAGGATACTTACGGAAAAAATGTAACCGATACCACCTCCGATATTGCAGAGAAAAATGGCGCAATTCTCGCTGTAAACGGAGATTATTACGGTGCTCGTGAAAGCGGATATGTGATCAGAAACGGCGTGGCTTACAGGGACAGCGCTAATGGCTCTGATGTTCTATGCATATATGCGAACGGATCAATGGAGGTAGTAAAGGACAGCGAATATACGGCAGATGAACTTGTGGAAAAGGGAGTATGGCAGGCATTTTCTTTTGGACCGGCACTGGTGGAGGACAGCGAAATAGCTGTAAGTACCAACACCAAAGTTGACAGAGAAATGAGCAGCAACCCCAGAACTGCTATCGGTATGATTGATGAAAACCATTTTGTTTTTGTTGTATCAGACGGGAGAACTTCGGAAAGTGAAGGCCTGAGCCTATATGAGCTGGCAACCTTTATGGAAAAGCTTGGTGTGGAAACAGCTTACAATCTGGATGGGGGAGGATCATCAACAATGTATTTCAACGGTCAAGTTGTTAATAATCCGACCACAAGCGGAAAGATAAAGGAAAGAGAGGTAAGCGACATTGTATTCATTTCGTAGCATAAGAAGAAGTTTATTTGGAAACCTCGCAGGTACGATATTTTTGGCTCTGTTTGGAGCGATCTATGAAGTATACAGCCATGGCGTATATTCATATTTCATGATTTATGCGTTTGCGGTACCGCTTATCATGGGTGTCTTACCCTACATGATCATGCATACGCTTGGAAAAACGGCGAACCCTATTTTTATCAATTTATGGAATTCTGCTATCGCAACATTAAGCGTAGGAAGTGTGTTTGCAGGCGTTCTGGCTATATACGGAACAACAAACAGACTCCTGATCGTTTACCCAATAGCCGGAGCAGTACTGATTCTGGGAAGTGTTATTTCCCTGGTGTGCAATCACAGCCATATAGGGCTTGCCGGGCAGAGCAACAGTAACCTTTCCTGATGCATTCTCGAGGACAACCTCTCTGGTCATGTTCCAGGTGTCGATTACTTCGACTTTGTACTTCTTATCTGTGGGCAAAACCAGAGTATCCCTGGCACAGCACCTGAGATAATAATAATTGATGATAGCAGAGTTATCAGTGCATCTGCCGCTGTAGCAGTGCTCTGCGTAGAAATGCATATGACAGTTCTCGGGAGTCATCAGTTCTATGGCATTCATGAAACTGACAAACCCGGGATCCTTTTCTTTTTCGCGGCGCTCCTCATCGGAGAGCTCAGAGAAGTAAGGAATACCGCCCGCCGGAGGTTCAACCGGTCCCGGAAGACTTCTGCAGATATTTTAGATTATCTTCCTGTGAAAACTGCGAGAATCCCCATCTGTCGTAGGGATGGAAAAGAATGAGATCGCACTGAATCTCCATATTATCAAGGTGCTTAATAATGCCTTCCAGATGATTCCAGAATCTCTCATCGGGTGAATCTACATCCCAGCACCCGGAACCAGTCTTATGGAACGGATAGAACTCCGGCTCATTTTTATTATAGGTATAGTCCTTTGGAAAAACGCACATTCTGACCTTATTAAAAGGAGA
Source organism: Butyrivibrio sp. INlla16 (assembly GCF_900104155.1). GTDB lineage: Bacteria > Bacillota > Clostridia > Lachnospirales > Lachnospiraceae > Butyrivibrio. Next base: position 1,993 of record NZ_FMYB01000116.1, read on the forward strand.
GCCGGAAAGGCTCTCAAAGGTATGCTCGATTATTTCCGAAGTCTGATGCGCGAAGGCATAGATAGTTGTACCGAAAGGATAGAAAATTATGCCGTCCTCATATTCGAAGTGAGTACCGACAGCTTTTACCATTCCATGTTTACTCATGAAGTAAAATCTCCTTAAGTTCCTCTGTGTCTTTTGCAAAGAGCTCCGCACCTGCTTCTATAAGCTCAGGCTTATCGCGAAATCCCCACAAAACAGTAACCATTGAAAGCTCTGAATTCTTTGCGGTGGCAACATCAATATCAGAGTCTCCGACATACACGGCTTCCGATTTTGACACACCAAGCTCAGAGAGCGCGATATCCACAAGCTCCGGTGAGGGCTTTCTCGGAACACCTTCTCTTGCGCCTACAGCCACTGTGAAAAGACCGTCAAAATAACTCTTTGCCAACCTGTGTACATTTTCATCGGTTTTGTTGGATACTACCGCGGTTTTAATTCCAGCATCCTTTAGAGACCTAAGTAGCTCGCAGATTCCGGGATAGGGCTTCGTCTTCTCCGCGCAGTGAAGAGGGTAGTACTCCTTGTGTATGGCAAGAACCCTGCTCTCGGTCTCGGAATCCGTGCCCTCGGGAACACATTTATTTACAAGGTATACCATACCTTTTCCGAGAAAAGCGCGAACCTCCTTTGTTGAACGCTCGGGAAGACCGTTCTCACGAAGAGCATGATTCACGCTGTCTCTTAAATCCTCAAGACTGTCGAGGATGGTTCCATCCATATCAAAAATGACTGCTTTCATATTATTGCTGCCTTCCCATATCCATCATGGTTCTGAAAAGATCGATATCATTCTGTGTAAGCTTGATATTACACTGCTTTGAAGCTCCGTCCGGAGTTGTGATTTTCATATCAAAAATGGTGCCCTCCTGAAGGGATGAGTCCTTTACCGCATTGAAAAAAGGGAATACGCGCGGGTGCTCAGCCTTGAAGGTGTTAAATTTCTGCTGCAATTCCATAATTGCCATAGGATTAATATTCATAAAAACCTCGCTAAAATATATTATGCTTGCGCCGCAGCACAGCATATTTATTCTAAGAAAAAACAGGGTATCTTGTCTAGTACCGGCCTTAGGGTTGTTTCATGAAGCAAAATAAATATAGGGTCTTTTAGCGATGAAACTTAGAGGGAAAAGCATTATACAAAAGTGCTTTTCCCTCTTC
>NZ_FMYB01000115.1 GCF_900104155.1 Butyrivibrio sp. INlla16
TGTAATGCGTCGAATTAATCCTCTCACCTACTGAAGGTTTACTGCGGATTAATTTCTCGTTCTCCTATATATTGTCTATCTGAACGTGCTGTTTTTTACCGCACGTTTTTTTCGTGTCTATATTGACTGACTATCCCCTTCGGATCTATATTCATACAGTTGCATAAAAAATGAGGAAAGACAGCCCCTACCACAGTTCGTCCTTCCTCATTCACACCCTTAAGAGCTGCACACAGGTCCTGCGCAGGGTCAATGCCCTAATTATGGTTGCCTGTTCATAAGCAGTCATCTTAAGCCCCCTTTCATACCTGTCCAGAAAGGATCAGGGGAATAATGAAAGGAGATACGTCTGTATGATACGGAAAAACTTACTGTTTATCAAGATACTAAATATTAAAACTTCATCAAAAATCCTCTTTGACCGATTTATGACCCGCTTTGTTCCATCGAAGGAGACCTGTCCTGTCTGCGGATCCAGAGGCGAATGTCATGTCCACGCTTACTATGGTCGTACTATCACTGACTTTGTTAATGGTCGGAGACACAAATGCACCATCAGTGTAATGAGGGTTATCTGTGACAGCTGTCATCACACTCATGCCATACTTCCTGACCACATCATCCCTTATGGGACATATGGACTGTTCTTTGTGCTCAGGGTTCTGTCAGAGCACATCTTCCAATTCCGGTCCATTGAAAGCATCTGCGAAAGATATGAAATATCCATCAGTCAGTTCCGTAAGTGGAAGTGCCTGTTCAGGCAGCATAAGAAACTCTGGCTCGGTGAACTTGAAAATCTTAAAACAGATACCCGTGATTTTATGAAAACTCTGGTCAGTAATCCTTACAATGGATTCTCTTCGGAATTCATCAGCCGTTTCGCATTCTCATTCCTTCAGTCGCATAAAAATCCATCTGTATGCTGTAACGAAACCGCAGGGTACTGCCAGAAGATATTTCTTCCGGATTACAGAATCACCTGACCACACAACCGGTGGCTGTTCATGCCCATATCTTCACTTTATGCTTTAGGAAAACATAAAGGAGGATCATAATACATGAATAATAACCCTGAAATCACAAAGCAGGATGCCGACATGGCCCAGTTCCGCTTTGCACTCATAGCTCCTGTAGTCCAGGGGCTTTTTCCTGATGCATCAGCCACGGCTTATTACAAAAGAGTGACCGAAAACCCTCTCACGCTTCCTGATGGAACCGTCGTAAAGTACAGCTACAAGACACTGGAGAAGTGGAAATCAGAGTATACTAACGGCGGCCTTGATGCGCTTCTTCCCGGAAGACGCTCCGATATGGGCGTTTCCCGTGTTCTGAACGACGAAGCAATCTGTGAGATCTACCGCATGAAGCAGGAGCATCCCCGCATGAATGCCACCCAGATATACCACCACCTGGTAGCTGAATCATTCATTCCTGCCTGTGTAAGCGTCGACTCAGTCCAGAGGTTCATCAAAAACAATGACCTCAAGTCCGCACGAAATCCCAATCTAAAGGACCGTAAGGCATTTGAGGAGGACGGCTTCGGAAAATGCTGGCAGGCGGACACCTGTTATCTCCCATATATCACTGAGAACGGTAAATCCAAGCGCGTCTACTGCATAATGATAATCGACGACCATTCAAGGCTCCTTGTCGGAGGCGGTCTGTTCTACAGCGACAACGCTTTCAACTTCCAGAAAGTCCTTAAACAGGCTGTTGCTACCTACGGCATTCCTGACAAGCTCTATGTTGATAACGGCTGCAGCTACTCCAACGAGCAGCTCTCCATGATCTGTGTGTCGCTTGGCATAGTGCTCCTGCATACAAAAGTACGCGACGGTGCCAGCAAAGGCAAGGTGGAACGCCATTTCAGGACACTCAAGGAAAGATGGCTGTACACACTGGATATCGGATCCATCACATCGCTCTCCCAGTTTGACAGCATGCTTAAGGACTATATGCGCACCTACAACACCACTTTCCATCGCGGCATCGATTCTACTCCAATGGACAGGTACTTAAATTCAGAATACAAACCCAAGCCGCCTCAGTCCGAAGAGTGGCTTGATGAGTGCTTCCTCAACCGCATAACCCGCAAGGTAAGGAAAGACTCCACCATCTCAATCGACAAGGTCAGCTTTGATGTCCCCATGCAGTTCATATCTGTAAAGGTTGATATCCGCTTTCTTCCGGATGACATGGATTCTGCCTACATTCTTTTTGATGGAAAACACTATCCCCTCCGCAGGACCAACCGCAATGAGAACTGCCATGTAAAACGCCAGAACCCTATCGACTACTCAAGGATTGGAGGTGTAGGCTGATGTACAATAGCTTCTATGGTCTGTCATACAATCCCTTTGACAAGCAGCAGCTCAAGGAAAAGGACTGCTTTATCTCAAAAGATTTCAACGAAATGACAAACCGTCTCAATTACCTCAAGGACATCAGGGGCATAGGAGTATTCACCGCAAGACCGGGCATGGGTAAATCCTATGCCCTCCGGTGTTTTGCAAACAGCCTCAACCCCAGCCTTTACCACATGGAGTACATGTGCCTGTCAACTATCAGTGTCGCCGACTTCTATAAACAGTTCTGCAGTATCCTGGGTGTGACAGAAAAAGGAGGTAAGCCTGCGATGTTCCAGGCAATCCGCGAGCAGATATCGTACCTTTTCAAGGAAAAGCGGCAACCTCTGCTCCTTGCAATTGATGAGGCGCAGTACCTGAACACCGGAATCCTTAATGACATCAAGATGCTGATGAATTATGGCTACGATTCCGTCAACTACTTTACGCTCATCCTTTGCGGTGAATCACACCTGAATGACACCCTTAGAAAGCCCGTTCATGAAGCCCTCCGCCAAAGGATCACCGTCCACTACAACTACAGCGGACTGGATGACGGTGAGGTTGCAGAGTATATACTCCACAAGATAAAGCTTGCCGGTGCATCCGAAAAGATCATTGATACCGCTGCACTGTCTGCAGCCCACAGCTATACCCAGGGCAATCCCAGACTCATCGACAACCTGATGACCGATGCCTTCGCCATCGGCTCACAGCGTAAATGCAAGGTCATCGATGCCGATATCATCCGTGATGCCGTTGAGAACCAGGCTCTGGATTGATGAAATTTTCAATGTACAAGGCTGTGACTGTTTAGTCATGGCCTTATTTCAAAAAGCATTCTGAATGCTCTCTGGAATAAAGCTATGACAGTGTGCGGTGTTCCCGCCAATATCCTGCGGTCAGGAATTATACCGCACGGTCAGGGAGTGGAAACTGCCGAAAACAATCAGCCGTTACCGCCTCCCACAATGTGCCGCCGGACA
>NZ_FMYB01000113.1 GCF_900104155.1 Butyrivibrio sp. INlla16
GTCCATGTCGCTTGGCCAGGTTGACTACATAAAGCCTTGCGTTTGTCGATGTCCCTGTGTATCCAAGCTCCTTGAGTTTATTTGAAATATCTGACTGTGTGCATCCATCATTTATCCATCCGATTATGTAGTTTTTATAACCCTCCAGTTCGGATCTATGTCTGCTTTCGCCCTGGCATATCTTGTCTGGATCCCCATTTAAGTATTTCCTGATTGTCTTATAGTCACGCCCCAATATTCTGGCAATTTCAACTATTGTACACCCATTATCACGCAATTCTTGTGCTTTAAGGATGCATTGGCGTCGCTTTTCTTCTGATGTAATTACCCACTATGGTATAAAGGTAGGCAGCAAAGGGATGTGCTGCTGTCCTTTCCATAATGACAAAAATCCCAGCATGAAGGTCGATACCAGATATCACTGTTTCGGATGTGGGGCTGATGGTGATGCTATTGATTTTGTATCGAACTATTACGGACTGTCCGCTATAGAGTCAGCAAAGAAGGTGAATGAAGATTTCTTCTTAGGAATACAGTTTGGATATGATAGCAAACCTTTAGCAAAAACACCAGAGCAGATCCGTCAGGAAAAGAATCTGGAATTCAGTCGAGATGTAGTCAGGGCTTTCGATATTCTTAGACGGGATGCAATCAATACCCTGTCAAAGTATCACAGGCTTTTATGGGATTGGAAAAAGAAATATGAACCAAAAGATATGAGGGATGCCGACTGGCATCCCTTTTTCGTGGAGGCATTAAACAAACTTGATCTTGTAAATGAGCTTCTTGATGACCTTTGCTTTGGAGAAAGAAGCAAGCAGATCGAGGTGCTGGAGATTTATGGAGAGGAGATAAAGAGTATTGGGGAACGAATTAAAAACTTTGAATAACGATGAACTGTCAAAGATGGCGCAGGTCCTTATAGAATCAGGATTCATGACCGAACTTGCCAAGCAGTACGCAGCAAACAAAGAAAATGAGTCCACTGAAGCCACGGATGAAGTCACAAGACAGCGTGAGCTTGTAAGAGGAATGCTTGAAACAGATATGAAAGGAAATCTTAAGCAGTCCAATATTAACTGTTAGATAGCGCTTCGGGAGGATCCCGTTCTTAAGGATGCCATCAGGTATAACGAGCTAAATGAAAGAATAGATATCATAAAGCCCATGCCATGGAGAAGAACATCCGAGCCTCTGTCTGATGTGGATGAGGCTAATCTTATCACTTACCTTGAGACCTATTACGGGCTTAAGGTTGACAGGATGATAGAAAGGGCTATAAAGACTGTGTCATTTGATAATCCCTACCATCCTGTCAAGGAATACTGGGAGTCACTGGTCTGGGATGGCAAAGAAAGGGTCAGATATGCACTGCACCATTTCCTTGGAGCGCCTTTAACAGAGCTAAACTATCAGGCATTGAAGCTGTTCATGCTTGGAATAATATCAAGAGTCTATGATCCAGGTCACAAGTTTGACTATATGCTCTGCCTTGTGGGCGGTCAGGGTGCTGGAAAGTCAACTTTCCTAAGATTTCTGGCAGTCAATGACAGATATTTCACCGATGATGTGAAAAAGCTGGATGGTGAGGATGTTTTTGAAAAGCTTCAGGGACATCTGATTGTAGAGATGGCTGAAATGCTAGCTGCTATAAGAGCAGCCAATGAGGAAGAGATTAAGGTCTTCATTACAAGGCAGGTTGATGTTTACAGAATCCGCTATGACAAATTTTCTTCCGAACATCCTAGAAAGTGCGTGTTTGCAGGAACTTCCAATAAAAAGCAGTTCCTTCCACCGGATAAATCAGGGAACAGACGATTTATCCCTGTTGAATGCAATGCTTATCTGGCGGAAGTTCACATCCTCAAAGATGAGGAGTCGTCAAGGAAATATATCGAGCAGATGTGGGCTGAAATGATGGTCATCTATAGAAGCGGTGATTTCTCTCTGACGCTTTCAGAAGAAATGGAGAATGAGCTGGAGGAGCTTCAGAAAGACTTCGTGCCCGAGGATCCCATGGAAACATCAATAAGGGACTTCTTAGATGCTACCAAAGAAAACTATGTCTGTGGCAACATGCTCTATTACGAGGCGCTTGGGCACAGCAAGCTCTTTGACAGACCTAAGATGGGTGAATCGAAGATTATCGCCGAAATCATGAACAACATGCCCGGATGGAAATATGTTTCATCTCACAACTTCTTTGAGTATGGCAAGCAGAGGGCATGGAGAAGGGAAGGCACTCCACCAGTGGTCGAGGATCCGGACGGATTTGTCCCTGTCCCCGAACAGATGGAGATACCTTTTACCTGATCTTTATCTATAAACGGATAAACGGTAAACGGAAGAAATAAAAAAATAATTACAGAAAGGATATAAGAATAAAGTTTTAGAGTCGGTTTACGAGGTGCGTTTACACTTCGCTGCCGGCTCTTTTTATGAGGAGAATATGGGGAAAGACAACAGAAACAGATCGCTATTTGCTTTACAGTCAGATTACGGCGGTGCTACACTTTTCCTAGAGGAGAGTGCCGAGATTGCAAATATGAAGATGCAGTATTTGGCACGGAAACGTGTTTTAAGAGTAAAGGAGGCTTTTCTACCTTATACAAGGGAAGGAAGTAAGATCGTCGTCTATGACAAGACCAACAAAAGTTACAAGATAAGGATTCCAAAGGCGCTCAGGAGCGATGACAGAAGTAAGATTACTGCCAAGAGTGAGCAGGAAGCCTATGAGAGGATGTATATATATCTGTTTGGAGATGACAGATATACAGTAAGGTCACTGTTCGAAGAGGTAATGAACAATAAGGAACATGATACTGACACATCTTCTCTTACAGTATCGAGATACCGCCAGATCTGGAACAAGTATTATGAAGATGCTCCGCTTGCAGATATGTCGATATCAGAGATCAAGGCATCAGACCTTAAACAGTTCTTCAAGGATCTAACCGCTGGTCGCGTCATGAGCAGAAAGAACTTCGTCAATATCAAGAGTATCTTCAATGTTGTCTTCGATATAGCTGTTGATAATGACATTGTTACAAGCAATCTAAGCAGAAATATCAGCTGCAAGGACTTAAAATTCAAGGCTGTGGACAATGAAAACATCAGATATACGGATGAAGACAGAGACAAGATACTTGCCTATCTTGATGGACTTGCAGAAAAGACGGGTTATGAATATGGTATTGAGCTTATGTTCTGCCTCTGTGTGAGAATCGGTGAGCTGAGAGCTCTCAGATGGTCGGATGTAGATTTCAGAAAACATACGATTTCAATCTCAAGAGAGATAGTTCTCCGAAAGGGTGATGATGGAAAGAACCATTTCATTGAAGTTAATCACACCAAAGGCGGCGAACATGGAGCGAGAGTACTTCCTTTATCTGAAAGGGCTGAAAAAGCACTGAAAGCGTTAAGAGAACAGCAGGTTGTATCAGATCACATCTGTTGCAACGCAGCCGGAAGTCCACTTGACGGAAACAAATTTAATAAGCACCTGAAAAAGGTAACGGAAGCAGTAGGTATTCCCTATCTTTCAAGTCACAAGATCAGATTCTGGAGTGTTACAGCCCTTGCAAGGGCAACCGGAGGAGATATTCAGACGGTGATGTATGCAGCAGGACATGTTGATAAGAACACTACTCTGCACTATATCAGAGCGGTTCAGAGTGACACACAGGCTGAGAAAATCAGGGAATGCTTCGCTTGAAAGACCAAAAAGACCACTTAAAGACCACTTATTTTTTGCCTAAAACAACTGAAACCCCAGAAAACATCTGGGGTTTCAAAGAGCGATAGACGGGGCTCGAACCCGCGGTCTCCACCTTGGCAAGGTGGCGCTTTACCAACTAAGCTACTATCGCGTATATGTAAACGAGCTAAGCTCGGTTACCACAATATTTGATTTTAAAGAGCGATAGACGGGGCTCGAACCCGCGGTCTCCACCTTGGCAAGGTGGCGCTTTACCAACTAAGCTACTATCGCATATATATTAAGTCGCATCTGCAACGCAAGTTATATAATACACAAGGATATATGTATTGTCAACAAGAAATTTGATATTATATGCATAATATGAAAATAAGTAACTTGTAAAACTAAATTCCACCCCTTTAACACACGACATGGAACTTACTAATTCCAAACTCGGGTATGGAATTTACTAATTCTTATTGAT
>NZ_FMYB01000109.1 GCF_900104155.1 Butyrivibrio sp. INlla16
TGAGAACTATACATGCGAACAGATACTTGATACATTGCGCTCAATGATGATGCATCGTCCAGGCGAAAAGATGGGATACACCCCGTCCTATACACGCACCGACATCACAGATCAATTACACCAGACCGCTGGCTTTCGCACGGATTATGAGATCACAACAGACATGGGAATGCGAAAAATCATACGTCAATCCAAAGGCAAAAAATAGTTATATATAGCTACACTTTTATGCATTTTAAAATGGCGAGAGATGCCTTAAAATAAGGCTTCTCTCGCCATTAGACTGTCAAAGATGGGATTATACTCCATATAATAAGGCTATTCAAACAATCCCATAGCTGCCCAGTCAAACGCATAAGTTCCGCTTGCATCCATCATGACACCTGTTTTCGTGTCATAAACTCTGCAAGTATGCCACTGCGTTTCGCATCCCCAGTCATCGTCATCCTCTGTATACCAGATTCCGTCCTTCTCTTTAAACTCGTTAAAACTTTTACGGGCATACTCTTCTGATACCATGTAGAAATTAAGGAGCATTGTTTCTTCTCCTACTTCCTTATAAGCGTTGAAGGCATATAATTCCCTACCAGTCTGAGCATTTCCTTTTTTATCGAGATATTCAATATCAGGGCACTCTATTTCAAATCCCTCTTTTTCAGCAATTGCTCCGAGTTTATTCAATATCGGCGTATCTCTGTAATCATAAGTCTTACTGAAAGGTCTTCCTTCATCGCTGTAAACTACATCGTCAGGAATAGCAAACTCTTCCTTACCGTAGTTCTCAAGGTTTTCTTCATCAGTCAAATCAAGAAGCAGATTACCGGGAACAGAAACCGGTGCGCCAACTTTTTCTGCGTCCGCATCGTTTTTACTCTGCGCCTTAGTAGAAAGAACCATTGATAGTACCATTGAAAAAACGATTATAGCTGTTGCAGCTATCTTAGTTATCTTCTTATATCCGATAAGATTTTTAACTCTCATATCTATCTCCCTTCCGCTATAATTATCGCCGGCAAATGCCGCATAAACTCCGCGATTCCCAGTCCCACGGTCTAAAGCATGTCTTACCATGGAACGGCAATACTCCTTTTTAATACAATTTCCCATCCGATCTATTACAGCCTCATCACAACGCATCTCCAGATCTGCACACATCGCTGCAAAAGCAATCCAGATTAACGGATTAAACCAATAGACGCATACTGTAAACACACCGACAATCCTGGTGATATGATCCAGGTATTTGATGTGCATACGTTCATGCTGCAAAATATATGCTTTTTCACTTCTAGTAAGTCCCGGCTGCATGTAAATCCTCGGTCTAAACACACCCAGAACAAAGGATGTATCCACCGCATCTGATTCGTAATAACATCCGCTTAGCGCCATTTTAGCTGTCTTTAAAACTTTCACCATTTGGATCGTCTTTACGATCAGATAGGCCATCATGGCTATCATACCTGCCAGCCATATAAAAGCCATGATTGTCCTTGGATCTCGTAGCGTTTCAAAAATCCCTTCCGTCATATTATTATTGATGCCATGCCCTATCTGTGGAATATTCGACTTTCCCGAGACCCCCGGAAGATGCACAACCGCCTCAACGTTTGCAGGAGCATCAGCTTTTCCGAAGGATTTCCTGAACATTTTCGGAATATTCATCACACTAAACGCAGTACCTACGTTTAACGGGCAAAGCAGTCTTAACCCCGGAATTATCCAGAAAAAACAAGTCACCCTTTTAGGAATCTTATGAAAACACTTCCGCAAGATCAGAACCACTACGATTGCTACGCTACCATAAATGCTCATTTGAAAAACATGCTGAAATATGTTCCCCATAACATCTCCTATTTCTAAATCGTCTATTATTCGTCACTCATGTGTGTCTCAATTAGACGAATCAGCTCATCCGCTTCTTTCTTGGAAAGTTTTCCGTTGCCCAAAAAAGCGTTAACAAAAGCCGGGAGAGATCCTCCAAAACTCCTTTTTACTACATACTCGCTCTCATGTGACAACACTTCTTCCCTAGGCACGATAACGGATACAACAGAATCGGTATTATTTACCACATTCTTATCACAAAGTTTCTTCAGCATCGTATACGTTGTGGATTTTTTCCAGGATAATTTACTCTCACACAGCTTAACAAGTTGTCCGGACTCAACCGGTGCATGATCCCATATGATGTCCATCATCCTGTATTCACTTTCGCTTAATAACAATTCAGCCATAATGCGCTGTAATGCCTCCTTTCGGACAAGAAAAATTGGTTTATAGCTATAGACCAATGTTGTCAACACTTTTTTCACGAAAAATCGTAAAATATTTTATAACACGCATTTTATAAAAAAGAACCATATTGATCTCGTCGATATATGTGCCGTCTTTTAGCTTGCTAAAATCCCGCCTGCAGTCAAAAGGCACATAGCATTCCTCCACTATGAGATCTTGCTTATTTTCTATAGCTGTCTTAATTATCTCTCGAACAATTGGCCAGAGGTACTCAGTAAGCACAGCATCTGAATCCTCCGCAGATAGCTCAGTATTACCGCTCCTTATCAGTCCCATTTTTATATCCGCTAAATAAATATACATGTTTTATGTATATCGTTTTATGCAATTCAAATCGTTCAAATGCTGATATCTTCTGACTTGTACCAAAATTGTACTGATTTGTACCAAATGTATAAAATAAAGAAAGAGGCTGGCAGTTTCACTTAAATTTCTGAACCCACTTTTGAACCTAGTTATTGATATACATCAAATGTTTCACCATTATGTGTATCCGCATGAATACTGTATTCTTTTCCAATCATGATAGCCTTAGCATCATGGCCATGTCCTATATCTCTTGTACATGCTACGGGAAGCACCTCTGAGATATGCATTTTCAAAAGATCATATACAGTAAGCGATGGTCCTGCTTTTTCGTAATTAGTGAAAGTCCCAAGCAATACACCTGATATTTGGTCAAACACGCCTATATCATCCAATTGGTTAAAAAGAGTCCCTATCTGACCGGATTCTCCGCTAAGTGCCTCAAGAAGCAATATCTTCCCATTCATATCAGGCCAGTACCTTGTTCCTGCAAGCTTGGTAAAGCAGCGGATATTGCCGCCTACAACCACACCTTGCATGTCGTTTCCTTGCAAAAAGCTGTATTTTATATCAAACAGGTCATTATTCTTTCCTGAAATGTAATCTGAAAATCTCTGCTTTTGAACATCTCCGCATGACCAGATAATATTTTTTATCTGATAAAGAACTCCCGGCTTGCCCGTCATTGTGTATATGGCGTTAATAACAGTTGTCAGGTCGCTATATCCCCAAAAAGTCTTATCGGTCTTGGCTATGGCGTCATAGTCTAAATATTTTAACACTCCATTAGCCAAGTCTCCGCCGGAAATGTCGTAGATTGCATCTATCGCATCATCAGTGTAAAACTTCATGAGATCTTCGGCTCTTTCCTTATCAGTCCCGCTATATTCATCTATAGTTCTCATAATATGCGGTGAAAGAGCTGTTTCAATATTCATGTTGTCAAGAACCTGTTCAAGTTCAGTTATCTGATCCTGCCACTCCGGCAAATGTCCGTTTGAACAAGCTGAAATACCAATTTTCATTATCTTTTCCCTGTTTTTATATAGCTTATCAGTTCCTCTAAATCATCAAAGTCGTCATAGTCTCCCATAATTCCTTCCCGATGATAAACTATACCTGCCTTTTCATTGCGTTCAAGGCAATCCAATAGCTCTTCTACTCCAAACCTTCGTGCATATTCCGCAAAAGCCCTTGCTTTAATCTTGTCTGCATATAAGCCTTTACGACAATTCGCCGGTTTGCATTCATAACATCCATTCAGATTTTTATCAATACCACACCTGCGGACCTCACACCACTCGGCATCTTTGCACCAGGATAGTTCCTTGAATCCATCACGTTTACATCCTTTACAGGTTACGTTTTCCGAGCACAAGCAACATGCTAATCCGCAACGCGCTATTCCGAGTTCTCTTTTCATCTTTCCTCCCACACTTAATAACAAGCTATAGTTTCAACCGCATATTCTTATATTTTTGATTTCTTTCCTCAAAACCAATATTTTTATAAAGAGAATAACCTTCTTCTGTAGCTTTCAGGTCAATATAGCACAGACGATTCTCCTTGCCATAATTTATCAAATCGTTCATTAAGCGTGTACTGATGCCTTGTCCACGATACTTTTTCTCAGTGAATACGCTCAGCACTTCACCAACTAGTCCATTTTGCATAGATGGATTAGCTGGTTTTTCTATAAGCAAAAGATATGCCGTGGCAACCAGCTGTCCATCAGCTCTTGCTACAAAAGCAATAAGTTCTTTACCCAGTTTTCTCACAAAATAACCAGGTAATTGCTCTTCCATGGCATATTTATCAGCTTCGCTGATAGTTCCATAATCATCCATGATATATGCAATTCGAAGCCTGGTCAGTTCTGAAATATCTTTTTTATTTGCAGTATCAAATGTTACATTCATCATATTTTCACCCCTCTATCAATACACGGTAGTGTCAAATTTACTACCTCTTTTTTGTTCTAAAGCCTTGATTTATCGGGAGTTCAAAATAAAATGAGCATTGACCTCCCTTTTTGGTATAATGTCAGCGACCAAACTCACAAAAAACCAGGAGACAATGCTCGTGAACATTATACTTTATTTACTTGAAATCATCCACCAACTCTATCAGCAGAATTGCTGGCTGGTAAACTTCATATGCAGATATATACCGCTAAAACAGTGGGCTTTCGACGATTCCCATTCTCCCAAATATCAAAAGTTCAAAGTTGATAAGCTTCCCGTCATCATAAAAGTAGA
>NZ_FMYB01000107.1 GCF_900104155.1 Butyrivibrio sp. INlla16
AGGCCGTATGTTTGTACAGTTCATCTCGCTGTGCTACTACGAATATTTCAGCGAAGAAATACGCAAGCTCAAGGCAGTTCTCGACAACGAGATCAACAGCGGGAACTTAAAGAGCGAAGATCTCAAGACCACCAAAAAGCTAAGAACCTGGGTCAACAATACACCTTTATATCTGCAGCTGCAGTGGTTTGATACAATCGAGCAGGTAGAGATATCTACCAAACTCCGCAGTCGCAGATGGAATACAGAAATAACCTCCTGTGATGCGCTCTATCTGGAAAAAATAGGCCTAAATCAGGAGTGATGATTTGAGTACACATTTAACGACTTTAGGGTTAGTAATTCTTCCAATCCTTGCATATAATATTCCTTTCTTAATCTCAATTATTCTGCTGCATATTTTGATCCAAGCTTTTGCAGCAATTTGTTTAGGCTTACGGTATCTACCGCAAACTATTATTTTCAGTTTTGTAGCAGAGCATTATGCCCTATCTTTTCTGTCACAACTCCCATATTGTCTTGTTGCGGCAGTTATTTTTTTACTTCCTGAACTGCCACATATCCAAATATTTGTTTTTGTAGCATTTCAATATACATATATGACACTGCCGCATTATACATATATTTTTATAGCGGCAGTAGCGGCATACTTTTTCCAACTGCCGCAATCATTCGAAATAAACTTTGTAATAGTACAATAATGGTTAATACAACTGCCGCAAACATTCATCACTTATCTTTCAGCAGTGCTATTTCACCAAAGGTACCCTGTACACATCTCCGGCACAACAGAAAAGGTGCTTAACACCTCAAAATACGATAAAGAAGAATCAAGCAGCTCATATCCTCATAAATAAATGGACTATATTCAATTATCTTTATTATCAAAATGGAAATCAGCAGTGTCTCCGATACGCTTCTCACTGCCTTCGTTCAGAATGAGACAGATTATAGCAACAAATTTAAATAAGTGCAAATTAAAAAGAGACATCCCATCACGAAATGTCTCTAATACACTCCTAAACTAAATTATCTCCATTCCCACAACTACTTCGCGTGGAAGTTCCGCTCTCGCTTCTCTTCGTCAAGAGAACTACTGTCTCACAACTTGTCGGAGTCAGGAAATTGCGACTCTGTCTCACTTTGTCCGTTGTAGCAACACAATTGTCTCGATTGATCTTGTGTATCGGTTTTTGCAACTTCTTTTCCATCCGGATCTGATGTTGCAATAACTTTTCCAGCTTCCGTTCCGAGTGAAGTATTTTGCGACAAGCCCGAACCCTCGACTTCTATGTTTTGCAACTTTGATGAGGCGTTTTCTGTATTTTGCAACTTTTCAGAGCATGCTGAATTGCTGCCCTTGGTATAAACAAATCTTCTTCCGTTATGTGGTAAAGTTATTTTTTTGTTATAACCTGTTCTATATACAAAAGTAATTTTATAGGGATCTGTGTTACCTTCCTCGTCTTTTTCTCCGATTATTACCTTTTCAACAAGTGCTTCGAAAATACTTCGGTCGAAAGTTTCAAGGACTTGATTCTGTGCCAGGGTCTTCTTAAACTCCTGAATTCTCTTGGCCAGTTCATCTTTGTTTTGCTCCCTTGCTTCCAACACCTCCTTTTCAGTGAGCAGATTCTCGAGTTCTTTATCGAGATCTTCTTTTGTTTTATCAAAAGTCGCTGTATCGAACTTTGATTCCAGTCTTAAATCAATCAGATTTCTCTGCTTATTCTCGTTATCTCTTATTTTCCGATTAACTTCTTCCAACTTTCGTGAGTCTGAAAGTTCATTGATGTAATTATGCGTCTCTTCCATGAACTGTTGGAGAAGTGTATTTTCTTCTCCGCACAATTCTCTATATGACTCAATGAAAGCCTGTTCTATGAGCTCTTCGGGTATTCCCTTACTGTCAGGGCAATAGGCTTTGCCACCCTTGGTGGCAGCTATGCACTGCCATATGGCTTTGGGATGATCAGTTCCTGCATGCCACATACGGCGAGTCAAATGTCCACCACAAAAGCCACATTCCAGCTTACTGCTAAATGTATACTTACAGCTGTACTTCTCTCTCACCCAGGGAGTAGCTTTATTTCTGCTCTTTCCTCGCAATTCAAGGATACTCTGAGCTGCGTTATATGTTTCTCTGTCTATGATAGGTTCATGATGGTTCTCAACATAATACTGATCCTGCTCACCTTTATTAGGTAATCTGCGATGAGTTATTGGATCAATAGTAATTGTCTTACCTTGCAGCAAATCACCTACGTACTTTTCATTTTTTATGATTTTCAGAAGGGCTCCACAATCCCATGAGTTTCCCTTCTTGGTACGCCATCGTTTCTCATTTAACTCTTTTGCGATTACATACGTACCTTTGCCTTCCACATATCGCTTGAATATGTATCTGACAATTTCAGCTTCTTTTTCATTTATCGTTATTGCCTTTGTTTGAGGATCATAGTCATAACCAAGACATCCAGGGAATCCAACCATTTCACCCGATGACATCTTAAACTTCAATCCCTTCTTAACATTACTGGATATATTCTCTACTTCCTGCTGTGCTACTGAACTGAGCACCACAAGGAGAAGCTCTCCATCCATTGATAATGTATGAATGTGTTCAGATTCAAAGAATACATCTATATTCTTTTCCTTAAGATTTCTGACATATTTGAGTGTATCCAGTGTATTCCTGGCGAATCTTGAAATCGATTTGGTAATGATCATATCAATATAACCATTATCGCAATCTTCAATCATTTGCTTGAATCCGTCTCTCTTCTGAACCTGAGTACCAGATATTCCCTCATCTGCATACACTTCAACCAGCTTCCAATCATTATGTGAGCTGATCATATCCTTATAATAAGCGCACTGTGCTTTGTAGCTATGAATCTGATCTTCATGATCAGTACTAACTCTGCAGTAGGCCGCTACCCTTTTTACGTCATTCTCTAAGCTTCGTCTGTTTGCACCCTTCTCCTCTGCAGTCTTTTTTATTACTTTTACTTCCATCAAACCGCTCCATATTTTAGTTGCAACTTACTTTACTGCATATTATAAATATATCATCAGCTATTTCCAACGTCAATCAGTAGCGGCGATATCATTCTATATTTTTGCTTGTATCTCTGCCGAATGTATCGATCTTCTTCCGGTGTTATCAGCTCCTTTTCTCTGAGTATTGTCAACCACGACATCTTTAATGCATACTCCAACAATTTTTCCTTTTCCATTACTCTTAAAAACTCCATTTCTATAAAAACATGTTACAGGTAGGCTGCTGGTTACAGCCTCACGTCGGATTTCCACCGCCTGGCTCCTCTTCGGTCACCGGTCAGGATGCTCGCACATCCATCTTACGTATCATTGTCAGAAAACAGGATCATCGCCGCAGGTACCAATCTCCTGCTATATCCGCTGCTTTATCGCTCCACACCTTTGCTTCAGTATCAACAATCGGATACTTCTTCACTTTTCACTTCTATATTAAAGAAGCAGATGCCTCATCGCGGGCTCGGATATGTGGCTAACTCTGTTCCACACGTCCCATAACATTCATCCATATTCAGTTGTATGTTTAACAATTGGCTTTGTCTGCCTCATGACTGCAGGAATCCAAAAGAATTCCTACCGTCATCGAGACAGGCAAAAGTCCCATCTCCGTGCGATATATTCTGCCATAAGCCATCAGCATTGGATATTGCTCATGTGCTCATAGAAAACAAAAAGAACCTGCAAAACGAATTCCTCAAACAGAATCTTCTCTTTAAGGATAACGTTTTGCAGGTTCCTGACGGTTCTAATAAATGCCGAATTCAACTCTCAACGCAAACTCTTGGTCACCGGAGAGTTTCATGTTGTCTGGCTCCGATGCCTCATTTATTCAACTGATGTTACTATATCACAAAGTAGAAATATTTCCAAACAAAACAACTGAAAAATCACAGTATCGTTTCAGTTATTTCACAGTCACCCTCTTACCGATATTTCCAGGGACTGTATATGTCTCACGCTTACGTCTCGAAACAAATGATGTCAGTTTGCCGTCAACAACCATGACAACAAAGTGCGTATGGCAATGCGGACACTCCTTTTCTACAATATACCCCTCAGAATCTGATCTGTCATAAGCTCTTTTGCATGTCGGGCATGTTTCCCAAGGCTTATGCGCTCTTTTTTCAACCACTTCCATGTTAAAACACTGACCTTTCTAAAACTTCATTATATTTTCTCGACGTCGATGGGCAACATTATACAATAGAAATCAATATCGGCTGCTGTTACTTTGATGTAATTTTCATTCCTGATACCATTTACCTACCATTGAGATCATTTCCGTGTATTTTTCACTGCCAAGGCATTGAAAAGCATCCCGCTGATCCGCAGCCAGCAATTCCTTCCTGCCGGTTTTCTCCAATGAAACAATCGCCCATAACCATATCTTTTCATTATATGAAAACAGTTTTGTCCCGTTTTTAGCATAAGTATGTGCTGTTATATAATCTTCCTTGTCACATAGCAGTTTGCATAATTTCAGGAGTGCATCAATATACATAGTGGAATAATGAGCCATAATATCTTTCATCCATGGTCTGTCCGCATATATTGGGAGAACCCCGTCCTTATATAACGAAATCATTTCCTCCAGAATGCTGATATATACTCTCGGAATCTATAAGCCAGTAACAATGCGGCTTTCAGATTCCTTTTTTATTAAAATCCCCCACTTTTTTATCAAAAAACACTTGACATTTACCTCCAAAAATGCGGCGCTTCGCGCCCTTGTTAAAAAGGAAGTGTCGTTACGGCGCGGCCGTAAGTTTTTTGATTGGAGGGCGATTTTATGTTACCTGTTAATTGTGGCAGTCATGCCGACTACCAAAACTTTGTTGTTGAAAATCTCCGCAAATATTACCCTGATCCAGATGCTATATCTCAAAGCACCTGGGATATCATAGACCGCTTTTGGAACCTTGATCTTTCCTAC
>NZ_FMYB01000104.1 GCF_900104155.1 Butyrivibrio sp. INlla16
TATGCTGAATATAGGATAATAACATCTCAAAAAGCAACTACTCCACCTGATTATGGCATTCTCCTGCACAAAAACTTCTTCATGAAACAACCCTATGCGTAATTCCTTTTTTATTTACCCATATTGGTTTTCATGCTAGAATATGTCGTATAAAAAACCATGTGCAATTTTGATGCATAACCCCCATCGGAGGATAGGATAGAATATGAGTTATAAGATTGTTGTAGACAGCTGTACCGATTTGCCTGCAGAATACCATGTTGATAAGCGTTTTGAGATAATTCCGCTTATTCTTCAGGTAGGCGATTATACAGTTCTTGATGATGAGAATTTTGACCAGCTTGATTATATAAGACGCGTTGCCGAATGTGAGACCTGCGCCAAATCAGCATGTCCCTCACCCGACAGATATATGAAAGCTTACGAGTGCGATGCCGATGATATCTATGTTGTAACATTGTCCTCGAAGCTCAGCGGAAGCTATAACAGTGCTCTTCTTGCAAGAGATATTTATCATGAGGATATAGGAAAGAAAAACATTCATGTTTTTGATTCGCTCTCAGCCTGCTGCGGTCAGACCAATGTGGCCTTCAAAATTATGGAATATGCAGAGGCCGGACTTCCCTTTAACGAAGTGGTCGAGAAGGTTGAGGCCTACAGAGATGGAATGGATACCTATTTTGTCCTGGATTCTCTTGATACTCTCAGGAAAAATGGCCGCCTCACAGGTATGAAAGCAATTGTGGCTTCAACTCTCAATATCAAACCCGTCTGCTATGCTATAGAGGGCACTATAGCCCAGTGTGGGCAGGGCATTGGTATGAAAAAAGCTCTTATCAAGATGGCTGATCTTGTCGCAAAAAGGACCAAGGATCCCGAGGAAAAGACACTCATGATCACACATATCAACTGCTACGAGAGGGCTGCCGTAGTTAAAAATCTGATTCTTTCAAAGGTAGCTTTCAAGAACGTCCTGATCGTCGATGGAGCAGGTGTTGCCACAACCTATGCGGGAGACGGCGGAATCGTCGTAACCTGCTAATAGCGCGAAAAAATCAAACAAAAAACTCTTCCCTTTTTTATCACGGGAAGAGTTTTATTTTTTTATCCGGCATACTTCTTAAGTATTTCCGTAAGCGAATCATAGGAAGCTTTGATTTTCTGATATAATTCCTCCGAACCCTCCAGTGATCCCGCTCTTAATATCTCCGTAAGCTCAAGCACATCCGGTCTCATGGCATCAAGCGCCAGATTTCCTGTCACACCCTTAAGTGTATGGCAGCCTTTAAAGGCTTCCTCGGCATTTTTTGCCTGAAGTCCCTTTGTCATAGCAGCAAAACTGGGATCATTAAGGAATTTAAGCATGAATTTCTCGACAAGATCCTCATTCCCCATAAATCTGTCCTGAACATCAGGCCAGTTAACACCCCAGTCGATAAGCTCCTGCTTCATCTGTTCATTCATGAATTAACCCTCATAGAAAAAATTGCCAGTGCTATTCCATGGCACCGCAAATGTCGATAGCTGATATTTATTATATCATTTTGCTTAATTTTGCGCCATGCCCGCCAGCTTCTCAGCCTGACTTGCGGTCGTAAGTGCATCTATAAGCTCCTCAAGGTCTCCGTCCATTATGGAATCGATCTTGTAAAGCGTAAGATTTATGCGGTGATCCGTAACTCGTCCCTGATGAAAATTGTAGGTTCTGATCTTCTCTGATCTGTCACCGGTTCCGACCTGGCTCTTTCTAAGGGCAGCTTCGGAGTCGTGAGCCTTCTGCTGCTCAAGTTCATAGAGCTTTGCACGAAGTACCTTAAGTGCCTTAGCCTTATTCTTTATCTGGCTCTTTTCATCCTGACAGGAAATAACGATTCCTGTGGGAATGTGCGTAAGTCTTACAGCAGAATCCGTAGTGTTGACACACTGTCCGCCGTTACCGGAAGCTCGGAAAACATCGAATTTACAGTCATTCATATCGATCTCAACCTCTACGTCCTCAACCTCAGGCATAATGGCAACCGTGATTGTTGATGTATGGATTCTTCCGCCCGACTCAGTTGCGGGTATTCTCTGAACACGGTGAACTCCGCTCTCGAACTTAAGTCTGGAATAGGCACCTGTTCCGGAAAGCATAAAACTAACCGACTTCATTCCGCCGATTCCCGTATCCTCGACGCTCATGGTCTCAATTCTCCATCCATGTCTGTCCGCATATCTGGTGTAAACCCTATACATATCAGCCGCAAAGAGGGCCGCTTCATCACCGCCAGCACCGGCACGTATCTCCACGATAACATTTTTATCATCGTTGGGGTCCTTGGGAATCATAAGGAGTTTAAGTCTCTGCTCTATCTCGGGAAGCTCGTCCTTTGCTTCGGAAAGTTCCTGCCTCAGCATCTCCTTCATATCGTCATCAGACTCAGAGGACAGCAACTCCTCACTGTCTGAAATCGTCTCTTTACACTTTTTATAATTGTTATATTCCTCTAAAATCGGAAGAAGGTCGCTCTGTTCCTTCATGAGTGCCCTGAATCTGTTCTGGTCTGAAGCCACATCGGGCTCGCCAAGTTCCATGGTAATGTCCTCGTATCTGCGGACCATATCTTCTAATCTGCTAAACATAATATTTCTCTCCTAATTAACTGCGATTATTATTAGTTCCAAAAATAGCGCAGCTAATAGAAGCATCCGCCTACAACTCTGTCATTGCCACCAAGATCCTTTATAACCCGGACATCTTTGTATCCATTTGACTCCATAAGTTCCTTTACTGCCTCTCCCTGATCGTAGCCGATCTCCAGAAGAAGATATCCGTTCTTAAACAGATATTCCTTTGCTCCGGGTACAATCCTCTTGTAAAACGAAAGCCCGTCAGCGCTTCCGTCAAGTGCCATATAGGGTTCGTAGGTCTTTACTTCCGGTGCCAGAGTCTCAATAACATCCGTCGGAATATAGGGCGGATTCGATACTATAAGATCATATTTCTCCACCTGCTCCGGGAAAATATCGGCCTTTACTGCCTTGAATCTGTCAGATAATCCCAGCTTTTCGGCATTTTTCTCCGCAATCAAAAGCGCGGCATCAGACATATCCGTGCCAACAGCTTTGGTATCATTGCTGTACTTAAGAAGACTAAGCGCGATACACCCTGAGCCTGTGCATAAATCCAGCACATTCATCCCGTCATGCAGATATCTGAGGGCTTCCTCCGCAAGAGTCTCTGTGTCCTGATTAGGAATAAGAACATCTCCTGTAACATCAAATTCTATCCCCATAAACTCTGCGTTTCCGACAATATAAGCCACAGGTATTCTCTGCTCTCTTTTAGATAAAAAGTCCCTGTACCTTAAAATGTTCTCCTCTGAGACCTCCATATCACCGTGCGAAAGGAGGGTATTATGGTCGATTCCGCACACATACTCGAGAAGGAGTCTGGCATCCAGTGCACTCTCCGGAACACCTGCATTATTCAATTTTTCCTCTCCCTCTTTATAAAGTGATGCGTAGTCCATAATAATTACTCTGCGATTTCTTCATCGTCCTCAAACTTATATCCGAAGGAGTCCTCCAGGAACTCTCTCCAGTCAAAAACTGCTTCAACCGATTTAATTCCAACCTCGATCATCTCATCATCAGGCTCCTTAGTAGTGAGCATCTGAAGAAGGAGTCCCGGTGCGGAAATAATCTTCATGATAATATTGTTGCTTCTTCCTGCGAGTCTGATTATCTCATAGGAAATACCTGCTATTACGGGAATCAGTGCGACTCTTACAAGGATTCTCAGCGGTATCGACTGAACTCTGATGAAGAAGAACAGTATGATGCTGACAAACATTACGAACAGAAGGAAGCTGCTTCCGCATCTCTTGTGAAGTCTTGTGCTCTCCTTTACATTTTCGAGTGTCAGCGGCTTACCCCTTTCAAGGCAATTGATACACTTGTGCTCAGCACCGTGATATCTGAAAAGTCGCCTTATATCCTTCATAAGTGAGATGAGAAGAACATAAAGGACAAAAATTGCGATTCTGATTCCGCCCTCAATAAGAACTACCACGGAATTATTCCTGATATAGTCATTAAAGAGTGAACTTAAATAATACGGAAGTACCATGAAAATTCCGATGGCGATCACAAATGCCACAACTGTTGTGATAGTCGTCGCCACTTTTTCCCTGCTCTCTGCGGCAATCGGGTCCTTTGCCTGTGCAATCTCCTCCTGTCCGAACAGTGATGCCGAAAAGTTAAGGGATTTCATGCCAAGGACAAGTGAATCCCAGAAAGCAAAAACTCCTCTTATAAAAGGAATATGTGTAAGTCCAAGGCTGTCACCCTTTCCAAGGTAATGATCAACCTCTACCGCAATCTCCCCGTTTTCCTTGCGGACCGCAACTGCGTACATATCCTTATTGCGCATCATAACTCCTTCGAGTACTGCCTGTCCGCCAATTCCTGAGTAATGAGTTATTTTTTTCTTTCCCATGTCGTCTCCTAGTATAAGTGATTGTGTGCGGAGCGCTTTTTATCATATAGAAATTACATCGTAATTTCTATATGATAAAAAGAGGTTGAGACCTTAGCCTCAACCTCTTTGCATTTCCAGTGATCAATCGTTGTTAGCAGTCATACCATACTTACGGTTGAACTTATCGATACGTCCACGAGCAGCGGTTGCCTTCTGTGTTCCTGTATAGAAAGGATGACACTTAGAGCAAATTTCTACGTGGATTTCCTTCTTTGTTGAACCAACTGTAAATGTGTTACCGCAGTTGCAAGTAACTGTTGCCTGATAGTATTCGGGCTGAATATCCTGTCTCATTTTCTCACCTCTTTTATATCAATGATTCTTAATATTTTTAAAATATTATACGTTAGTTACATCGCTGCCTAATCACAACAGCTTGTTTATTTTAGCATAATGTGAACTCTTTCGCAAGAAGATTTTTTATTTCACTAGGGTTGTTTCATGAAGAAGTTTTTGTGCAGGAGAATGCCATAATCAGGTGGAGTAGTTGCTTTTTGAGATGTTATTATCCTATATTCAGCATAAAAAAGCGCATAGTTATCCCTATGCGTCATCAAAAGGAGTAAAGGTATTGTTATTCTCAAAAATCAATACATACTGGGAATTGGTTCAAAAATAAACTTTGCCACACATGTAAGATCCGAGTCCACTTCATCCATTATATCTATCATCTGTATCCGGTTCACAGGATCTTCTAATTGCATCAGCCTTGCTACGTTATATGATATTTTTCGCAAAACGGATA
>NZ_FMYB01000129.1 GCF_900104155.1 Butyrivibrio sp. INlla16
AGAAAGCCTACTAATAAAAAGTCAATAGAAAATTGAAGAAAGTTGCAAGTATGAAAAATTGTATGACAAACAAACCGCCATGATTTGCCGGTTTGAAAGACTTGATATTGGACAACTGATTATTGCTCTTGGGATTGTGCTTCGAGTTCTCTGTAATGAGCTTTCACTTTGCCATAGTAAATACGGAGAAACTTATTAGCCCCAGCAGTCATGTAGACATAGTAATTCTTACCTTCAGAGCGTTTTCGGTCAAGGAATTGATATACCGGATCGTTAGCTGGTTTATTCTGAAGGATAGTGCTCATAAGCTGAAAAAGAGTCTTCCTGAGCCTTGATGGACCACATTTTGAAGCAGCATTACTTTTACGCTTACGCTGCCCAGACTCATCAACACCTGGATCCACACCAGCATATGCAGTTATAGCTTCACGATGTGTAAAACGGGAGATATCTCCTAACTCTGCTATTAACTGAGGCCCATATGTTTTACCTACGCCATACATGCTCATTACGGTCTCGTATTCAGGCAAGGTAGATGCAAGATCATCCATCTCCTTACGCAGTTTTTCAAGATGTTCAGATGCAAGATTAAGCTGTAGTATGCTCTGCTGGATTATCATCTTGTAGGTTTTGTCTTTTGGAAATACAGCTACAAGTTCCTGTGATAATTCAAAAAGCTCCTGAGCCTTTCCAGTACGGAAGTTGTATTTGTGCTTTTTACAAAAACTTTTATACCGCTCTGTGAATGCTTTAAGACCTATTTTACGGACACAGTCTACATGCCAAAAAGAGTATGCAAAGTCCACCCACTTCTCACTACCGTCTTCTCTGGCAGGACTCTTAAAGAGCTTATTAACACCAGGATATGTATTGTCGAGAAGAGAAATTAGGTTGGCTTTTGCAGCCACTTTCTGTTTCATAAAGAAATCGAATTGTGCATTTAGTGTTTTTAACTGTTCTCGTGTAGTATCCATGCTTGAATACTGTCGCAGTTCTGCCCAGTTGTCAAGAGCATAACGTGCTATCTTGCGAGAATCAGCAGGGTCAGATTTAACATGGCGGAGAGTATTGTCATTTTGGCCTTTGATCAGTTTAGGATTGACTGCTGATATAAAAATATTTGCTTCAGAAAAAACTTTAAGAACAGGTTCATGATAACGACCTGTACATTCGACTACAGCCTTTGTTTCACCTTCAAGGGACTGTATATAAGAGATAAGGTCATTCAGCCCACTTGCTGTGTGTATTACGTCATAAGGACGTTTAACAACAACACCTGCGGGTCTGATGATGGAAACGGTGCTCTTTCCTTTAGAAGCATCAATTCCAACTGCATTGTACATCATAAATAAGGTTCCTCCCCAACATTGAATTTGCATGGTGTCCAGCATTCCCCATTGCTTATTCTATCTCCTGTGGTATTAACCGGACGTGTACAAGACAGTCCTACCTACATAAAACGAACAGCTGCAAATGATAAGCTGGCTGACGGGCTTTCTAACGGACGCTAAGTGGTCCTAGGAGAACAAGGTCAGACCAATGCCTTATCATTGTACAGCTTAAGCAACAAGAGGGCTAAGGCCTAGCTGGCTGTTAGGTAACTTAACCCCACAACTATATATTAGGAGGAG
>NZ_FMYB01000103.1 GCF_900104155.1 Butyrivibrio sp. INlla16
CTTATGAGCACTATCCTTCAGAATAAACCAGCTAACGATCCGGTATATCAATTCCTTGACCGAAAACGCTCTGAAGGTAAGAATTACTATGTCTACATGACTGCTGGGGCTAATAAGTTTCTCCGTATTTACTATGGCAAAGTGAAAGCTCATTACAGAGAACTCGAAGCACAATCCCAAGAGCAATAATCAGTTGTCCAATATCAAGTCTTTCAAACCGGCAAATCATGGCGGTTTGTTTGTCATACAATTTTTCATACTTGCAACTTTCTTCAATTTTCTATTGACTTTTTATTAGTAGGCTTTCTACATTTGCTCCTGAACCAGACACAAACTCGAAAACACTTCGTGTTTCCTCGTTCGCGTTGCTCGCCATATATAGATTTTTGCTTTCATGCAAGCATGAGCAAAAATCTCTGCATGGCTCTGCTTCACTCGCAAAAAGGCTCGTCCTTGTAAAAAAGGACGAGCCTGAACTCGCTGTACCACCTGTTTACGCATACTCCCCGAATTTACGGTTTTATATGATTCTCCGTAACGGGGAGACTCCGTCATGGCTTACTTAAGTTCTGCCATGCAGCTCAGAAGTGATTTTCTATATTCTGTACTTGCACCTACTCGCACCATCCGCAGGCTCTCTGAAGCTTTCCATAAATATATACTGTCTTCGTCACAGCTTTTTCTATACAATTAAAAATTATTTTATTCATAGTATTAAAAAAAGTCAATAGGATGTATCGATTTTATTCATTATAATAAACGCTTTCCTTTTCATAGAATAAAACTGCCCCGTCTTTATAAGGTGAGCCGTCATGGGGATACAGAATATCCGGATCGACTGTTATAGGCAAAATCTCGACATTCTGCTCATCACTCGTAAGTCTTCTCGTATTATCCTGCATAATCTCCCCGTACTGCTGCGCTGTATTATCCTTCAAACTCGTAATTGCCGAGGATGTAAGATACCTCCCCGGAAACAGAATTATCACTCGGATACACGCTGCAACTATCACAAAAACTGCTGCCGCACTTAATGCTCTTACCAGAGTTCTGTTATATCCCCGCTGTTTTCTTGCAAAAAACCATCCCGTGTAATAAAACACATTCAGAACTATAAGCAATATGAAAACATAGAAAACCGCATTCGATACCCTGTTAACCGAGAGCTGCTCTTCTATATATACTTTTGAAATCTCAGAATTTCCAATATAAGCAAAAGGCGAATACAAGGCTGAAATAAGGCAAAAGCTAAGTACAGTAATCACACCCGGCAAAGGAAACTTGAACTTTACCGCATTCCTTTTCTGCAGTTCCAGAAAAGTTCTCCATATAAGAATTCCTGCGAGAATTGCAAATCCCAGTACTTCAATACTTATATGACGAAGAACAAAATGATATCCCAATACAAAAGAATTCCTAACGGTGACAAATACACTGTTTTTTACGGAGTTTGCCATTGCCATGCGATTTTTATTACCCGGTGAAAGAAGATTCAGGGCTGTCCCCACAAAATAAATCAGTGAAGGAATAATCGCTCTTTTAATATGTGAGCAGTCCTTGTCACCAGACAGGAGCTGGCTTAACAGCGCAAACAAAACTGCCATGATGATAAAAAGAAGTCCGCCAAAAACAGTTATATTATTTACTCCCGCAGCCAGAAATCCCACAAGAGATGAAAGCACTGTTAATAGCATGGATTTTTCACGAATAAAGGAATTCTTCAGAAGAAGTGCCAGAAAAAGCACAAATAAAGCATGTCCAAAGGTATAATGAACAGCGCTGTTATACCAGGTAAAGCCTTCGGCCTTTCCATCCACTAGTTCAACAGTGATAAGAAAGGTCAATAAAAACAGCGGATAATTCATCCTGTCTGTTTTTAAGACATCTTTTCCAATCACCTTAAAAAGTGCAAAGTACGATAAAAATATCGCTCCAAGCATAATAAATGAAGTCAGGTGATAGAACTCCGTCTTGAAAACCGCCGGCTGAAGCTCCATCAGAAAGCAGGAGGTATAAGTCCCCTGCCATCCAAAATATGTATCTATCGTATCCTCAAAGGCTGCCCCTATAGCCTTAAGTACAGAGCCCGTATGGACAAATGCCCTATGAGGCAACGCACCGTAAGTAAAATCATCCGCCCAGGGAAAGGCATACCTTGCGATATAGATAACGGGGACAATAAGTGCCAACGTGATTACGGTCAATAAGCAGCATTTAAATTTATATTTTGATTCCGATTCAATAGTATAATCAGACTCTCTCATTTATATCTCCGGCTTCAGTTTTCTTTTTTCTTAAAGAACTTGAAAAGCATAGGATAAGCACCAAGCATCACAAACACAACTATCGTGTATCTGATGAATCTCACCATAAAAGCACCCGTGGTGTTGGATGCAAGAAATTCATTTGAAAAAGGAAGCTTAAGAGCAGTATTTAGTACCAGATAAACAGCCGCTCCTCCCACAAGCCTTATAATTATTTCAAGCGGTTTTCTTGTCTCTTCAAAATTAACAAGTCTTTTCTCAAATTCTATAGCCAGATAAAAACCGGCCATAACTCCCATTGCTGTATAGTAATCAGCTGTTTTGCAATAGAAAAAGCCAATTGAAGAAACCGCGAAGAATATAAGATTTAACAGTGAGCGTCTCTCTTCTCCGACCTTTTCATAAACAAGCGGAACGATGCATACAATGACAATACCTGCAGCCCAACCCGTCATAACATCCGTAGGATAATGAACTCCTACCACTACTCTCGATATTCCAACAAGTAAGGTAATTATAATAGCTATAATTATGACTAAACGCTTCCGCAAATATCCTGCAAGTGATCCGTACACTGTTGCCGAGTTCATAGAATGAGCACTCGGAAAAGAGTAGCCCTGCGCCGAAATATCATCCAGAGCTCCCGATTTTTCCACAGGCCTGAAGCACTTAATGTTTTCATGAACCATATAAGGCCTTAGTCTTAGTGCAATATTTTTAATCAGAGGATTGAGCACCCCTCCTAATACCGCGTTTGTCCCGATATAGATTCCAAACTGCTTGTCATAACACCAGTAGAGAAATCCCAAAACAAAAAGCAGAATGCTCTCTTCTCCAAGCGCAGAAAAGTGCGAAATAAAACCGGCTCCGGTCTCTCCGAAAAAGTTCTGAAGCCATTCCATCAGCTGTGGCTCAAAACCAAAATAAAAAGTATTCCCCATAAGAAAAAATCTCCTTGAATTACTTATTAACTTCTCTATTTTATCAGATGAATTCCGCTATTTCCAATTTGTGTTATACTTTTTTATTATCGATCAGGGAGAAAAAATGCTTCAAATAATTGAAACCACCAATCTCGAATCAGCCGAGCTTTCAATTTACAGCGAGCAGTCCGAAGTACAGCTTTATCGTATAAACGAACCTGCTCCGGGTATTTTTATTGCAGAGAGTCCGAAGGTAATAGAACGCGCTTTAATTGCCGGCTATGAGCCGATTTCCGTCCTAATCGAAGATAATCAGATCAGAGGTGAAGCCTCTTTGGTATTAGAAAAACTTGCATCACTTCCCTTTGAAGTTCCTGTATTTTCCGCAAGTGACAGCATTCTCACATCGATTACCGGTTTTCACCTCACTCGCGGGGTACTGTGTGCTATGAAAAGAAGACCGCTGCCGTCTGTAGACGAGGTTTGCAAAGATGCTCGAAGAGTAGCCGTTCTTGAAAATGTGACTAATCCCACCAACGCAGGTGCAATCGTAAGAAGTGCTGCTGCTCTTTCCATGGACGCTGTTCTCTTTTCTCACGGATGTACCGATCCCTTATATCGCCGCGCAATCCGCGTAAGCATGGGTACGATATTCCAGATTCCCTGGACATTTCTTCCGGAAACAGGAAGCATGGACGTCTTGAAAGCTCTTGGCTATTCAACCGTGGCCATGGCTCTTCGTGATAATTCCAGATCTATAGACGATCCGAAGATAACCGCTTCCGACAAACTTGCTGTATTCCTCGGTGCTGAGGGAGACGGGCTCTTACCTGAGGCTATAGATGCCTGCGATTATTGTGTAAAAATTCCTATGTCACATGGCGTTGACTCGCTTAATGTAGCTGCTGCCAGTGCTGTAGCATTCTGGGCCTTGTCTCGTTAAAGCAGTCCTCTTGTCCTTCTGTTTAAGGTATTTAGCACATTCTTTTTATCAAGACTCCAAAGCGGCTCTACAAGCAGTCGCCTTGGACCATCTCCGGTCATTCTGTGGATTACCGTATCTCCGGGAAGTATTTTCAGACTTTCCGAGATTAATTCCGCATGTTCATCCAGTGTCAAAATATGAAAAGGATTCTCTTTGTACTCCTCATACATCTGAGTTCCTTTCAGTATCTGCAGATTCTGCAACTTTATTCCATCAAGCGAAGGCTTCAAATCTGAAAGATAGCCTACAGTTTCCAGCATATCCTCCTTAGTCTCACCGGGTAATCCAAAAATAACATGAACAATTACCTCTATACCTGCCTCTTTCAGATTTTTATATGCTTCCTCAAATACCTCTAGAGTATATCCCCTGTGAAGATGCTCAGCAGTTTCCTCATGAATCGTCTGTAGCCCCAGCTCAATCCACACAGGTTTTATCTCCCTTAGCTCCCTAATCATTTGAAGCACTTCACTTCCAAGACAGTCAGGCCTTGTCCCTATAGAGAGAATCTCAATGTCTTCTCTTTGGATTGTCTCAAGATACAGCTTTTTTAGCCTTTCTACATCTCCATAGGTATTGGTATATGACTGAAAATATGCTATGAACTTCCTCGCATCTGTTTTATTTTGTATTCGTCTTTTGGCATCTTCTATCTGTTCATCCACAGAAGCAATTTCAGCCGCAAACTCTCCGGAGCCACCCTCCGAACAAAAGGTACAGCCTCCTGTAAGATGTGTTCCGTCAGGTAAAACAATGCTTCCGTCTCTGTTCGGACATGTGCAGCCTGAAGTCAGAGATAGTCTGTAAACCTTCTCGCCATATTTATTTTTTAAATAATCGGATAACCTGATAGCCATTATCAATACTCTTCTTTTTGCGTATTTTCATATTAGGTGACTTGTAATAGTTAATTCCACTTTGTAAGAGTAAATTCCACCTTGTAGGAGTAAATTCCACGGGGTGGAGTTTTCTTTTTACAAAAATGATGGATTTTTATCCACATTTACGGCTATAATAGCACAAAAGTCGGAAAAATGCGTATGACAATCAGAAGTCGAGTTCACGTTGTCCTGTTAAGAGTTAGTGAATTCCACCCCTAATGATGGTAGGTATGAATGTCATCCAACTACGCAGAACTCCGGCTTTTTTTATTATGAAATGGAAGTTTCTGCTCCGCAGAAACCTCGGAATTTAATAGTTAATGGTCAAAATA
>NZ_FMYB01000106.1 GCF_900104155.1 Butyrivibrio sp. INlla16
CAAGGCTAAAGCAGATGAAATCAAAAACTCAGCTTATGCACTCGGCAAGGCTCCCGAAAATCTGACAGAGAACCAACAGAACCGGGTTGCCATGATTGCTGAGAATAACAGTCGTCTGTATCGAGCTTACCGAATGAAGGAAACGCTCCGTCTCATCTTAAAAATCAAAGATACTGACGAAGCAGAAGCCGCTCTTAAGCGGTGGCTCTGGTGGGCAAGTCACAGCAGGATTGATGCTTTCAAGGAGCTATACCTCAAGATCAAACGTCACAGGGAGCACATACTCAATGCAATACGGCTGGGTATGAGCAACGCACGAATTGAGGCTACTAATAACAAAATCAAACTGATCGTCCGCAAGGCATATGGTTTTCGCAATATCCAAAACATGCTCGATATGGTCTACTTAGTATGCTCGGATTTGAGGATTCCACTTCCTAACAGAAAACCTCGAGGCGCATGATCAGCATAAATGCTGGGGATGATGGCATTTTTCACCCACCATTACCCCTGAAGAGCCGTTTTATGTTGTAAATGCATTGATTGACGGAGGTAGCTCTGTTTGGTGTTACGGTTACAAGTCAAAGACAAAGAATGATAGCGATTTTACTAATTATTTAGTCGCAGGACACGGTTGGAAGAATTCTAAAAAGATAAAACTTAAAAAAGGAAAGAAGTATTACATCAAATTTAGCAGCACCGGCCATAAAGCTGTTCCCGTACAGATCAGAGTTAAGAAAGTTAAATAATTGTTTTGATAATATCAGGGTTTGCTTTTTAGCAAGCCCTGATATTATATTTAAGGAGAATATGTAAACATGAAGAGAGCACTTGTATTGTAATTAGTATTTGTGCTATATTCATCCTTCGAGGGGACAGATCTGTAAACAGTATTTGGGGCTGTTTGAGGATAAAAGAAAGAAGTTTTAAGGGGAAATCAAAATGGAAAGAAACAGAAAATCGTTGGTATGGGTCATCGCAGCTTTTCTTTGCGTGGCTCTTTTCTTCGGATGTTCATCCGGGAATTTCAAGATTAAGGCAGAAGCTGCCTCCAGTGCAACTTTAGTTACCGGGAATAACTTTAATAAGGCACTTAAAAAATTTGTAAGCAACAAGGTTTCCAGTTATACAGATGAAGATGAGACTATCGAGCATGTCATTTTTATGGCCAAGGGATCCACTCCAAATAAAAAGCTGCCTTCAAAGAATATTGGTACCGCAAATAATTCGGTTATGGCCTATTACGATAGTGAAAAGAAAACCGTATACATTTATTCTGCTGCAAATACCATATTTTTAAATGCTGATAGTGCAAATATGTTCTATGGATATACGGCAGTAAAAAGTATCGAATTTAATGGAAGAATAAGCACTTCCAGGGTAACAAACTTCAACGATATGTTTGGATTATGTCACAAGCTGGAGGTCCTTGATGTAAGCAACTTTGATACATCAAAGGCTACAGACCTTTCCAGTATGTTTAATCACTGTGATGTGTTAAAAACGATAGATATCAGTAATTTCAATACATCAAAGGTAACTTCAATGCATAGCATGTTTTTCTGGTGCTCTGCAGTTGAAAAATTGGATTTCAGTAATTTTGATACATCAAAGGTGAAATACTTCACTCAGATGTTTGTAGGATGTTATGGATTAGAGTCACTTGATCTTTCAAGCTTTAAAACTTCAAATGTTACTGAGATGTATAGGACTTTTGATTGCTGTAAGAATCTCAAATCACTCGATCTTAGCAATTTTGATACCTCGAAGGTTACCAATATGAAGTGGATGTTCGAGGGATGCTATAATCTCGAGAACCTGAATATAAGCAGTTTTAATACATCAAAGGTTACAGATTGCACAGAGATGTTAAATAGATGTGATAAGCTGAAAGTACTTGATGCGCCTAAGATTATAGGTAAGGCGATAGCTCTTCCCGGCGAGTTCGGACTTGATAATAACAAGGACGGCAAGGCTGATAATGAGACTGTATATAAAAAGCTTGGAGTAAAAAAGAGCGGAGCAAGTGACAGATATATCAACCTGAGGAAGGAAGAAGAAAAGAAACCGGATCCTTCAGAGGGTGGCGAATCAGGCAATGAAGGCGGATCGGAATCAGGAAATCAGGGTGATGGCTCTGAATCCGGCAAGCCGGAAGTGAAGCCGACTACGCCAAATGCGGTATCAGCCGAGTCATCGGTTCCTATCGATTCTGCTAATCAGTCAAAACCTTCTGAGCAGGCAGCGAAGGCTACCAATCCTGCAACACCTCAGGTAGAAGCAGAAGCGGCGGAGAAGATCGACGGCAAGCAGAAGAGAACATCAATTACAAAGCTCACCGCCGGCAAGAAATCAATCACAATTGCCTGGAAAAAGCAGACCGGCATTAAGGGCTATGAGATCCAGTACACCACAGACAAGAATTTCAATAAGGACGTAAATGCTGTAACTATAGTTAAAGCCAAGACTACTTCAAAAACCATAAAGAAGCTTAAAACCAATAAAAAATACTACGTCAGAATTCGTACTTATAAAAAATCAGGCGCTGAAAAGATCTACTCAAAGTGGAGTAAATCTAAGAGTGTGAAGGTTAAATAAAGAACAAAAAAGAGAAAGCTACTATACCCGCGAAGATCATTATTGCTGATGCTATGCCGGTGGCTTTCTCTTTTACTGTCTCTAAGTCTATATAACGGTTGTTGAAGCGAACCGTGTCTACGATTTTGGGTGAAGCTTTACCAATGAACGCTTTGTTTGCAGAATTATTGTGGCCCATAATTTTTCCTCCCATAAATCCATAAATGATTATAAAAACAACATCTAGTGGTTTTAAATGATTATAACCACAATATATAAAATGTTTATAAACTTGAGGAGAAAAAATATTAAAAAAAGAGCCCCAGTCCAATGAGGACTGAAGCTCTTGCATGCGATTGTACAGATTAAAAATTTGTTCCCTTGAGCGTGTATTCAAGGTCAGCAGGTGATTCAACTTTTCTTAAAGGAATGTACGCACTTGTCGTAAAATAGCCATCACCGGAGTGATAGTTTACATAAAGGTTAAAAAGATCCTTTATAAGGTCGTCATATGTTTGCGATAAAGCCGGAGCTTGACTAAGCCGAACGGCTAATATTATACTGTTTTTAGCGTGATAAAGCCGAACGGCTTATTATTTGACATTTTTGACTGAAATAAGCCGAACGGCTAAAAGGAGCAAATATGGTCATAGCGGATACTAAAATGTTTGGAGAGGCTTTGAAAAAGCGCAGGAAAGAGCTGGGATATACACAACGCTATATTTCAGAATTTACGGGCTTTAGCATCAGTTTCATTTCTGATCTGGAGAATGGAAAGAGCACGGCTGAACTTGGAAAGGCAATTTTCCTGGCGAATATGCTTGGATTGGATATTGTGATAAATTCAAGGGGCAACAAATGAGAAAATACGACGTTATTTTGGAAATACAGGGTAGACAGGTGGTAGTCGGATATATCGAAGGGGACTCATTTGATGACGCTAGGTTTCAATATGACGAAGACTACCTGTCTCAGAATAATCCAAAAGCGATATCGGTTTCATTACCCGTTCGGAAAGATCCATTTTCTGCGGAGCAAACGCGGGTGTTTTTTGACGGACTTCTTCCGGAAGGATTCATGAGAAAAACTATTGCCAGTAATATGCATTTTGATGAAAGGGATTATTTATCAATTTTGTATTATCTGGGGAAAGAATGTCTGGGGGCCATCAGGATTGGAGAAGCCGGTGATGTATATAAAACCGGTTATGATGCGATATCTTCAGATCAAGTAAGGCAGCTGGCTGCAGAAGGAGCGACCAAATCATCGGAGCTTGTTATCAAGACTCATCTATCATTGACCGGTGCTTCGGGTAAGGTTGGTCTTTATTATGATGGAGAAAATGATAAGTGGTATCTGCCGAGTGGAATCTCGCCAAGTACGCATATTGTCAAGCAGAGCCATATCCGGCTTGATGGGATTGTGACCAATGAGCAGTTGTCCATGATGGCTGCCAAGAAGTGTGGAATCGATATCCCGGAGAGCTTTATTATCAACATGGGGAAGGGAATTGATTCAGAGGTTCTTTTTGCTACGAGAAGATATGACAGAGTCATAAATGAAAAGTCAGAGATCATCAGCGGACTAAGACGACCTTTCAGACTTCATCAGGAAGATTTTGCACAGGCATTGGGCATCGCGGCAGCAGATAAATACGAAAAAAATGATGAGAACTATGTGGTAAGAATGTTTGAAGTCATCAGGAAGCATTCAGGGAATCCGTTGGAAGATCAGCTGAAGTTATGGCGCAGGATTATTTTTGATTATGTCCTTGGGAATACTGACGCTCATATCAAGAATTTCTCATTACTGTATAGCTATGATCTTGGAGAGAAGAGGCTTTCTCCGGCATATGATATGATAAGTACAGCTATATACGAAGCTGCTACCAGAGAGATGTCTTTCAATATTGGAGGCAAGAGGGTCCTTGATGAAATAGGGAAGGACGACTTCAAGAAAATGGCTTCACAAGTAGGTATTGGAGAAAAGATTTCCATGAGCGTTTTCGAGGATGTCCTTAATGGATTCGAGAATTCCATCCATGAGTCAGCAAGCGAACTGTCTTCCATGGGATTTGAGAATGCAATGGATATAGGTGATAGGATACTTCATGCCAGAAGGAGTGTCTTGTAGTTTTTAAAAAAGTGGAAATAAGTCCAGCTAAGAAATGTCAAGGAGTAAATTGAAAATGTTAGAAATTAGTCATTACCTGCATTTTGGGTAACCTTAA
The DNA here is from genome assembly GCF_900104155.1 of Butyrivibrio sp. INlla16. Classification (GTDB taxonomy): domain Bacteria; phylum Bacillota; class Clostridia; order Lachnospirales; family Lachnospiraceae; genus Butyrivibrio. The sequence continues at coordinate 4,808 of NZ_FMYB01000106.1, forward strand.
TAAAGCTAATTCATTTATAGCACATTGAAAATGACAAATTAGATATTAGGCAGCTTTTGTAGTGCGGTTGAGTAGATCAAACTGCTTTCTGTGTTCTTCAGGAGTAATCATCTCATAGGGTTTGTTATCCCGAAGCATAGCAAAGATGATATTACACACTTTGTGCATTACAGCACCTATAGCAACGTTCTTCTTTTTGGTTTTACATTTCAAGGTGTAGAACTCATGAATGACTG
>NZ_FMYB01000102.1 GCF_900104155.1 Butyrivibrio sp. INlla16
TTTCATTATTCCCCTGATCCTTTCTGGACAGGTATGAAAGGGGGCTTAAGATGACTGCTTATGAACAGGCAACCATAATTAGGGCATTGACCCTGCGCAGGACCTGTGTGCAGCTCTTAAGGGTGTGAATGAGGAAGGACGAACTGTGGTAGGGGCTGTCTTTCCTCATTTTTTATGCAACTGTATGAATATAGATCCGAAGGGGATAGTCAGTCAATATAGACACGAAAAAAACGTGCGGTAAAAAACAGCACGTTCAGATAGACAATATATAGGAGAACGAGAAATTAATCCGCAGTAAACCTTCAGTAGGTGAGAGGATTAATTCGACGCATTACAATCTGCATCATTCTTATGATAATAATGCAAAAATGGTGGAAATATGCGCTTTGTACAGCTGCACTGACTTTTGCCTATGGCTATGCGATAACTCAGTACCTCAACTATAGAGCCAGTAAAATGGAGCCACTTGATGTTGGCGGATTTGGACTTGCGATTCTCATGTATCAGGGCTTATACGTTTTGATCGGAATAATTTTTCTGATCATAGGAGCGATAGTTTTTGCCAAAAAGAAACAGAAGAGGGATAGGGCAGAAGAACAGGCCATCCTGGAAAGATTGGAGCAGGCAGATAATGAAACAGTTCAATAAACATATACTGGCCACAATACTAGTACTTACGAGGAGTTACGAATGCAGATTTTAAACCTGATATTATGCATAATCCTGGTTTTTATGCCGGTTATTGGTTTTTTGTTCATAAGTGAAAAGAAGATATCGAAAAAAGTGTATATTCCTATCCTCGCATTTCTGGGACTCATTTTTGTTCTTTTGCTTGTAGGTATTTTTGCTGCGGATTTTCATGTAACAGCATTTGTTTTTCAAATTGTTTTACCTATTTTGTCTATATATGCAGTAGTAGGTTTGATAATATGTGGAACAGCATTTCTTGCGAAAAAAGGATTCTTTAATGGAAAACGCCTGATATTGACGTTGTCTGCGGTTATATGCTTAATTGCGGTGATTGTTTGTGCCGTTTTCTATAGACAAAACAGGCAAAATGGGCAAAAGGTAGATTATTCTAAATATCCCGATATTGAAATTACCGGCACTTGGTTAGCTAACAACGATAAAAAATCTGTGACTGCTCGCTGGGAAAGCAGCACAAATACATTTACAAACACAAGTGAAAAAGAATTCAAGTATGAACCGGATGAGCCATACAAGATGCCGGATACTGTTAGCGGGGAGGACGCAGATGTCCTGGAACTGTTCTATAATGCGGACAAAACCGCTGTATACTATTCCAACGATAATAGGATATTTAAATATATACCTGCAGACAACTCTTATTTGCTAATAGGGGAGGCTCCAACTGATAATCCAGGTCATTTTTTAATATTGAAAATCTGTGTTTCAGAAGATGAGAAAAAGGCATTTTTCATTGCCTGTGAGACTTATAATGAAGACGTCGCTAATAATCTTTATTGCCTTGATATTGAGACAGGTGAGTGTTCTGTAATATTGCAGGAAAAGCGATGGATCGATGATTTCGAAATCTCTCCTGATGGAGAATCCATAATATATAACGGAAATGATAAAATCGTACGGTATGACCTTGCGTCCGGAAAAACGGAGACACTTCTTGAAGGGACACGTGCGGATACACGTGATAACGGAGGGGCTTACATAATCCGTATTTCAAAGGATGGCAGATACATTATGTATTATAAGGATATGGTGCCTGTCGGATGTTCCCAGGTCTTTGTATATGATATTGAAACCGGAATTTCCGAAAAGATAATTCAGACCAATAAGTATGCAATAAAAGATGTGAATTGGGCGGAGAACTGAGCATAGAAGGAAAGAAAGATGAGAGCATTAAAGAGAACCTATTTGGTTTTTACAAGTACAGCACTTTGGACTATTGCAGCAATCCCGGTCATATATGTCTTAAGGGAATGCATGAATTCATATGTGAATGGAACGATACATGGTTTTAACAGCGATGTCGTGATTTATGGGATAGAAGCATTTGCAGATACGCTATTGTTTTTTCTGGCATTTTTTGTCGTGATAGATGTCTTGTGGGCGATAGTTGTCGTTCTTGCGATAGTCACCACTGTAACCACGATAAGGCACTGGTCTACATTGTAGTAAAAAAGGGGAAATAAAAAATGGGAGGAGTAAGCGACATGCCCTATAAGACAGAAGTCAAATATACATATGAGGAAGCTCGAAAAGCTTTTTGGGCGACGCAATTTTACAAAAATAAGGCAGGAATCGCTGCAGCTATTGTGGCTGTGGCAATTGTGATTGGCTTTATTATCAATGGGATAGTCACGAACAATTATGAAAATGTGGTTATTTTTTCACTTGTGCTGATCTTTTATCCTATCCTTACCTATATTTTTGCTTCCAAAAGAGTAAAAAAGAACTATGAAAGCTACAAAATGATCCATGGAAATACATTTTCATACGCCTTTTATGAGGATTACATGGAGTCTGAAGGAGAAAAGGGAACGTCAAAAATCCAATACAGGGATTTATATAAGATTGTTGAGACAAAGACCAATATCTATCTCTTTATCAGCAGTGGGCAGGCATTCTTTATTGTAAAATCTGACTGCTCGAATGAACTGATTGCATTCTTGCAGAAACTGAAAAAGGAAATTGGTAATTATAAAAATAGTAAGGCCACGTCTGAAGCGGTAGATTATGAGCAACTAACCAGCTCATTGGAATCAAGAACTGATATTCTACATAAAGCCAGAGTTGAGTGGGGATTGAATGAAATAAAAGATTTCAATTGGCTCCTTATAAAAAATGAACACAAATCTTTGATCTATATTCTTGTGCTCGTTGAGGTTATGTTTTTTGCAGCCTTTGCTATGTCATTTCTTGCACATTCCATGAGGTTAGCTGTAGAGAGCATTTTATTGGTAATTGCCGTTCCTTTGCTCTTATATATCCTTTTTAATTTCAGATGCAGGAAAAATTATGAAAGCAATAAGATGCTGAGAAACTTTGCGGCCATAATTACTTTTGATAATGAGAAGCTTGAACAAATAAGTAATGTGGGAAGCCTTAAGGCAAATTATGATGAGATATATCGGATATTTGAAACTGATAATAATTTCTATATTCTTGTAAGTGATAATCAGGCTATAAACGTCAGAAAGGCGAACTGTTCAAACGAAATGGTTGCATTCTTGAAGGAACTTAAGGCTAAAGTGGCATGAACAGGTGAAAAAATGGCTGTTCTTAAGATAATTGCTAAAAAGGAATAATAGCACATACCCTTTAGCAGTATCGGATATGTTGATTGTTCCGGAAAAGGATTAGACTCAGTATAAGAACAAGAAAAAGAGGAAAAAACTATGATGTCAGATCCTTACAAAATACTGGGAGTTCAGCCGGGAGCCTCTGATGAGGAAATAAAGAAAGCATACAGGAATCTCGCCAAAAAGTATCATCCTGACCTTCATCCAAATGATGAAGCTGCTTCAGAAAAGATGAATGAAATAAATGCGGCATACGATATCCTTTCAAAGCCTCATAGCTCGGATTCATGGCAGCAAAGAACTGCCGGCCAGACGTATGAGCAGCAAAGCACCTATAATGATCAGGCAGAATATGTAGATTTTGAAGAGTATTTGAAACAGCGGAACAGACAGAGAAGATACAGTTACATGTATAGCTGGAACTGGGGTAATACGCCTGCAAATACTTACAGACCGTCAATTTTTGGAAGGATAATCAAATGGTTCGTCATTTACCAGTTTGTTTCTATACTTTTTAGAATGTTACTTTTTCTTGGCTGATAGTATATCCATATTTTCTCAAATGTAGCTAGCGCATGATTCTGAATGAATTATGCGCTATAATTTTGGTACAAATAATAAAGTAGTGAGAGATGAGATGAACAAGATTTGGGATATATTACACGACAAAAAAACGGTTTTATTTTTGGATATTGATGGGGTTCTTACAAGTTATTCGTATGGCGAATATCATGCCCATCATGAACTTGACTTCACACCTGAGTTTCGGGACATAAACATATATGCGGACTGCAGGAGGCTTGAGCCCATATATAGGTACATCCAGGAGCATGGTACGGACAGGGTATTCTGCATATCAAGGGAGCCGCACGGACATGAGGCTTGGAAATCAGAAATGGTCCGGAAGTTATATGGAATCCCCATTGACCATTGTTACTATACGCTTGATGCTTCTGAGAAGCCAAAGATTGTAAAGAGTGTTGTCAAAAAGCTGTTTCCTGATATAGATCCAAGATCCGTCGTCTGTATGGATGATAATGATGAAACATTGGGAATGTACATGAAGGAAACGCCGTTTTGCACGGCACATCCTATGATATTTATGGAGCATTTGTGATGGGGAAGGTACTTTTAGGAAACTGGCTGCTTGTCATATGCAGTATATGTTATCTTACATGGTGGCTTATTACCTTTAAACCGCCTGCACCCAAAGGGAGTATGGTTGGTACGCTAATCCTTATTGGTGCGTTTGCTTCTGGACTCTCAGGGCTTTTCTTTACTGCGACAGGTATGGCGTCATCCTCAGAAGAAGCTATACAAAAAGGGATTCCGGGAATATGGATTATTGCGTCCGGGATTTTTCTGTATGCAATTTTGCTGCTTTTGACCAGAACAATATTTCACAGGCAGGTCACATCTGAGCTTTTTATCATTGTGGGATGGTCTGTACTTGAGGCAGCCCTGTGCAACTATATGTACACCCTTGGGCGTTTTTCTGCAAAAGAGGCGATTATCTGCGCGGCAGTCATTTTGTTGGTGTCAATCATAAGCCTAATATGCTACATCCTCTACTATGATCTTCCATACGTTAAGGGCTATATAGATGGTTGCATACCGCTTGTGCTCTGCATGATTGTGATGATTATTTTGAATTTGAGAATAATGAGATAACAGATTATCCAATATTGAATGATAATTTAAAGATTTATACATATAACAACTGATAAATAATAAGACCCAGCTTAGTATATTTAACCTGAATTATTCATGACAACTTAAACCTCTGAAATCAAACTCATAATCCGATTTTTTTGAAATGGATGCCTAGAATAAGCGGGAATCAGTCCTAAAAATGGGTAGACTGTCCCTATGAATCAGAAATACAGACTTTTAAGTTATCAAGGTACATCAATAGTTGCTATTCCAACTGTGGATTTAAGCTGCTTATATTTGTAAGTGTTTCATAGAACTCAGATATGTAAGGGCAGCTGCTACACAGCTTGAAATAAATATATCTACCTGATCTGACTACCTTAACGGCAATCTTGATCAGTTTCAAACGGATTGTATCTGCACACTGCTTCTTCATGGAAGCACACAGAGC
>NZ_FMYB01000101.1 GCF_900104155.1 Butyrivibrio sp. INlla16
ATAGATGGTTTGCCTCTCCAGAATGTAGATATCACCGTTCTTCTGAGGCTGACGTACTATTTTTGTTTTGATCTCTCCTGATGGTTTTGCTGGCATAAGGCACTCTCCTTATTTGAGTATATATTTATTATAATATATACTCAAATAAAAGTCAATACAAAAAGCGCTTAAATGTCAGTATTTTCAAGGATTTGCGCCATATGGCCAAGCAATAAAAATGAGTAAATAATCGTTTTGAGTATCTAATTTACGACTTTAGGGTTAACACTATACTTTTTATTCTTTTACGACGTTAGTAGATTCACCTTTATTATTTGAAAAATCTGATTCGATGAATTCAAGGTATTCACTGAGCTCCCTAAGCTCTCTCTCCATTGTTTCTGCAGCGAACATAAGAGCATTGCTGGCCTGATCATTTTCACTTAGGGCCAATCCATCTGATAAGAGCTGCAAATTATTATTAAGACACATAAGTGTATGCATCTTACGAGATACCTCCTCAAAATATGTTTTACAATCAGCATTCTTTATGCCTGTAATACTGTGCATTTATTGTTGCCTCCTACGAAAATTATCCATCAGAAGACTACGATTCTATCCGACTTCCCCGGACACTTTTTATCCCCTATCGAGATCTCGAGGAAACAATTGTAGCAAAATCACTGTCTAATAAAAAAGGCATATTATATTGTATAATAATTATTTTTAAGAACTATCTTTGCGGATTTCTTATCTAGTGGAACTGCTTCTTGTGAAATTATTTATGATGCTTCAGCACGTGGAAACAATACATGGTTTGTGATGATTAGAAGTTATAGTGAAGCAAATGTAAGTGCTGTTTCACGCATATCATCAAGCCTTATGCATATGACACCATACTCATTATTATCTAAAACACCGCGCTCTCTGTAGGAACAGCCACCATCGATTAGTGTGATGTTTTGCTCATGGAATGCCTGGAATTTTGCATCAAGTCCTGATATTCTCTGGACCGGGACATGCCCTATGATAAACTGCCAGTCATTTTCAATATAATCATCAGTTGGTACGAAAATGTCGGGACGGTAAGGTGTTTTCCACACGATGTTCCATACTATCTGATAGCCGATATCTTTAAATTCGGTATCTATAAGTGCCACCTTAAAATATGAGTGGGTAAGGCAGAATGTTGTATCACCTATGTCTACAAGAGTTGTAAGGAATCTTGTGTTTAGCCACTTAAGAAGGTCTTTTCGTTCATCCAAAGATAACTCTTTATAATGTTCAAAAGTAACTTCTCCACCATTTGAGTATAACCAGAGATAGGCATCTTTTCCTGGAGTGTTTTCAACTGAACCGTCAGGTGCGACGGCATTGAGCATCATGAATTCATGGTTACCTATGAGGAGCTCCATGTTTGGAGCATCCTTTATAGTCTGTAATATCTTTATTCCGTTCGGACCTCTGTCTATGGCATCTCCAAGCACATACATAAAGTCGTCTTCTGAAAAATGGATAACTTCCAAGAGCTTTTTGAAAAGTTCATATTGTCCATGAAGATCTGAGACAGCATATGTTGCCATGAAAATACCTCGCTTTTTTGTAAATTTCCATAAACGGAAAATGGATATGATAATGTCGCAACCGTGGATATATATTCTGTGTCCGGTCGTAAATATAATAATAACATCAGCAAAGAGTTTTTATAAAGTTTGTCAATTGTTTTGTTTGCGGAGGAGGCGAATCATTTATGACAATTACATGGAAGCAGAGTACGCATGCTTTTATGCTTGCCGTAGCACAACTGGTAATAGGCATCAGTGCATATGCCGGAGGCAGAAGTACATGGGTATATCTGATAGCATTTGCCTGCTCGGCTTTAGAATTGGTAATTGGAATTTATTATAAGATGTGTGAGAAAAGCGAAGAAATAAAGTAAAAGTGGTATTATTATTAAGTATGTGAAAAAGGTTTTTTGGAGAGGAGAATTAACATGGGATTACTAAGAGGACTGATACTTGGTGCGGTTGAAGGATGCTTGGCAAGTAGCATCATGAAAGAAAAATCAGGAATGGTAAAGAACATTGTTCTTGGTATCGTAGGTGGCTGCGTTGGAGGAGTTGTGTTCGGGCTTGCAGGATTGTCAGCAAGCGGACTCATCGGAAACCTCATCATTTCAACGATCGGTGCATGCATCTGTATTTGGATTGGAAGAAAGCTTTTCTGATACAGGTAGTTACCCTAAGGGTTGTGTTTGAAAAAGGATTGAAACATGTAATAAGATGAATACACTGGGAGACTGGATTCTTTTAGGGTCAAGTTGTCCCGGTTTTTTTATAGCTTTTTATAGGGAAATATTCTATCGCCTATATGGCGAATGCGTCACCATGAGCGCTGACAATATTAGAGAATAATTAAAGAGTATTACGTGATTTTTTATTGTTGGGAAGGAAACCATATATACAATATATAGTTTCTAAAACGAACAAATATATAATATATAGTGTAATGACAAAATAATAGGCATGTTGAAATAATATCGCCATATAGGCGATATAGGTCGCCGTTATATGGGTTCTTATTTCGTATGAAATCCTATACATTATTCGGTGGAGATATGCTTATGAGAGATGTAAATGATTCATTAAGGAAGAAAATTGAATCAAAGTTGAAGCGTTGGCGCAGTTTATTCAGCAAAGACTCTAGGGATGCCCAAAAGTACTGGAATAACAGGCTGAAGGATAATTTTGATCGATTGAAAAGTAAAGGGTATACCGGAGTATTGATAGCTGAGTCGCTGGAGACAGATCCTAAGAATTTTTCAAAATGGAAAAATAATGGGGGACCATTTGATGCAGAAAAATTGAGCAGACTGATTTATGTAGATGGTATTAATCTGAATTGGCTTTTTTCTGGTGATGATAGATTCCCCATGTTTATAGAGACAGCTTCAGATGATGAACTAATGAACTGTACTATAAAATGTGGAGAATTCATAAGAACGTTCAGAAGCATAAAGAACAATGAAGATAAATTAAAGATAATACAGTATCTGAGTAAGGAATTGTTTGGGGATTCGGATACGACCGACATAGAAGAATACGATAATTGAAATCATGGATCCTGTAAAGCACACAAGGGGGAATTCCTCCTTGTATGTTTTTAGGGTCCATGATTTTTTGTTTGGGCTTTTCATTTAAATGACAGGCTTCAATGTTTTCTGAGGGGGAAATGTAACGGAGGGAACAGGAGGAGTTAGTATGAGTGGAATTTCAAAGCATGAAGCAAGAATCAACGAGTATCTGGAACTGGTGAAACTGGATAAGAAATTTGCAGTAAAGATAACCAGATCGCTTTTGGAAAAGTACTGTAATCAGCTACATTCAGGTGACATGAATAGAATTCCTATGACACTGCAGGAGATAATGGAACAGAAGCAGCAGATGCGACGAGAGTATCTCCAGATTATGCGTGAAGAAGGGGAAGAAGCAGAAAAAAAGCAAAGTATATTTGTTACAAAGGTTCTGAATACTCCCTGGATGGAGAGCAAAATTCAAATGGTGCTTGATCAGGTGGCAGATTTTCATGAAGTAGGACCTCTTTATAGAGATATTCTCGGTGACAGCTATCTTAATGTAAAAATACTTACCATGAGAGAACTTGAAAAGAAGTATCATATGTGCGACTCGAGTATCAGAAATACCAGAAGAGAAGCTATAAAGCTTTTTGCATATTATATATGGACATATGCAGAGCGTAGGGAGCTAGAAGACATAGCTGCCGGAGTAGTGGATTCTGATGTTGCTGTAGCAAAAAAGTGTGAACAAGCCAGTTAATAAGCGGTTTTTTGCCTGATGGTTGATAAAAATGCTGTAGATAGTCTGTAATATTTTCATCTGATATTGTGATATTCTTATCAAGGCTCAAGTGAGGGGGATGGTTATTGAGCCTTGATCTTTTTTATAGAAAGGAATTAGATGAGATGGAGAAGTTTGTTCAAAGAAGAGCTAAAAGAAGGTTTGTTTATTGCCCCTCATGTGGGAGGAGACTTATCGGTATTGATAAATATTGGAACGATACCAATGCGGAATGCCAATGTGCTAAATGTGGAAAGAACTATGTGGTTATGATGTTTAATCCGTTAGCAATAGGTGTATTTACTGACAGACGTGCTGTTGTACGTGCATGAGTACCGCTGATTTTATGATTTAAAACTGAATAAAAATGTATGAGCGACCTGTGGATGGCATTGGATCCGGCATAGTACTGGAAAGGATGTGAACAGGAGCTTTATGTTTTTGTTAGCGGCTAGGAACGGCTGAGTATCGTTGAAAGGCGGAGCAAAACAGAGGAAATATCCATTAAGGGTATTCTGTTTTGCTTCGCCTTTTTTTGCTTTGCGTATTTTTAGATTTCAAATCTGAAACAGAAATGGAGATTTTCTCTGTTTTCTCTGAGTAGTGCTTCAGATTTGAATTTTTTTATTTGGTGGGAAACCTACATAGGCAGATATCCGTGATCCCGATTTTGGAATTTATCAATTTTTCAAAAATCGGAGGAAACGGATAATGAATAGCAATGAGAATAAAACTGAATATGATGTAATAAACCTTGGATATGAGTATCCCGGAATGACCGGAGGAGTGAAGTGGGCTGTTATAACGGATATTGATGTTGAGACTCTCATGGAAATGTACGGCTCGGAGCTGGAGCAGTATATGCCATATGTAGTTATGTCTAAGGAGCAGGGAGAAGCTTTCCGCGAGTATGACCGCAACGAGAAGAAGCATGAAATGCGCAGGATGCGTTACCATGACCTGGAGGGCTATGATGAAGGAACAACAGAAAGCATCAAAGGGATTTATTCAAATGATGAGCCGGAGGATGCTGTCATGGGTAAGATGGAACATGAAAGATTCAAGGAGGCTATTGAAAAGCTCCCTACAGTTCAGAAGCGCAGGTGCATTCTGTATTTTTATCATGGTCTGTCAGAAGGAGAGATAGCAAGGGCTGAGGGTGTGACACAGCAGATGGTTGCCAAGTCACTGGATCAGGCGATGCGAAATCTGAAGGCTTTTCTGAAACTTTAAGCTTCTAAATGAATTGATAATCGTGCACAGTTCGGAACGGATTGTGTGCGATTATTGTATCTAATATAATTAAGGAAGTATCAGTCAGGACGCGCTTTTAGAGCTGATAAATGTGAGGCTCAAAGCAGAGTAACATGAACAGATTCTTTATGGAAAAGCTATAGAGTCTGTATTTAAGCATATTATAAATAAGGAGGTAGGAGATGAAGGTAGCAATTTTAAACGGAAGTCCGCGAAAAGAGAACACATCGGCAATGGTTCAGGCATTTCGCGAAGGCGCTGAGGCAGCAGGGCATGAAGTAGAGGAATACCAGGTTGGCAGAATGAAGATTGCCGGATGCCTTGGCTGTGAGTACTGCCACACAAAGGGTGAGGGTACATGTGTGCAGAAAGATGATCTTGAGAAGATTATGCCAGCATACAAAGAGGCAGATGTCATAGTTTTGGCCTTTCGCCAAATATAGTGGGTAACCACTAAAACTTTGTTGATAGTTACAACCATTTTGAGTACGCTTAGATATATCAAACAGAATGGAGTACTCATTATGGATAATGCTTCTTTATTTACAGCTGCACTTCAGCTTGAATACCCTTGGAAAGTAACTACTGTTGAATTCCTTCCTGACGAAAATAAACCAAGTAAGATGACATTGCACATCACTGTTGGCTTTGAAAAGGGTGCCAAGTTCATCTTCTACAATGAAGATGGATCCGTATGGGCTGACGAAAATGGCAACCCTATTGAATGTACGGCACATGATACAGTAGATCG
>NZ_FMYB01000100.1 GCF_900104155.1 Butyrivibrio sp. INlla16
ACCCCTAAGGCTTCACTTATTGGGTGAAAGCAATATGCAGTTTAAATGCAGTAACTATGCGGCTTTGTAATTAAGCCGTGAATAATTCAGGTTTAGTTTTATTCTTACTACATTTGCATTGCTATCCTCTTTGATATAGTCAATGAAGGCATCCATTAATTTGGATTTTCCACTACGTCTTATGCCAGTAATAACCTTTATATCAGGTACATCCTTAACAGCCTTCAATCTATTTAAATAACTCTCTCGCTCTATTAATAGTTTGTCACCTCAACATAATCTTATATCACTTCGCATTTTTAAGAAATGTTTATTTTTGCGAAATATAAAAAGCCCTCTTTGGGCTCCATTCAATGTAACTTTTGTAAAATAAAAATATGCAATGGAGAGAGGAAGAATAAAGATAAAGCAGGGACCACCATAAAAGGCACGCTCCTGCTTTTGGGTTTATGATTAAAATGCTCTTTCTGAAACATACAGTGACGCACGGCTCTGAATGTGATCAAGCTCGGCACTGTATACCTTCGTTTCTTTTCCAGAAAAATCGGTCTGTTCCGTTTTGGTCTATCACACCATTTTTTATACAATAAACATCATCACATAGAAATTCTATATCTTCATGATTATGACTTGTGATAATAATTATTTTTCCCTCATCACGAAGATTTTTTAGCAGCTCCCTTACTATATCAACGCTTTCTTCATCTAACGCATTCATTGGTTCATCTAATAGTATTATCTCCGGATCTTCCATAATTGCCTGAACTATTCCGAGCTTCTGCCGCATTCCAAGAGAATATTCTGACACCTTCTTGGGACTATCGGGATCAAGTGACAGTTTTTTCATGAGCATTTTAATATGCTCTTTTGATGTTTTACCTCTTAAAGCTGCAAGATATGACATATTCTGAAACCCTGATTTATTCTCGATAAACCCCGGTTGGTTTATTATAAAGCCAATCTTATTATAAAACGTAAAGTCTTTATAAGCTTCCTTGCCATTTATTACCAGACTTCCACTCTCGGGTCTTGAAAATCCCGCAATACTTTTAAGAAATACGCTTTTCCCCGACCCGTTTTTCCCGATAAGGCCATAGATTTTCCCACCATTAATACTGAGGTTCACATCTGATAGAATTCTCTTGTTTTTCACTGCCAAATTCACATTTTTAATTTCTATTGTTATATTTTTCAAGACGGCTCCCTTTCACAAATATAATCGCAAACAAAATAAGTGTCACAGTAAAAAAAGCAGCAGCATATATCGGTGTTATTCCATAAGCATTGTACATTCCCGTATAACTTTCAATATTTATCAGCGAAACAGGTGACAGAAGATACGCATAATATGACCATGAATTATAAATCATAGTATCAAGAAACACGAACAATGAAGCTATGATAATCCCTGATTTGTTCTTAAATGTTGCATTAAACGAGCAAGCGCATATTGACAGCCATACAAGTCCAAGCCACTCAAGAAATATCGATAAAACAAGCGCTCTTACGGCATCATAGTTTCCTATAATCTGATCGCTTATTCCAATTTGAATTCCATACAGTTCTCCTGCATCGGTTCTGGCTATTGTCCCCCATATTTTCCCCCATGAAAAAACAAATGTTTCTTCACCTATGAGATATAAATTAGCAAGAAGTACAATAAATATCACATAGAAAAAAGCTGTAAGCATCAGGTATAACACGGTTCCTATATAAAAGCTGCGTGCTCCCGTTCTGCTTACCACATATGGAAAAAAGCGGTCTATAAATGGTGCGTTGCTAATGATAAAAATAAAAGCAATAAGTATTAACATCTGACAGGTGAAATCACTAAAAACAAAAATCGATATCATTGGAGTTGTTTTTATACCTATGCTGATAACGAAATTCCTTATTGGCTCAACTAATGTGAACATAAATATTGCTAGCAGCAATAGAGTTATCGCACTCTTTACTGTAAATAATTCTTTTTTTATCAGATAGGTAGTAACTTTAATTGAATAAATGAATTCACTTTTCATTTTCTTCCACCTTTTTCACGAAGAAGAAGCCACATGTGATAACCACGCAAATCCATATTATCAGACATGCTATGACAGTAGTTTTTTCTGAAAATAGAGTAGTGCGGCACATAAACCACAGGTCAGGTCTCGCATCCATCGGCAGATTTACAAGAACCATAAGTCTTGTGAATGCAAAGGCAAACAGAAGTGGAGCAGCTGTTACTGCGTACCTGTTCCTTACTTTCGCAGAAAGCAGAAGCGACGCCACATTAAAAAGAGATGCTCTTAAAGATGCCAAAAAAGCCATCATACAAAAATATGGTATCCCTCTTGCCTTGCAAAGTAATTCAAAAAACGGAAGTATATTTGTCTCCATATCAAAACTCCTGGAGTAAAGTGGCTGAAAAAAAGCAGAAGTAGTTACAAATAATAGCATTCCCATAAATGTTACATAGCTGCTTCCTATAATGGTAATTATTATTCTTACCACCGCATATATCCTTACACTCCCCACTCTTTGGATTATATATGGCTGAACTCCACTTTCATATTCCATGCAAAAAAGTGAAGTAGCCGGCAACGCTGCCAAAAGAAGTGCAGCAAAAGGCATATAATTTCCTCCAAATGCATAGGAATTAAACAGATAATAAAAAACAGTTATGTTTCCTTTATTGGAATTCCATAGGAACGGAATTTGATTCCATGTGTCCAGGCATATACAGAAAGCAATACCAATTACAGCTGCAATTGTCGTTGGAGAATACATTATTTTTTTAATATCCGCCTTTATAAGCTTATTCATATGCCAAGTCTCCACCCGTCAATGCATTAAAAGCGTCTGTCCTTCCATCTTTATAATAAAAGCACCAGTATGGTTCCATTGAACCCGCGGAATTATTAACATCAAATAATGGAATATATTCCAATCGAATATTATTAATTTCCTCTTTCTCTGGAACTATTTGAACGTCATACTTTTCTTTAAGTTTGCTGATAGCCTCGTCTATAGATATCAAGCTTTTATCCTCTGACGATTCAAGTTCTTCTATTCCATCAGATAATATATATTTGACATTATTATCATCCATGATCATCTCTATTGATAATTGTTTTCCATAAGAGTCTTCACTTGTATAGTTCAAGCTTGCTTCCTTGAAATTTGATATCGGTATTCCGTCGATTTTTATACCGAAAGAATAATAGTACGTAGAATCACTCACGATTCTGTCTGCTTCTTTAGCTTCCATTTTTCCTTCGCCAAATCCCATATCTTCTTCAAGATATTTTTTCCCCTCCTGATATGCTTCATTGTCGAGTTTTTTAGCATGTATTAAGTATAATTCTTCATTTTCGCTCAATTTTAATCCTGCGGTCAATAATTCGGTTGCTCTTTCCACCTGAGCTTTGTTGATATTATCATCTGAACTATCATCGTCCTGATAATACTCATATACCATTTCATTCAATGTGTTATATCTTTCATCCGAAACATACTCAATATTGCCATCCGATGCACTGAAATAAGCCCCATTTCCAAAATCGTAAAAATTATTTTCATCGTTCATTTCGCCGTTTTCAAGTTTAACTCCGAAAACGCCTGCCTCTTCATTGATATCCAATGGCCGATCACAAACTTTATATGTAAATAACTCTCTCTCTTCTTTCGGTACTGATGCATTTAAAGATATGTTATCTGCTATCTCCACATCAATTTTCTCACCAGTTTTATCAATATATGATGTTCTTGAATTACTATTGTTATTTTCTTCTCCGCATCCGCCCAAACACATTGCAACTATAGACGAAATTGCTATTATATAGATTTTATTCACCTTTTTTCTCCATAAAAAAGGCGATAATCATAAGACTACCGCCCTTGAATTAATACTGATACTTACGGTGCAAACTTTCCAGAAACCTTTAATGTTTTGCTGGTAGTACTTGAACTATCTTTTTTGTAACTAATTGTTTGTTCATCTTTAGATAAAGATTATCATTTCATGATATCAGAGTCAATAGTATTATTCTACTTTTCTTATTTTTCCTATACTAATTTGCTTTCTCTTCAAGTGTTGAAACAGTTGTCTTAATAGTATCTATAAGCAAAGTATATCAGAAAGTAAAGAACAAGCAGGGACCACTACGAAAGATATGCCCCTGCTTTTATTTCATATTTTTACCAATCATATTTAACTTTCAGATCGAGGAAATTTTCGAATCTGGGTAGCATTAAGATTACCTTGCCGCGTTCATCTTTGATAATACCCTTTGCTATAAGCGATGCTCTATATCTTGAAAAATCTGTCTTTTTCTTTCCTGCAAGTTCAAGCAGTTCAGAAACATCCATTGATGGTTTCTTAGTTAAAAATGAAAGATAGTAGCGTTCATTTTCTGTAAGCTCAGTCCATATTTGTTCATAAACATATTCTTTCAGAACATCATCAAATTGTGAAAACACGTGATTTGTAAGCTTATGGTCCTTCTCAAACCACGCATATCTTCCTAGTGCCTGATAAGCCACCGCATATCCCCTGGTGATGGCAGCCATTTCTTCAGCCTGCTTGTCATCTATTTTGAGTATACTTTTATAGTTATCTCTCATGCTGGTAAAATTCAATCTTTCAACGGGCACTTTCTTTGCCCTTTTCAGAAATGTACTCTTGTTATCATTAGACAGATCAGACACATTCTGATAAAGACCATCCATCAATAAATATATAGGAAGCCCCTGTTGTATCATGCTCTGAAAAGTATGTGCAAAAGTCTTCATAGAATCAGTCGGAGCAACTTCATCAATACCAACTAAAAGCTTTTTGCCTTTTCTTTTCATTTCTTTTAGTATTTTTTCAAGAGAGGATTCTAATGACGCGGCAGGCGGAAGCGTGTCTATATTAATTCCTATTCCAAACTTTGATAAGTTTAAATTTGTGGTGATGAACTTATTCATAAAGCCTGACGTGTCATATAATTTTGCCACAAGCTCCTGAAGCAGATCCATGGTTATATTAAGATTAATGACAATGAAATCCTTATCCTGCCTTACAATATTGAGTATCCTTGAAAACAAAACAGTCTTCCCACTGCCTCTAAGCCCGGTCAACACAAAGCAGTCCTCTTGTGGAACATCTGCCTGGAAAGCTCCGACAATCTGTTCTGTAATCGCAGTTCTTTCTATATATTCTGTTGGTATTCTTCCAAAATTTATTACATAAGGGCAACTTTGTTCCATAATGCAGCCTCCTTCTGATTGCATACTTCTACATACTATTATATAGCGCTCGTGTCTTGCATACAACTGCATACCTTTGCATGATATTTTTATCCCGCATACAATTGCATACCATTACATACTATGGCATACCGGAATAAATCGTATCAGGCAAGCATATAAGACATTTGATGCTCGTCCGTCATTTGATGTATCAGATAGTTCTGTAAGTATTGTGTTGCCTGTTATAACTAAAGATACGAACTTAACCAGTGATCAGTAAAAAGTATATAACGCATTTTCAGGTCGAAGAATACTTTCAAGGGCCGAAGTTTCAGAGACTACAGGATTTGAGAGAGATAAAACAATTCGATTACTTAACCAGTTGATGGATGAAGGAAAAATAAAGGAGACAGGGAATGGACGAGGAACAAAATACTTTGTGGAATGATTCAATTGAAAGCAGTGACTACCACGAAAGGTAATCCCCTGCTTTTCTTCATTCTGTTACCTGATTATCCTCTGAGAAAAGTTATAGGAATAATCGTCCTTACCTTAATATCAGTCTTTTACTCATCAATCCAATACTTGTCAATCCATTTTTTGTTATCTTTATCCCAACGTCTATACTGCCTTTTTCCGGTTTTTTTGTTTATTCTATATCTGTATATTATTTTTTTTGACTGAATTGTTGCTTCATTTGTTTTTTCAATGGAAATAATTTCTGTATTATTGCAATAAGCGCTGCTTTGCGTTGGGTGCATAATAATTAGGACAGCCGCAACACCAATAACCAACTTTTTCATAATTCTCATTCGCATATTACCTTTCCTCCGATTCCTTCCCAAAACTGTGCTTCCTCATAATCCGAATCAAATACTGAACCATCCGATAGAATTAAATAATAAGGTTAATCCCCATTTATAGTGGGTAACAACATTTCCTTATTATTGATTCCTGCTTGGAAGTGTAGCTGTGTGGCAATGGTATATCAAGGGAGCT
>NZ_FMYB01000110.1 GCF_900104155.1 Butyrivibrio sp. INlla16
CAGTTTCCTGTGCTAAAAGAAATAGAAAAGTGCATTCGGGAGTTTAGAGAGTTTTTCGAAAAGAAAAATATGCCAATGCTCTATATCTTTATAGAAAAGTATTCAAACTCAGAGATCAAAGAAATTGCATCGTTTGCCAAAGGACTCCAACGAGATATAGATGCAGTTGAAAATGCCGTGGCCAGTCCGCTGAGTAATGGTTTTGTAGAGGGAACGAACAGTAAAGTAAAGACCATCAAAAAGGCTATGTATGGTCGCTGTGGAATTGAGTTACTCTCGGCCAAACTGATGTACAGAAAACCATAGTTTTACTAATAAATGCGGAAGAACCTAAATAGTCCTCAAAAAAGGTAATGTTATAAAGGCTCTTCCAGCCATATAGGCTAGTTTGTATAGGACAATTCCAACCACTTGTACCTAAAATGCCTAATACTACTAACGAGTATATAATTACCATTCCCCAATATACTATGGTTATCATTACAAGTCCTGCCAGCATTTTGGCTCTGATTCCTTTTCTTCTGCCCTCAGCAGTGGAAAAGAATACTGCATCAGCCTTTAGTTGATATTCTCCCGAAAAAATGCCACACACAAGAAAGCTTAAGATTAACATGGTCAACATTATAATTGTCTGCGAATATTCCAGCAAAGCTTTCCATCCATCAGCATCTTCGTAGTATAAAGGAGTATCCAACTCTTGATATTTTTCCAGAAAAAATTCTTTTTGACTGGCAGAATACCTGTCTTTAGCTTCATCCGAATTAAGCCACTCCTGAAGAGTCGAAATTCTTCTCTGATAAACATATTTAGAATCATCTACGTTTGCACCGTCAATCAAATAGTAATTGTATTCCCTAAAAGAACTGAGGGAGCTGTTAATAATATCACGTATATCAGAAAAACCTTGTTTCTTTGCATACGCTTTATTATTTTCGTGGAAATCCTTAGACTTTGCTTCGGGAGTAGCTTCAATGGCTGCATTTTCTTTTATGACTGCAGCAAATACATCTTCTGTAAGATATCCGCTCCATTCACTTTTTCGTTCTCTTAGCAATCTTACGGCTTGAAACCCATAAGTATTATTTCCATTTTCATCTGTGTAATCCACATATCTAACAGCAAAAACACTAACTATTACCAATATTATAAAAAGAAGCAGAAGAGCAAGCTTACCTCCGGCTCTTGAAAAGATTTTCTTAATCTCAAATCTAACCATCTATGTCACCTGCTTTCTCTCCAAATTCATATAGGAACAGATCTTCCAAAGTCATTATTTCTTCACAAGCCTCTGGGCAAGGTCTTTCTTCCGAAACTATGCGTAATTCTACTCCGCCACGTATTACTCTGCGATTGGAAACACAAAAACGATTTTGTATTATATCAGCTTCATTTGTTGACAGCGTACATTCCCATGCCTTTGCCGGGGTAGCCTCAAGCAATTCATCTGCCGTTCCCGATAATTCAATTCTGCCATCTCTCATGAAAAAAATCTGGCTTGCCACGCTTTCGATATCTGAAACTATATGCGTTGAAAGAAGAACCAGTCTGTCCTGTGACAGTTCACTTATTAAGTTTCTAAATCGTATCCTCTCATTTGGATCAAGTCCTGCTGTAGGTTCGTCCAACACTAAAATCTTAGGATCATTTAGCATAGCTTGAGCAATGCCGACTCTTCTCTTCATTCCACCAGAAAGCTTTTTCATTTTTTTGTTTTTGCTTTTTTCCATTCCAACCTGCTGCAAAACATCATTTATACGCTTTCTTGCAAGTGCAGATGACAGCCCCTTGATTGAGGCAATATACCTCAAATAGTCAAATACTGAAAAGTCAGGATAAAACCCAAATTCTTGTGGAAGATACCCCAGCAGCTTTCTGTATTCTCCATACATTTCAAAAATATCTTTTCCATCACAGAAGATTTTACCTTTTGTTGGGTGTATAAGTGTGCAGATCATCCTCATAAGTGTAGTCTTTCCTGCTCCATTTACCCCCAGAAGACCATACACTCCATTATTCATTTCAAGGTTGACATTGTCTACCGCTTTAAATCCGCTATAATCCTTTTCTACACTTGATATTACAAGTTCCATATCACATTTCCCCCATAAAGTTGTAAGCCAGAATTCTCCCAGAATCTTTCATAATTCTGTATATGCAGTAACATAGGTAAGAAACCGATATTACCAACAATAATCCCCAGGCAAAACCAGATACACGAGTAAAAACATCTTCTCTCAAAACAATAAATAGCCATATTGTCATCCATAAAAGACTTACTGTAATTGACGGCACAATTCCTCTCAAAAGCCTTCCAGAAAATGCCCTGAAGCAAATACAGGATGTAATCAGCATAGGCAATAGAAACTGAACTATAAGATCCGTCATTGGCACTTCGGTAGAAGATACGCTTACAATTACAAATATAGTTAACATCATAAGATCTACTAACCCGAACACTATCATCCGGGCTGCCATTATCTTTTGAAATGAATAATAAGACGCTCCTTCTATTTCAATTGATCTGTTACTGACATTTTTCCAAAGCTCCGGCAGCACCAGAATTATAAATATAGGCGCGAGAATTCCCATGCATCTTTCTGAATAAGGACCACTTCCTGAAACCTTAAGAAGAATCCATATAGCAAATAGCACACCAAATTGTATTAACCACCATGTTTTTCTAATATAGAACAACTGTTGGTACATAAATTCCATCCATGATATACATCTTGAGGATTCTTCATCCCAATATGCATCTTTTGCTGTTTTTATAGTAGATAAAACAGCCTCTTCCCTGGGGATTACTGTATTATTATCATGTGAACATAACATCTTATCTAAATTCATAGATCCTCCTTACCAAGGATACCTTTAAGCAAAGAACGTCCTCGTTTCAAGCGGTATTTTACTAATGGAAGGCTTATACCTTCAGCCTCAGATATTTCTTCAAGTTTCATTCCAAGGAAAAAATGCATCCAGATGACTTCCCTTATTTCCTTTGGCAGTTCCATCACTGCTGTTTCAATATCCATTTTTTCAGTAACATCACACTCAACTGGCATATTCTTAATTGTTTCTGTCAGTTCTACCTTTTGTATTTTTTGTTCAACCTTCCAATAGTCTCTACAAAGATTGCCTGCTATTGAATAAAGATAATTTACAAGCTTTCCTCTATGGTTATATGTCTCGAAAGCCCTGAAAAACCTATAAAAAGTTTCCTGTGTCAAATCCTCTGCTTGCTGAACATCCTGAAGCCGATACTCACAATAAGAGAGAACTTTTGCGTAATACTTTCTTACAAACGCTTCAATAGCCGCTTCATCCCCAGCTCTAATTCTATGGATCAAAATCAAATCTGAATCCATTTCATCTCCTCCAATCAGATCCTTATAATATGTATAACGATGTTGACCCTAAAAAAGATAGTACCCTTTTTAATAAATAAAAAAACCGTAGGATTCAGTCCGGCATAATGGGCTGTAATTCTACGGTTTGCATATTCTCTTGTCCAATATTATTAGTACAATTCATCAATCAGAGTTACAAGTTCATGTACTGGATAATCTTTATAATTACGAGTGATAAGCTTAGCATTAAGGCATTTTGCCACATCAAAGAATACCCTATCCTTTTCATCGCGCATTTCCACGTAATCATTTGTTGATGGCCTTGGTCCAATATAATAGCCATGCTTCTCAACTAGAGCTATTACAGCATCTGCATCTTCAGGATTGATATTCAAATGCGGTCTGTGCAAAACATCCCGGTATTCCCTTACTATCTCAGATGACAAACCAATTTCATACTTTCCTCTGAAAACATCTTCCAAAAGCAGAACCGATTTGGCATCATCATTTTGGGATTTCAAGGCATTAACAAGTATATTAGTATCAATTACGATTTGTTGCATAAAGCTCCTTCCTAGCTTCAGCAACCTCTGCCTCGACTTCGTCCTCTGTCATTGGATTTTGAGATGTCCTCTTTCTAATCTGTCTGAATGTCTCAAGATCATTATTAGTATCCTGTGATACGCTCAGTCTATCAATCAGACTTACGATCATGTTAAAGTCTTGTTCATTAAGTGAATCCAGTTTGCGGAGTGTTTCGGCTGTAGCTGTCATATCGCTCACCTCCTCAATACGTATATCGGTTGTTACTTCTAACTGTATTATAAAATATCACTCCAGCCTTTTACAAGCCACTTCATAGAAGTGAAAATATGTGGTCTTGGAAGGTGTTACTATTCACGGTCTAAATACTTTTGGACATGACAAATCAGCGTACTTAATCAGCACGCTGATTCGCTATTAAGTTTCAGTATGATTATTTCTGTGAAGAGAAGATTTCCTCCACAGTATAAGGTTTACCATTGCATAGCCTGGACAGAGCTTCTATTTCATTTATCCCGTTACGACGGCATGTTTCGATATATGTCCTTATAAGGGCGTAATTATCCGCGGTATCAGTAGATGCAAACTGACCTGATACCTTCATTTTGGTTTTGATTCCTCTGAGTGATCTTTCCGACAGATTATTCGTTGTAGGTATTGAAAAATC
>NZ_FMYB01000097.1 GCF_900104155.1 Butyrivibrio sp. INlla16
CACTGTAGGATCCCGGTGTTTGTGGAGCTGCAGAGAAAGATCATGCGCCACAAGGATCATATCCTTAACACTATCGAGCTTGGTGTGACCAATGCCCGCATTGAGGCAACCAACAACAAGATAAAATTGCTTATCCGGAAGGCGTATGGATTCAGGGACGTAGACAGTATGATCGATATGGTTTTGCTATACTGTTCTGACCTGAAAATACCGTTACCAAATCGCAACCGTGTAAAGTACGCTTAAGCCGCATGGCATGAGGACTTCAGCGTATTTAACTAACCACACTCATGCCAGAAGAGCCTGAAAAATATGAATTAGAATTTATCTCTGAGAATAGTTCAAAAGAAGAGGATGCATCCAGAACAAAGGCTAAGATTGATGAAATTGATAATTACATAGAGACAGTTTATGCGAAGGATGTGTATGCATATTATTCCCAAAAGAAGCCAAAGTTGATTAGAAAGAAAACAAATGAAGTTGTGTCATGGGAGGATGCTTTCGGAGATGATTTTGAGAAAATATCTAAGCCTTTACGTCATTCATTAGTTGCTCTAGTTGATGGAGATGGTAGATATAAATTTATATAGTACGATAAAAAAATCATTTAATTTGATATGTAGGGCATAAATTTTGCTGGTCTCATCCTAGTGATAGGGAAAGAGATCAGCAAATTATTTCAATTCTAAAACCTAGGTTGACACGAAACTCGATAAACGATATCTTTAGTTCAGTAGCTACTAACTTATCGAAAGGAAGCGAAAGCTGTGATGGAAAAGATGCCGGATAACGACGAAGTTGATGAGCTTTACCAGTCTATTATAGACGAGTATGAGACTACTAAGTCAATAGCCCAGATTGCAAAAAAACTTAATACCACCCAGGTGAGGGTGCAGAGGGTTCTGATAACGGAAGGACTGTGGAGTTCTAAGAGGACGAAGCAGATAGCAGATCTTCGGCAGCAGGGCTTTTCAACAGAGGAAATCGCTGAGAAGCTGGGGAAGGATGTCAGGACAATACAGACGTTTTTACCATATACCCGTGGTCAGTACGGTAAATCGGATTCAACGGATGCCCTGAAATCAAAAGAGTATCGTGACCGTATGCATGTTGCAGCTGAGAACATGAGAAATAAGGGTGAAGCTGCCATGACTATAGAACGGGGCATTGATATTGATTACCTGATGGAGAACGGAGCGCAGGGCGAAGGGAATATAAACATAAAGCCCCACACCGAAGAAGAACTTGAACGAAATCCGTTTTTGAATAATGAATCAGTATACAGGTTGAAGGTTGAATTAAGGGATCATTTCATGTGGGGAGAAAACGGGCTTGGTCTTGATGCGGATGAAGAGCGTGATTTTCTGAAACTTGCAAAAGCCAAAGAGGGAATATCCCGGGAAGTCCTGGTACCCAGCACAATGAATCTTCATGCAATGCATTACATGATACAGAGGCTTTTTGGTTGGCAGAACGGTCACCTGCATAACTTCTGTATATCCAAGGATGAGTTCCAGGGGATTACGAGAGGGACGGTAGGAGGATGGAAAAATCTGTGCGGAAGCCTTTTACATTTTCCTGCGGATGATTCCACAGACTTTTACTGGGATGATGATTACCAGGAAGGCGAGAGTGTAAAAAGCTGGCTCAAAAGGAAATATGAAGGACCATATTTTCAGAAGGCTGTATGCGAGACATATTTTGATTCGCAGAGACAGGTGAAGAAGTTTTCAGAGGATTATCCCAAATTCACATCTGACATGTCACTTGATGAAATGAACAGCAAGATCATTATGGAGGAGAATCTGAACTTCCTGAATGAAAGACTTACGCTTGGTGAGCTTCTGACAGATAAGGCGCCCAGGGCAGGGAAGGCCAGGGAAAAAGCTTATGCAAAATGGCTCGAGAGACTTGATAAAAAGAAGAAGAGAATCGATGAGAAGATAGCAGGTCTGGGTGAGCAGACAGTTAAGGATTATATTGAGGCAGCAGATAACCTGAAATTATGGCGCCATAACAGAAATAATGTGGAAGACAGGCTTTATTTCGGGAATGCCGACGGGCTGATGGATGAGACCGGGAGAACAGCTGAGGAGTGGCTGGACAGGGCAGATTATATGATTCCGCTATATGAAGACGGATGCCACAGGCTTTTTAATGAGTTTAACCCGAGACTCACACCGCTTTTTGATACGCTTTATTATCTGTATGATTATGGCGATGGCTGGTGCGTAAAGATTACCGTGATGGATAAATATGACAGAAAGACTAATGCAGACCTGACAACATGCAAGGCTTTCGTGATCGATATCATGAATGAGAATGATGGCCTTGAGCGTTACAGATATTACAACGGGGACCAGGCTATGGATGAGGAACTTCGCAGCGTGCTTGCATATGTGGATGTGAAACAGCATCCGAAATGCGTGGCAGCAGACGGTTTATATGTCCTTGATGATGTAGGCGGGATAAGCGGCTTTTATGAAATGCTTGAGACGCTGGCAGGCGATGATCTGGAGGAAAAGGCTGAGACCAGGACCTGGGCAAGGAGCCTTGGATGGACAGGCAGGATGAGCAAGCCTGAAAATATGCTATGATTTACAGAAATCAGGACAGGATACAGAGGTAGAGAAATGAGACCACCATTTAGTAATTCATTTTATGAAGGTCAGTATGATGATGAGTTTTTAGACGACTTTGATTCTGTTGATTTTCAGAATAAAAAAGAACTGGCAGCTATTGTGTTTGAAGATATGCTCAGCAAAGAACATGGGAATGTGGTCGCACCTGATACAACCGGCGTGGACTTTTTCTTTCTGATGGATTTTATCACCTGGAACATGCACTTTGATTTTGCGCTTATCGAGCAGGATTTTCTGAAGAACTGCAGAGCCAAGCTTGACGAGTTTCAGCATGTTGCGTGGTATGGTGATTCGTCTTTCAGAACACACAGACCACTTGATGCCATGCAGGGAAGCGTCATGAGACTTATTTATAATGGGGCGAAAATTGGTGATGATTATTGTCTCGAGCTCATCAAGAATCTTTATAAGGTTTACCACAAAAAAGAGTACAACCAGTTAAAGAGGTTCAGGAAGATCACCCCGGAGGAGATCTTTTCACTTACGGAGACTGAGTATACGGACAGTAGTTACCCGGCCATCGGAAGAGTGATGGGGATGTGCCCTTTTATGGGGATCGAGCTGCATGAAAACTGTTCTTTTGTGTATAAGCTTCTGAATAAAAAGCGTGAAGAGTATCTTGCCCAGGAAGATGAAGAGACTGAGTATGAAATGTTTGAAGACGGCCTGTTTGATGAGTGTACAGAGCAGGTAGATCAGTGGATTTCCGAACAGGCAAAGAAAAACCTTCCATACAACAGGCATAACGTAAAGTACTGGGATACCTTCGATTTTGTAGGGAAGTGCCTTAGACAGCATGGATATGTTGCGGATTACCATCAGCTGTGCATTGAGAATAACATGGGACTCAGAACACAGTTCATACGTACTCTTGCCATGCTGAAATCATGGAAACCCAAAAGAGAGTTTACTTTTGAGGAAGTCCAGTTCTATACAAATATCTATGATCTGTCATCTGCATTGACGGATGTTGCAGACAGTTTTGATTACGAAGCAGGATATCTTATAGGCGAGGATATTGATGAGATGAATCTTGATGAAGCTCTTTTTAATCCTGCTAGTATGACTGTGAATGTAAGGAACAAAAAGCCTGAGAAGAAGCCGGCAACAAATGTGGCCCCTGTCAGCAAGGGCAATGTAAGCGCAGAAGATTATCTATCCGAAATAGCTGAGCTTAGAAAGAAGCTGAATGAAAAGGAACAGGAGAATAAGTACCTCCGTGAGCAGTACAGAAATGCCAAGCATTCTTCGGAGGAGACAGAGGGGCTTGTTAGAAAATATGAGGCTGAGCGAGATGAGCTTATTGCCCTCCGCGAATATGCATATAACTCCGAGCATGAAGAGGATGTTGTAGAGGAGAACAAGCTTCCTGAAATTAAGGAGGCCATTGCTGATAAGAAGATCGTTATCATTGGTGGGCATGTTAACTGGCAGAACAAGCTTAAGCAGATGTTCCCTGAATGGCTGTTTGTCCATCCGGATGCATATAAGACTGTAAACAGCGGAATGCTTGAAGGTAAGGATAGGGTATACTTCTTTACTGACTACATTAACCATATCAGCTATAAGAAATTCGTGGCTGTTGTCAGGGAGAAAAATATTCCTTTCGGATATATAGGAAGCAGGAATATTGATAACGTGGTATCGCAGATATACCAGGAGATGGTAAAGTAAGTTTTGGGTGATTAATATAAAAGCTGCATTTCTGCAGCTGAGTTTTTGAGGGTTAGCTGCCAGATTGTCATGTTTCTGGCAGCTTGTGTTTTATGAAGAAAAGTGTTCTTATGAGGGGTTCCAAGAGGTTTTGTGTTCCTCTTGATGTTCTTATGATAACTAATCTTACTTAAGCCAAACTAAAATTCTGTGTGGAAAGTGTGAAGATTCAGTGAAATCGTGATCTGCCTAAAATAGGTGCTTGTGGTGCCGGAATGCGAGTATAATATTTCATAAGATAAGATACGATGAGATGGGAACGGACATATGAGTAAACACAAAATGGTAAATGGCAAACTCCTTCAGATGAACAAGAGCTATGGCCAGCTTAAGAATAAACAGAAATCAAAGATAGCGGAGTGGATGTACCAGGCATACAAGAAGCAGGTAAATGAAGGCATTAGCGATGAAGAAGCTATGTCGCTTGTTTTGGATAAGATAAATGAGGCACAGATCTGGGTGCCTGATTACGAGGTGGAGAAAAAGTACAACGGGAGTAAGAATAAATTCAAAAGAAGGCTTGCCAGTGAAAACATACCACAGCATATATATCAGATGGAAGCTCTCCTTGATAAAGCGACGGCAAGGCTTGATGTTTTGGAAGCGAAAATAGAAGAGTATAAGGAACTCCAGTCCGATATCAAAAGACTTGAGGAATACTATACAAGCCAGCAGTGGAAGGACGATTTCGCCATGGATGAGAAAGGGACTTTTCCTGAGAGACTGAAGCGTGGTGTTTTGTCAGAGGACGGAATCTATAACCTGTTGGAACGCAATAAGGAAATGATGGACTGGATAAATACAGGGAGTGAGGATTGAGGATATGTGGCTGTTATTTGCAATTCTTTCAGCAGTGTTTGCTGCGTTGACATCTATCCTGGCAAAGGTGGGTATAGATGGAGTTAATTCGAATCTTGCCACAGCAATAAGGACATGCGTTGTGGTGGTAATGGCCTGGGTTATGGTTTTTGTCACCAATGCTCAGGGTGGCATCAATACCATAAGCAGAAAGAGCTGGATATTTCTTATCCTTTCGGGACTGGCTACAGGAGCATCATGGCTATGTTATTACAAAGCTTTGCAGATGGGAGAGGCATCAAAGGTTGTTCCTATAGACAAATTGAGCGTTGTCATTACGCTTGTGTTGGCATTTGTTTTCCTGCATGAGGAGTTTACAACGAAGTCTCTTATAGGATGTGTGCTGATTGGAGCAGGCACGCTGATTATGGTGATGTAACGGAGGCATGATGAAGAAAGTAAGGATCACAGTAAAAAAGATTGCTCAGTATTCTGATCTGATGGAACAGTATGAAAATCCGATAGAACATGCGTGTAGCATGAGGCTTGAACAGAGCTTCATATGCAATGGATGGGAAAGACCGGAGGGTTTCTGTGAGAGTGCATGGGAAACCGTGTCGCCGTTTGTAATGACACTGGCTCATGGTGGTGAGAATTTCTATGACGGATGGATGAAGAACCCAAAGTCAGCAATGATTTCCTGTAACGATGGATTCAGACCGGTAAGTTTTTTGTTGGAAACAATGGATGAGGATATGATCATGTGACGTGCCGCAAAGATGAGGCCTTTAGAAAAGAACTCGATGGCAATAGAGAAAAGAGGATAGTTATGAAAAAGCTGACACACTAGAATTGTGGCAGCTTTTTCTCTCTTAACACCCCTAAAGTCGTTAAATGTGTACTCAAATCATCACTCCTGATTTAGGCCTATTTTTTCCAGATAGAGCGCATCACAGGAGGTTATTTCTGTATTCCATCTGCGACTGCGGAGTTTGGTAGATATCTCTACCTGCTCGATTGTATCAAACCACTGCAGCTGCAGATATAAAGGTGTATTGTTGACCCAGGTTCTTAGCTTTTTGGTGGTCTTGAGATCTTCGCTCTTTAAGTTCCCGCTGTTGATCTCGTTGTCGAGAACTGCCTTGAGCTTGCGTATTTCTTCGCTGAAATATTCGTAGTAGCAC
>NZ_FMYB01000042.1 GCF_900104155.1 Butyrivibrio sp. INlla16
TTACATTCTCCCGCACAATCATCCCCCTTCCTTTGTTTAAAGTTGTTGTTTGTTGTTACGTTTCTTTGCAGGATTCTTTTTTCTCTCCCGCAGAAGAACTCTTTTGTGATAGAATGGGGAAAGGATAATTTTCAGCAAAATTACTCCTGCAGCCGGTGCAGTGATCTTCCGTCCAAAGAATGAATCCCTGTACTGGCTCCTTTTTTATGCGTTGTACATTCGCCCATGTTGCTGTCATATCCTCTCCTTACGATTGATGGTTACGTGCCGGTCACCGTTCCGGCTTTTGAATCTGCTGCATCTCCCGATGCAGAGTCAGATTCTTTGGCATCCGGTTCAAGAATGACTTCCGTTTCTGCGTTCACAACGGTTTCCGGTGTCAGTACCAGGTCAAGATTGAGATAGTCCTGGACATCGAAAGCATTGCTCTCGTCATAATCCGAAAGCTCCTTGTACCTCGGATGTTTGGTGATATCATACTTGTCTGATAAAAAAGGTCTTACGCCACGGATTCTGCAGATACACTTGCCATTATCCATGACCGCCAGTTCATCCTGAGTCATCAGGTCACGGCCTGTCTTCTGGTAGTTGTTTCCGTAGGTCGGGTTATTTCCTTTCGTATCAGAGGTATTACATAGATCAATTGTTTCTTTTCCCAGCAGGGTATTGAGGTCTTTCAAGGTCGATTCCTCATTGCCTCCAAGGAAAAGCATTGTGTCACAGTTACCCTCGATAGTCTGGGCGTTATCCTTATACAAGGCTTTGAGCTGCGACTTTGACTGCAAAATAATAGAAGCAGAGATCTGTCTGCTTCTGATGGTAGCAATCAGTTTTTCAAATTTAGGTATCTGGCCTATGTTGGCGAACTCGTCACATAGAACCCGCACCGGTACTGGAAGTTTGCCATTATAAACATCATCCGCTGTTTCGCACAGCACGTTGAACAACTGGCTGTACATGATGGATACGATGAAATTGAAAGTATCATCTGTATCTGAAATGATGACAAACAGTGCTGTCTTCTCTGTACCGATGCTTTCAAGATCAAGCTCATCCGCCTTTGTAAGATCACGAAGCTCCGCAACGTCAAATGGAGCAAGCCTTGCACCGCAGCTTATAAGAATAGATTTGGCTGTCTTGCCGGCAGCAAGCTTATATTTTCGATATTGCACTACTGCGAAGTTATCCGGGTACTTCTCTCCCAGTTCGTCAAACATAAGATCAATGGCGTTCTTGAAGCCTTCGTCATCCTCTTTTGTCTCGGACTGGTCGATCATGTTGAGCAGAGTTGTAAAGTTCTGCTCTGATTCAATACAGAAGTAATAGATAGCTCCGATATATGCGCAGTACAGCAGTCTTTCGGCTTTCTGCCAGAAATCTTCACCTGATTGTTCGCCTTCTCCCTTAGTATTTACCATGATGGTATTTACAAGCTTCAGGATATCCTTCTCGCTTTTGATGTAGGCAAACGGATTATATCTGTTGCTCTTCTTGAAATTCACAGTGTTCAGGATGCGTATGTTATAGCCGTGCTTTTGAAGCATGGTGCCGACTTCCCGGACCAGCGTTCCTTTCGGATCTGTTATTACATATGAGCTGTGCATCTGCATGATTGAAGGCTTAACAAAGAACCTTGTCTTACCTGAGCCAGAGCCACCTATTACGAGGATATTTTTATTACGCTCATACTTGGGGCTCTCTGCAGGTGTCATGCGAAGGCACTCTGTCGCTGTAATCGGGATGTTTTTATAGAAGCCTTCTCTATCACGAAACGGCTCTATATCCTTTGCATTTCCCCATCTGGCAGAACCATACTCCCTGCCTTTTCTGAACTCTTTCTTCTGACTCTTTTTATACGTCACTATGCCGTAAAATACTGCTGCTCCGGCAACGCCAACCACATAATCCATCAGGCGAAGGCTCAGTATCGGCCATCTGAAGATATCTGTCATATGTACCATGAAATAATCGAACCCGTCCACTCCCTGATCAACTCCGGTATTATAAACACAGGCGATCTTCATAAAAACATATCCGATAGCTGCATATGGTCCGTATAATAGCAGTGTCTTCTTATCAATCCTGAGCTTGTTTCCTGTAGGCTTGTCCCTCTGGCGGTTAGCCCCTCTCTTTTGTTTCTGCTTTTTCTTATCCAACTGTTATCTCCTCCTCTCTACCGTTCTCTTCCCTGAGATCTGTGTTTGTCCTTGTCACGGTTCTTATTAAGCTTGTCAGCCATCTCCTTGAATATCTTCAGGAGCTTGTTGAATGACCGCTTCGGCATTTCCTGTTTTTTAGCCTGTTTAGCTGCTTCCTTTGCTTTTGTCTTTTCATTCAAAGAAACAAAATCCTTGAAAGCATGTTTCATAAGATCCTGATCAGTAGCCTTTATGAAAACATGATATTTCTTAGGTTGAACCGTATTATCAGTTTTCACACAGTACTTGATACCATACTTTCGGCATACCTTATTCCAGTTCTTCAGGTTAGCATCATCCCCTGCCAGCTCAACGTCTGTCAGGTTACCGCTTGCCTTCTCAAACTTCTTAAGGTCTCGCTGCTCGATCTTCCCGCAGAGAAAATCATTCTTTTTCATAAGACTCTTAACTGCTTCTGCAAACGCTTTTCCAAGTGTCTTACCTGCGGGAACTACTGTGATCTTTAGGATAAAGCCTGTTGCTTTCACACCTCCCTTTACAACAGCACGACCTGCATGATAACCGACATGCTTTGCGGTCTCTTCGTTCTTTTTGACCTGTTCATCTGTCATTGAAGCTGCGCCCAATATTTCTCACCTCCTCCCTCAAATACTTTTTTCTGTTGAAATCGATAATAATATCCGGTTCTATTTCCGTTAGTTCAGAAAACCATCTGGAGTGAAAAAATCTTTCCAACGCCATAATATCCAATAAGGCATACCCATCCTCCACATTTTTGTTAAATCTCTTCAAAGCCTTGATATAATCCTTTTTAGCTTGATCAATAAGTTCAAACCTTAGTTCTTCATAATCCCCCAGTGTAAGATTTATCATCATCTTTTCCTCCAACTACACCACTGGTGTAGTTATAAAAAAAGACGACTGATCTGATGATTCAAGACCAATCGCCCGTTTATAGTGACCATATTCAATTCTCAAACAGTCATACAGTTACAGCTCCAGGTTGAAGAAACAGTGCAGATATCAGATTGATCACAGCCTTGATGATCGTAAAGGCTATCATGACGCTTCCAATAATTCCAGCCATGAGGATATCCAGTATTACAACTCCAACAATCATTGCAAATCCGCCTCTTAGCGGAATAAGATGCACACTATATTTCCAGCCGAATGGTATACCTCCCAGTATCCAAAACTTGATGATAAATTCTGCTTCAAGGAAGATACTGCTACTGATGGCATATGCAATCCCCAGCCATACTGCTGTGATTATTATCGGTGCTACTGTTCCTGTTAATACTTTTCTGATCATATTACATTCCCTCCGTATGTTTAGTTGCAAACAAGCATCTTCTCAAGTTCGTCATAATCATAATCATTTTGCTGAAATTCACAGAAACTGTTTTTCTTTTTAACCGAATTATGTTGTCTTTTTTCATCAGCCCCATTCTGTCTTGATATTTCAGCTCTTTCCTCTGCATACCGATTATGGATATTGTCTGCCATATTCTGCATATCTACAGTGCTGTAATTACTGTACAGAGCTGAAATGAGATAAGTATCAGGTGATGAAATCGGCTTTTCACATTCACGATTTCTTTTGTCCATTCTGGCCAGCGTATATTCTATATGCTTTCTGGACAGCTTGAGGATGATGCTTTTTACAACCCCATATGGAACGTTCCTGCCTTTAATCGAAACCATTTTCCTTGGAACTGCAGCAATCTCAGCCATAGCATGAACCATATCATCAATCCTGTCTTTATCATCAGGTCTATCCTGAACAAGGGATTCATAGCTGATATTCTCTCTTACTATCTGCTCATAGGTTCGCAAAATCTTTATATCTTCATCTTCTTCTATCCTTCCTTCGCAATAGTTGTCACATGATGATTCTTTATAGCCTTTGCCTGAAAGAGAGAATGATTCTCCAGAGATAGTCTCAGTATTATTCTCTATATTTGACCCACATTTTTCGTAACACCCTATGTTGGTTTCTGTATCACCCCTGTGACCTTTTATGTATGTCGGTTCGAATTCGTCACACCCTTCATACAAGGATGCGCTTCCGTCACATGGTGGTACAGATTCGTCACACCCCCTCTGTATTATTTTTTTATGAGCACCAGGTTCATTATTTCCTTTATCTTCAGAAAGCCTTATTTTATCTGGCTTTGCAATCGAATGATTTGATCCCTTCCCCTCAGAATTCTGTATCGTTTTTTCGCAGGGTGGTACATTTTTCGTTCCACCCTGATACCGATCCAGTTCCTGAAGATAGACTTCGTACAGTTCATCTTCATTTTCATCGTCCTCATGAAGATTATCGTGAACTTTTGTACCATCTGCATTAAGAAACGTAAGATCATAAATCGTATTGGCATTCAACTCTATATATGGGTATTTTCCACCTGAAGTAACAACCAAAGTCCTGTTTATAGCGCCAATACTTTCAAGATAGGCCAGTGCTGCAAGAACAGTTCTCTTGGTTTCACCAAACTGTTCTGCTATTTCATTGGCAGTTCTGTATAAAGCTCTACCTCTGAATTTTTTCCTATAGCCAATCAGCTGACCTGTATGTTGATCTCTAACCTCTGTAGGTCTATACCAATAAAGAAAATCTGCCAGAATTATAATTGCCAGAAGATATGGTTTCTTCTTTTCAGTATCAGGTTTAAGGATTCTATGATACCAGTTATGAGGAATTATATTACCCTCGAAATGCATTTCTCCAAGCATGTCCACATTATAGTTACCTGATGATCTGAGCATTATCTCACCTCCCATTTTTCTTCAAGGAGCTGGATAATCTCAGCTTCTATCTGTTCTTTCGTATAGCTTACAGGGAAGAATCTCCTCACCTTATCTGCAGGTATCGTAATTCTCATTATTCCTTCGTGACTATCATCCATAATACTGTCAATTACTGCCGCAGTAAGTTTTCCTTCCTGCGCAAATTTCCTGATTCTCTCTGCTTTAAGCATTGATAAGCCAGGATGATTTACATCAAGCTTGCCAAAGAGAAGTTCCTGCTGCGTTTCAGTCAGATATGACAATTCAACAGCAGGTCGAATTTTTATCAATTCCGAATCCACCAGATTCAGCATGTCTTCTGTCAGATTAGTCAGTCTGATATATCTGCGAACAGTCTCCCTGCTTGCATCATCTTCTTCTCCCACCTGCTCCACTGATAGTTTCTGCACCAGTGGTGTAGTAGCTGATTTCTTTTGTTCCTTTACAGCGTCAAGACGCATCTTATATGAGAATGCTTTCTCTGAAGGAAGGATATGTTCTCTTTGCAGATTGGAATCAACCATCGCAAGCACTGCGTCTGTATCAGAAAGATCTTTTACTATGGCAGGTATTACATCAATTTTCAGATTGCTGGCTGCATGAGCTCTTCTATGTCCGGAAATAATTTCATAGCGTCCATCACTCTTTTTTCTTACAACAATAGGAATCAAGATTCCATTTATAGATATGCTGTCCATGAGAGCGTACATTTCATCATTATCAAGCACTTTAAACGGATGATCATGAAAAGAATCTAGTTCGGAAAGCTTTATATTCTGTACAGCCTGAAGATCCTGTTCCGTTATAATATTGGTCTGAAGGTAACTACTAAGACCTTCCTCCTGAATGTCTGAAAATGACTCTGTTTCAACCCTTTTTAAATTCCTCCCGTATTTACTCATTATGCAAGCACCTCCCTTACCAGTTTGGTATATGCCCAGGCCGCCTTAGAAGAAGGTGCAAGGTCAAATATACTTACTCCGTAGGAGGGAGCATTTGCAATATCTGCAAGTCTTGGAATCGAATGCTCAAAAATATGTATATCATTGCCGTATTTCTGCTCTACATCATCCTTGATGTTTCTTGTTTCAATCTGGGTGGCTGTATCAATCGTATAAACAATCCCCCCAAACTTAAGCCCGGGGTTATACGTCTTCTGTGCATTCAGCACCAGCTTAGTGAGATCAGCAAGTCCGTCAGTACCGTATTTAGTAGGCTGAACAGGAATTATTATGAAATCAGCAGCCCCTAATGCATTGATTGTCAGCATATCAAGTGCCGGTGGCGTATCAATCACAATGATGTCATAATCATTGTCCACGCAATCCAGAACGTTCTTCAGAACAAGTTCTTTATTCTCTCCAAGAGATGCCAGAAGTGCATTTGCTGATACAAGAATCTTATTTGCCGGTATCAGATCCAACGATATTATGTCTGTTCTGTACTTGCAGATTACGTCAGAAACCTCATATTCCACTTCTGATGCCTCATTCTGAAGAAGATTCATAACTGTCTGTGCTCGCTTCTTAGAAAAGCCCAGTCCTGAAGTAGCATTTCCCTGAGAATCCATATCAACTACCAGAACTCTCTTCCCTTCCATGGCAGCTCCTGCTGCAAAATTGATCGTTGTAGTTGTCTTAGATACTCCGCCTTTCTGATTACATACTGTGTATATTGTTGCCATGATAATTTCCTTTCTGCGCTCTAAACGCCGGGGAGCATTAGCTCCTATTTTTATTTGTTTTGTTAGTGCTTTGAATCAGATTTTCCTTTGCCTTTTACAAAGGGGTGTTTCTTGATCTTTTGATTGCAGTGCTTCAAATTGTCCCGCTTGTTCTGATAAATATGCGGTTCAACTACCACATCAGCCTGCATTGCTCTCTCCAGGAACCTGTTAAACCACTTCAGTTCCCATTCCGGTCCGCTTGTTTTGACTTCAATCATGCATTGCCCTCCTTGTGTTTTGCCCCTATAACGCAAAAAGGGATACCCGCTAATATAACGAGTATCCCTAAACTTGCGCTTCTGCGCTGTTATTCAATTACTTTTGTATACAGGATATGTAGTTGCAACTCATACCATATCATAGCTTAATTCTTATCCTGATGTTGCATCCTACTCCATATCCAATTCTATAAAACAGGTTTTAACGTTGCATCCTACTCCACGTTTAGAACCGAAGTAGATTCTTTCCACATATTTTTTCTAAAACAAGATTTGTTCTATAAATTCAAGATAATATTATCTGATCTCTGAAAATCAGCTATTTTCCTCTGCGAGGATCTCTCCTCTGATTACAACCGAAACAGATATCTTCTTTATGTTACTTCTTACTCTGGAACCTTCAGGTCCGCCAACGCGTCTGTCAAATCGCTTGCAGTCCGCATCCATACTGAATTTCAGGATTTCGATATAGGATTCTTTGAAGGCATCCGTTGTAGCAACACCACTGTCTCGATACTCCTGGTAAACGGGAACATATCAACCGGTATGATTCGCTCCGCTTTGTAACCATTCTTGGTTATAATCTCCAGGTCATTTGCAAGAGAATCGGGGCTGCAGGAAATATATACAACACGGTCGGGATTCAGCTTGAACATAGAGCCGAGGAAAATATCGGTTGAACCTGAACGCGGCGGATCCATGAAGACAATATCTGCGTGATCTCCCGCCTCTGCCATCTGCACCATGAACTTGCTGGCGTCATTTTCATATACCGTGATATTCTTAATTTCATTCATTTTTGCATTTAATCTTGCATCACGAACAGCATCCTTGTTGATTTCCACACTGATAACTTCACCGGCCTTCGGGCTTGCAATAATACCAATAGTTCCAACGCCGCAGTAGCAGTCAAGGACTGTCTCTTTTCCGGTAAGTCCCGCAAGTTCAACCGCTTTGGAATAAAGCTTCTCTGTCTGAACAGGGTTAACCTGATAGAAGGACTTGGGTGAAATCTTGAATTTCATGCCGCATACGGTATCGTAGATAAAGCCGGGTCCGTAGATTGCCTTCTCTTTATCGCCGAGAATCATGCTTGTATGCTTATCATTGACGTTAATAACAATTGTTGTTATTTCCGGATGTTCTTTCAGCAATGCCTTCACGAAATTGTTCTTCGAAGGAAGAATCGGCGATGTCAACACAAGAACTACCATTATCTCTCCGGTATTGTGTCCAACTCTTATAAGAACATGTCTGAACAGGCCAAATCCGTTGTCCTCATCATAAGTTTTAATCTTGAAGGACTTGAGCATTCCTCGGATGGTTGCAATAATAGCATCTGCTTTTTCATTCTCAAGATAGCATGCGTCAACAGGGACTACATCATGAGTCCCTTCTTTATATATTCCGGATACAGGATTACCCTTTCTGTCATGAGTGAAAACCGCATGAACTTTACATCTGTAATGCTCCGGATGTTCCATCTCCATGAAGGGCTCAACTTTTCCATATTTTCCGATAAGTTCTTCAACTCTTTTGTGCTTTCTTTTGATCTGCTCTTTGTAGGGCACGTCGATCATCTGACAGCCGCCGCACTTTTTGGAAACAGGACACTTGCTGGGTGCCTTTTTGACAGAAGGCTTCTTAGCAGCACCGGCTCCTTTGGGCGTAAAGCGACGTTTAGTTGTTTCGTTCTTTCTTGGTGTATTATCTTTATTCATTATTTATACCCTCATGCGTCAGCTTCGCTGACACCTTCTCCCTTAGGGAGAAGGCACAAATATCTCTTTTTTAGTCTGAAAAACCTCCGGCTATTCCGGAGGTCTGACATTATTTCTTCTTGGGTTTGTTCTTACTGTTTCTGCCTCTTCTATCGCCAAAATCTCTGATCTTGACATCCTCAAGACCGGAAACAAGCTCCATAGCACGCTCAACATCT
The DNA here is from genome assembly GCF_900104155.1 of Butyrivibrio sp. INlla16. Classification (GTDB taxonomy): domain Bacteria; phylum Bacillota; class Clostridia; order Lachnospirales; family Lachnospiraceae; genus Butyrivibrio. Next base: position 8,836 of record NZ_FMYB01000042.1, read on the forward strand.
GCTCTGTTGATACGGATTGTACACATAATTTTATCCTTATCAGATCCGAACAGACGCTGCAGGAAGCTCTTGTCCTGCCAGTCAATGTAGTAAGAAATACGGTTCGCCAGGAAACGCTCTTCTAATATTCTCTTGCTCTCTTTGCTGTAAACTCTGCAAAAAGAAACTTCATTATTAAACACCTGATCATTTTGTATAATAGATGACATAAATCGTTCAAATCCTCTCAATCTATCTGAAATCCACTATATTTTACACTAGCCCAATCATGTTTGTAAATAACACTTCAGAACATTCGCAAAACCGCTTATTTTTACACATTCTTTATAGTGTTAATGGTCTTTTCATTTGAAAAATCAGGGGTATGGGTGTAAAAATAAAGTAGGAGTAGTATACAAACAGCATGGATGCTGTTTTTCCGGGTGTCTATAGCCCCGAAGATCAAAGGAGTGATGTATATGGGAATAAACGTTAACATGGATTATTCCACCCTATTTAGCAGTATGTCCGGTAGTTCTTCATCGACCAACTTCATGTCCGGACTGTCAAGTATGCTTTCCGATTACTCCTCCATCAAAAACGGAAGTTATGGAAAGCTGGTTTCAGCATATTACAAGAAAATAGACAGCGAAAAAGCAGATTCTACAGATAAAACCGAAAAAGAATCCACACGACAGACCACCGAGACCGAAAAGTCCAAAGCCGCAGAAAAAAAACAATACTCAGCTATTTCATCCAATGCTAAGGATGTTGCATCAAAACTTGATACTCTGTCCAAGACCGGCGACAACTCTGTTTTCGAAAAGACGTGGCAGACTGTCAAGGATGAGGATGGTACTGAATCAAAAGTTTACGACTATGACATGTCAAAAATATCAAGTGCCGTTTCAAATTTTGTAAGCAGCTATAATAAGCTTATTGATTCCACCGGAGATATTTCTGATGTAACAACAGATACAAGAGCAAGCTATCTCGGAAAGATAACCAATTCCTATAAGAGTGAGCTCTCCTCAATAGGAATCAGCATCAAAGATGATGGCAAGCTCTCGCTCGACAAAGATAAACTTAAAGCTGCAGGAGCAGAAGCCACACAGAATATATTTACCCAGAAAGCAGGCTTTGGTTATAAAGTATCTCAGGCTGCAACAAGTCTTGAGACCTCCGCTTCAAGAGCAGCTTCAAGCTCTTCAACCTACTCAAAGACAGGAACCATGAATTCGGATCTATCCTCTATTTTGGATTCCTTTATCTGATGAATGGTGAACGTTCGCCGAAAGGCGTACTTAAGAATAGCCGCCGCTATCGGCCTTATGGCTGATGCGGCGGCATTTGATTGTCCATATTTTATAATAAAATTACTGACCTGAGGTAATCTCCTCAACACGGTTAGCATATTTCACTCTGTATACTCTGCGAAGAGATTCATTTATTCTCTCCTCACTTATCGTACCGTTCTGTACTGCTGCAAGTACTCCCTGATAAGCATCAACAAAATCCGCAGGAAGGAAGATCATATCCGCACCTGCCTGGATAGCTGCTACAGCTGCATCTGCAGAGGAATATCTGTCTGCAAGATCTGAAAGTGAATCGGTAATTATTATTCCGTCAAATCCAAGCTGCCCTCTAAGAAGATCCTGTACAACAACAGAGCTGAGACATGAAGGTGTTTCATCACCGGTGATTCCCATTGAAGGTGCAGTACATACCATTATCATGCTTGCACCGGCGTCAATTCCTGCCCTGAAGGGGCTAAGTGCATCCTGAAGTCCTTCTATGGAATTCCCGCTGTTTATAGTCTCCGGGAAATACTGAAGTCCTGCGGATACCCCAAAGGACTGAAGTCCCTCAACGGTTTTTGCAACCATCGCTGAAACGTTCTGCGGATCAGTACCGAATGATGTGCCTGAATCAGTCAGATTGGCATTTACGCCAACATTCAGATTAAAACCGTAGGCATTGAGATAGTCTGCAACTCTTGAAGCAGTATTATAAGCCTCATCGGCGTTACCGGAAGCCCCAAGCTCTGTGGGAGACGCCACCGGATCAAGCCCAAGTCCGTTTGCCACAAGGCTCTTCTCTCCGCCAACCTCTGTGGTTGATATGAAAAGCGGGTACTTGCTCATTGATGCTGTAGAGCTGAGCATATCCTTGATCTGAGCCTCATCCTTGATGTTCTTGGTTACATAGAAAAGTCCACCGACTGCATACTGAGAAAGTGCATCCTGCGTAGCTGTACCGGCCTTGACTACAGCATCCGAGCCTGTAAGCTGCTCGGGTGATACCATAAATAGGCCTGCCACTCTGTCCTCAAGCGGCATCTCGGAAATGCAGGTATCCACAATATTATCAAGCATAGCGTCAGTACTCTGAACCTCTGATTCAGTAATATTCTCCTCAGGAGAAGCCACTGCTGCCTGCTCTGCTCCCACCTGCTTAGCTTCAGCCACTGCCTCCTCCACTGAAGCATTATAGTCCTTAACGGCCTTCACGATGCTATTAACGCCAAGAAAGGCGGCTGAAACAACAGAAACACCCAAAACACCGGTTATAACATAGGCTGTAACCTGTGCCTTGATCCTGCGTTGTCTCCTAAGCTCTCTGCGAACATCTCTTTCAGAACCGTTACTTATATTCATTTTGTCTTCCATATATCCTCCCCATGGAAAATCCCCTAAAAAACTTAGATTTAGTATATCATACTAAAACCACAATTTCTACCACTTTGGAAGATGTTGGACACAAAATATTGTAGAATTATGTAGAAGACCACCATAAACGCTAGAGATGGAATTTTGCTTGCAAAATACCTGCGCCGAGCGCAGTTGCCGAAGGCAACAAATTCAATATGCGCTCGTGTGCATAATTCCCTTATTCGTTTTGCGCAGCAAAACGAATAAGGGCGGATGCATTTCTATCTATGCATTCGCCCTTACTCATGTTCAAATTGTGTTTCGTTGTCCAATGGACTTTCCTCCACTTTCTCAACTCTGCCCGTTCCATTAACCTTTGCACTCGTATGCTGTGACGGATGATACGACGATCATGCTAAACGCCACCATGTCATGTACTAAGACTCGTTGTGATGGAAATTCACTATTGTTTGTGGTGTTAAATAGTTCGGCGGTCTGTACCTTCCTTTCCGAAAAATTTAATAACTAAGAATTAGAGTAAAAACTTAAGTTCCCTTTGGACCGTACCTCCATTTCTTTCAGCACCCTGCTGAATTCTCTGAAAGAAGTTTTCTCTTTCTCTTATCTTTAATCGTAGTATACACATGCCGGATATAATTGTCAATACATTTTTAAAAAAATATTTTTGATATTAGATTATTCCGTATAAAAATATCGATTATCTGATAAATTGTTTGTAATAGCCGTAATATTTGCACAATTCAAAATACCGAATTCTCTTCTCGAAATAAAGTATAAAATCAAAAGAAAAAAGCTGGCCCTAAATATAAAAATTTAAGGTCAGCTCTAATATTTTGCTAAATTTTTTATATAAGCGGATATTTTGCAGTCAATTCTTTGATGATTGCTCTTGCCTCATCATTTTTCTCGCCTTTTCCTTTGATTACGATTGAAATTGCTTCCGCAATTTTATCCATATCCTCCTCGTTCATTCCGCGGGTAGTAACTGCAGGAGTTCCGAGTCTGATACCGCTTGTAACAAAGGGAGACTGCTTTTCATTGGGTATTGTATTCTTGTTTGCAGTGATGTGTGCATCATCAAGCCATGCCTCAACATCCTTACCTGTGAGATCAAAATTGGTAAGATCGATAAGCATGAGGTGGTTGTCTGTACCGCCCGAAACGATCTTAACACCTCTGCTCATAAGGCCTTCACTGAGTGCCTTTGCATTTTTCACAATCTGCTGCTGATATTCCTTGAACTCGGGAGTAAGAGCTTCCTTGAAGCATACTGCCTTAGCAGCTACAACGTGCTCAAGCGGGCCACCCTGGATTCCGGGGAATACAGCCTTGTTGAACTTATACTTATCCTGAGCTTCCTGATTCCAGAGAATAAGTCCTCCTCTGGGTCCTCTTAAGGTCTTGTGAGTTGTGGTTGTAACAACATCAGCATACGGGAATGGGCTCGGATGAACGCCTGCTGCAACAAGTCCTGCAATATGAGCGATATCAGCCATAAGAACAGCACCGCAAAGATCAGCTGCCTCACGGAACTTCGCAAAATCGATTGTTCTGCAGTATGCAGATGCACCTGCGATGATAAGCTTAGGCTGATGCTCCTTGGCAAGCCTCTTGACCTCTTCATAATCGATGAAGCCATTCTCATCAACACCATAAGCCACTACATTGTAATATGTACCGGAGATATTAGCCGGGCTTCCGTGTGAAAGATGTCCGCCCTGACTGAGGTTCATACCGAGAATTGTGTCACCGGGCTTTAAGAGTGCAAACTGAACTGCGAGATTAGCCTGCGCTCCGGAATGAGGCTGAACATTTGCATAGTCACAATGGAAAAGCTCTTTTGCTCTGTCTCTTGCAATGTTCTCTACCTTATCTACTACATAGCATCCGCCGTAGTAACGTTTTCCCGGAAGGCCCTCCGCATACTTGTTGGTAAGGGGACTACCCATAGCTGCCATAACAGCCTTACTTACCCAGTTTTCAGATGCGATCAGCTCAATATGATCGTTCTGACGCTCCATCTCCTCTACGATGAGGTCAGCGATCTCAGGATCGACATTTTTTACTTCATCCAATGAATACATACCGGCATTTCCTCCACTTCGATAATTTGACGTTTTAATGTGTTAAAGCAATTGTGAAGTATCATAGCATATAATGATATAGGTGTCAAAACAGAAATCATTTGATAAAATGAATAAGAGTTTTATTTCGGGAGCGTGTGAAATAATGTTTTATTGTATAGTTAACCCTTCAGCAAGATCTGGTAATGGCAAAAATATCTACAACATTTTTGAGGAAAAGTGCAAGACTCTGGGGAAACCCTATAAGGTTGTCTTTACCAAGGGCCCCGGGCACGCCATGAGCGTTGTGAAGAAGCTTACTGAAAAGAAGATCGGTGAAGATTCTTCAGAGCCTATAAATATTGTTGTAATGGGTGGAGACGGCACCCTGAATGAAGTAATATCCGGCATTCAGGATTTTGACAGAGCGCGCCTCGGCGTTGTTCCGCTTGGATCCGGAAATGATTTTGTCCGCGATCTGGATTTTCCGAAAAATCCAGAAGACCTGATAGATCGAATTTTGAAGGAAGAAGTAGTAAGAAAGCTGGATATAGGCAATGTTCATTATGATCATATGACAAAGACCTTCTCCAGACTTCACGATGAGAGAATCGCTTCCGACAGACGTTTTGATGTCAGTGCAGGAATAGGTTTTGACGCCGCGGTTTGTGAAGAAGCACTTTCTTCAAATACTAAGAATTTCCTGAACAGGCTGGGCCTTGGTAAACTCACCTACGGTTCGATTGCAATCAGGCAAATACTTCACGCCGATCAGCCCTCCTGTGATATTGAGACGGATGATAATCAACACATTCACATAGACCATCTCATTTTTGCAGCAGCCATGATCCACCACTATGAAGGCGGCGGCTTTAAGTTCGCCCCGGATGCGGATCTGCAGGATGGCTATTTTGATCTCATTGCAGGCGGCGACATGAGCACATTTCGGATCTTTAAAGCACTGCCCCTGGCCTTTTTCGGAAAACACTATGGTCAGAAAGGAATCCACCATATAAGAGCAAAGGAAATAAAAATCCGTACCGCTCTTCCTTTATGGGTTCATACCGACGGAGAGGTTTTATTAAAATCCGATGCTATTACGCTCACCTGTTTACAACAAAAACTGAGCCTTTTATCGTGAAAAACGTATAGTATTTTATACTTTTTTTATAATTTTTGTACAGTTTTGTGTTTGATAAAAGATTTGCACTGCGATATAGTAGAAATCGGTAGTATTAGTTTGTTTCTATCATTAAAAGGTGTATTTATTTATGAAAAAGAGAACATCAAAGTGGTTTGACAAGCCTTGGACCAAAGAACGACTGGAAGATACCATCAGATGCCTCATACCGGTAATAATTTACGCATTTGTTTACTTCACATGGTTTTTCCATCTGGAAGGTACCAAGGAGTTACATTATACAGAAATTCACGCAGCTTTAGATGACAAGATCCCGTTCCTGGAGATTTTCATCATCCCGTATTTGGGCTGGTTTGTTTATTGCTCATTCTTCTTCTTCCTGTTCCTGCTAATGTACGATATGGAAGACTTTTTCAAGAATGCAGCATTCTTCTTCACCGGAATGACGCTGTTTTTGATCATTTCATCTATCTGGCCCAATATACAGTATATGAGACCTGCGGTAATGCCGAGGGATAATATTTTTACACACATGATTCAGAATCTGTACAAAACAGATACGCCTACCAATCTCTGGCCCAGCATTCATGTGTACAACGCAATCGGCACACACCTTGCTATTTCCAATTCCAAGCGTTTTGAGAAGTGGCTCAAGAACAGTTCTCTCGTCTTCTGCATACTGATCATTCTTTCAACAATGTTCATTAAGCAGCATTCGGTAATAGATGTTCTTGGAGGAATCATCTTTGCAGTATGTTCCAACCTGGTAGTATATAAGAGTGAACTTATCGTGAACGCATATCACCGTTTCGATGAAAGGCAAAAGACCAGAAGAGCGCTGCAGTAAATTATAACAACAATAAAAGCATGGCTTTGTAAAAACAGCCATGCTTTTTTATTTGAATTTGTACTGCGACAGTTTTAATTGAAATTATACAATTTCCTGGCAATCTTATAGCCTGCCATTGTAACCTTTCTTCCGCCCTTTCCGGGAAGATATACAAAAATTCCCTCGATACGATAGCGAAGCTTAGCATACAAGAGAAAACTTCTGTTTCTAATGTATTTCATGAGCTCCTTGCGCTTTTCAAGATTTTCCTTTGTCCCGGACACAACCATAAGTATTGTTGAAATAGCAGTGATAACCTCAAGATAATTAAACATATAGTGATGTCTTTTCTTATTTGACTTTATCATTCCGATATTTTCAACATAATAATCGACCATCAGCTTGTTAACTCTTACCTGCTGATCAAGTCTTGAGATCATGATCTCCTGGTTTACAGACTGATCTGATCTTCCGATGTAGTAATAATAGAAATTAACATCGAGATAGTACATTGTCTTAACAAACGGAAGCGGATTAAATACGTAGATATTATCAACGTAGAAGGTATGCTCCGGAAGCTTAAGACCGCAGTCTCTTAGGAGTTTTGTTCTGAATATTACGGAATGCATAAGAAGATAATGTCCTATGGATATCTTCTTAACATCATCCCAGGTGAAAAGCTCCTCGATAGGGAACATTCTGTTATAACGCATCACCTTATGGCGCTGCTCACCTTCTTTGTTGTAAACGAAATTGCTGATAAGAAGATCAAGTCTCTCGCCACTTACAACAAATTCCTCAAGAGTTGTAAGTATTTTTCTGTAAGCTATCTCTTTTACCCAGTCGTCACTGTCAACAACCTTGAAATAAAGACCTGTAGCATTTTCAAGTCCAGTATTTACTGCTGATCCGTGTCCACCATTCTTCTTGTGGATTGCCTTGCAGATTGTGGGATACTTCTTAGCATACTCATCAGCTATTGCTGCCGTATCGTCTTTTGATCCGTCATCCACAATAAGAATCTCTACCTCTTCACCTCCAACAAGAAGTGAATCGATACACTTTCTCATATAATCCTGCGAATTGTAACATGGAACTGCAATACTTAATAACTTCATCTCTTTTCATATCTCCTTAAAAATCATATGGATTTACATTTTTATCTTTTCGTAACGGCATTCTAGCCTGTCAGCGAAGTCTGGTAACCTCAAATCGCTGCTTTGTCACAAGGCACTCTCTAAGCTCTGCGCATCTTACATCCGGATCATCCCCGGGAATCTCTGTATCTATGGACATTGCCATCACATCAATCATATCATTGGTAACAACCGGTCTTATAAGATTGAGAACCTCAATTCTCTCAGCGGAATTCCTTGCATCAAGGAATCTTACCACGAGAGGATTCATTCCAAAGTCCTCGGCTTCCTCCTCAATAGTGCGATTCATATAATTGCTGTTAATCTCATTATCAGGGTCCGGCTTAATCACCTTATCAGACGTATTGTCTTCCTTCTCCTCCTTTTTCATCGGAGTATCGGCATTTTTAAGCATATCTATTGCCCGTTTTTTTATCACATCCGTCTGAGGCCTTATAACATTATCTTTTTCCTCTTTTTCAAAAGCAGATGTTACTTCTTTTGTTTCTACAGGAGTAACAGGTGTTACTTCTTTCGTTTTTACGGGAGCAGCTGATATTTCCTCATCCGCCTTGTTCTCATAGGGCGCAAAAAGTTCGAATCTCATCTTCTGATCCGCATTAGGATATTTATCTCTGTCAACCTCCGAGACAAATTCACTAAGAGGTCTGCAGTAAACAGTGTAATCACCGTAAAGTGCCTGATACACTACCTGTTCTTCACCTGTATCCGCATCCCTTGCAATGGTGATAACCTGATATCTTCCTCCTTTAAAATGTCTGTAAAATTCCTGTGGTTTAGGTCTATGCAAAATGATTTTCCTCCTTACATTCATCTTGATGACGCTTTAACTATAATCATTTCAACACTTATGATTCTGTCAAGCTTGCCTGATTTTACAGCCTCGTCGCTGGAAAGGCACATATCAAGCGAATCCTTTAAATCCTTCATTTGGTAGCTTCTGGACCATCCCATAAGCTTTTCCGCAACAAACGGATGTATTCCCAGCTTCTTGGCTATATCGCCCTTATTGGCAGAATACTCGGTCATCTCCTTAACCTGAAGGAGCTGGTTGAACTGTCTCATAATGAGCGCAAGAATCTGTTCCGGTGCGGTTTTTAACGCAAGCAGTTCATAGTAGATGTTCATCGCCTTCGCCTGATTTTTCATAACAATAGCATCTGTCATCTCAAAAATCCTGCTTGTAAGCCAGTTGGCGCAAACAGCATCTATATCCTTTTCAGTCACCTCATTTCTTCCGAGAGTGTAACTGATGAGTTTCTCCATCTCGTGGACCATATTGGACATATCGGTTCCGACACGGCTGATAAAATACGCTATAGCCCTGGCGCTAATCGTTTTACCTTCAGCCTTCATTTTCCCGGTAATCCATCTATATAGCATCTGTTCATCCGGTGTCTCGCAGTCTATGTCAAGGCCGGCCTTACTTACTGCCTTATACATGTCCTTTCGCTTGTCAACTGCCGATTCCACGAATAAAAAAACAGTTGTTTCGGCAGGGTTCTTTAAATAATCAGCAAGTTCGGGGCATCCGTTTTTAAAAAATCCGCTGTCCTCAATGACTATGACACGTCTCTCTGCAAAAAATGGCAGCGTCTCGGCCATGTCAATTACCTCAGCGGGATTAATCCCTGCGCCCTCATAGTGCTGGAGATTCATCTTATCTCCACCGCCAAGAAGGGCCTCACGAAGTTTATCCCTGTTCTGGTTGCGCAAATAGGCCTCTTCGCCGTATACGAGATAGCATGGCCTGAATTTACCTGTCTGAATATCCTCATTTATCTGCTTTTGCTTGACAGGATAATCTGTCGTCTTCTTTGCAGCCATATTATTTCCTTGCCCCACAATCACAATATGTTGTATATTATAACATAATAAGCGAGGTTTCGGCTTAATCTTTTATGGGAGGAGTCATAATGTTAAAGCAGGTATCTATTTACGCTGAAAACAAAAAGGGGTGTTTTCAGAATATCACAGGAATTCTCAGGAAAAATGACATAAATATTCTCGGATCGGTTACGAATGACTCTGCCGAATACGGAATAATCAGAATGGTCGTTTCAGATCCGGAAAAATGTATCAAGGTTCTCGGTGATGAAGGTTATATTTGCAAGACCACTCATGTTCTTGGAATAGAGTGTCCAGATGCTGTTGGAGCTCTGGACAACATTTTGAAGTCACTTTACGAGAGCAATATCAATGTTAACTATATCTATCTGTCCTTCAATCGTGAATCAGGTCTTCCCATCATGGTTATGCATACAGATGATATTTACGCTGTTGAGAATATCCTGGTAAACAAGGGATACAAATCCATTTAATAACATATAAAATGCTATACACGAATAAGACCGCAGGCTCCCCAGCCTGCGGTCTTCAAGTATATATATATATAATTTCATACCCGACTCACTTGACATCTGCGCCATGACTGGCAGCGATGAGTCCAATTGCGAAGGTCAGAGATATAGCAATTTCGATACCGAGGACAAACTTATCAGACTGATCTCGCTTCTCACCGAGAACCTCAGCCTCTTCCTCCCCCTCGCTATCGTCTGAGTCTGCATTTTCAGAATTTTCTGTTGTCTCATACATAACAGCTGAATTCTCAGCTGATGAAGCATGAACTATTCCTGAGAAACTAAAAGCTCCCAGCAGCACCAAAAATACTAACATGGCGCTCGCAACAAATTTCTTCATTACTCACCTCATCTCTTCCTTCTCTAACATACATTATAAAGGAATGAATTAGTCTATAGTTTACGGAAAATGAACAGTTTTGTTCATAACTCGTACTTGACAATAATGCCGTTTTATGCCCAAATCATAATTCTCACGATTATAAGATTAATCCAAGTATGTTTTTATTTTCACATTTTTATCATTCACTAATGCTGTAATTGCCCCATTTTGCGCGGTTATATAGGTCTTTGCACCTATATTGTCAAGTCTTTCAAGTAATTCTTTATGCGGATGATGATATTGTGAATTCTGTGCACAGCTTATAAATGCTACTTTGGGATGAACTATATCAAGAAAAGCCTCATCCGTAGTATATCTGCTGCCATGATGAGCCACTTTAAGCAGTGTTATGTCCGCAAATTCATCTCTGTGAGCTCCCACATAGGCACGTAGGTTATCCTGGCCCACGCCATCCACATCACCGGTAAAAAGCCCTTTAAAACTGCCTTTTTTTATATACAGAACGGTTGAATATGCATTAGGTTCATCTGTTATCATATTTTTAACGGGGCCAAGACATTCTATCTCAACATCTCTGTTTCTGATCTTATCTTCTCTGCCGATGTATGAAACATTTATCCCCAGCTCTCTTGCTTTTTCTTCAAGAGTTCTATATTTTTCACCCTTTGAGCTGTCACCAACCTTAGGGAGAATCAAATTATCGATTTTTATGGCTCCCTTGTATTTTTCCACCTCATCAAAAAGTTCGAGGATTCCGCTCACATGATCTTCATCCTCATGTGTCATGATCACTGCATCAAGCCTGCCGATTCCCTGATATGACAAAAAAGGTATCAGTTGATATTTCGCAACCTGCTTCTTGGATGTACTACCGCCATCTATAAGATAATTGGCGGTTTTAGTCTCTATAACTATTCCATCACCCTGACCGACATCTAAAGCAGTTATCCGCAGTTCCGGCCTTATTCTCAGGCATAAAACGCATAAACCTGCAAACAATAGAACATGCCTTATTATGTCAAACTTCCGCTCCCTGATTTCATCTAATCGTCTTTGGGCAGAAGCTGTACTCGGAACCGGTTTATGGGTTTTGAGCTTAATAATAACAAATGCTGCCAAAAGGATTATGTAGATCAAAACCTGCCAAATCTCAGGATGTCCCGCATACCATGTATTGCCGGGTATTGAACTTCCGGTATTACAACAAAGCAGAAACCATTTCAATATCAGGTGACATCCTATTCCGCTCACTATCCCTGCGGGAAGAAATACATAGCCCAAAATAATAGCCGCTATTCCAAAAAGGATTAGCGCAGACATAAGTGGAAGCACAAACAGATTGAGGACTATGGAATAAACCGGATATGTGTAATAAAAGCACATATTCACCGGCAAGGTAACAAGCATTATTGAAAGGCTTGCTGCCATAAACTTAAGCTTACCTGTTCTGATAGTGTCAGGCATAACAGGAAGCACATAGCCTATCGCTATAACAGCGCCAAAGGACATTAAAAAACCACTGTGTTTCAAATATAACGGACATGAGACAAGAAGCATTATTCCGGAAAGAGACATAGCCGACAACATATCGTAGGTTCTGCCTATAATATCCGCTCCCAGATGGACAGCAAACATAACAATTGCTCTGAATGCTGATGCACTCATTCCGCACATAACTCCGTACATAAGCATTACTATAACCGAAATAGCAGCTGCTGCCGGAATTTTCATGCTTGCTCTCCTAAGTAGCTTGTAAAGAGACATTCCAATAATTGATATGTGCACGCCGGACACCGCAATAATATGGATAATGCCGTTTTTCTTGAATGCATCTTTAATATCATCTGATAGCCAATTCTTATCTCCCAGAAGGATGGCTTTCATTACTCCGGAATCTTCCGAATTCATTGTTCTGTCCAGAATTCCTTCGAAACTCAGCTTAACTCTGTACAGCAATTCCTCCGGCACATTTTCTCTTCCACCGATTCCAAGAATTTTCACATCCGTAAGACTGTATTCAATTTTCAAAATTCTGTAATAGCTTTGACTGTCAAACTCTCCGGGATTCCTACTCTCCGGAAAGTTTCTCACTTTCCCTGAGACCTTGAGGATACATCCCATAGGAAGCTTATACCCTGCATCATCCAGATAGAGCATAATCTTCCTTCCGTCTTCCTTTTTCAGGTACAAAACAATCTGTTTTTCTCCTGTATAGGAACTGATTTTTTCTTCTTTACCACATATGGTTCCGGTAATTGTAACAACTGCCCGATCAGGCAGTTCTGAGCCTTCCTGCATCTGTATTACAAGTAGCAGAAAAAAGACAGCCGCCGCGAATAATCCCCCAACAGCGCATAGCGGTCGCTTCATTTATATATTCCCAACAAATATAAACCGCAAAAAGCAGATTATTCCCTGACTATATCAAGGTTTCTCTCGAATATTGTATCGAGAGATACATTTTCCATGAAAGTGGCAGAAGTCTGCCCATTCACAGATATCTGAACCTTGTTAACATCTGCGGTTTCACAAATAGTGTTAACAAGAGAGTATAACGCCGCCTTAGGGCTGATATTGCCCACCTGCGTAAGGATTCCTTCATCAAAATCAACATAGCATACGCCGTCTCTTACAGAAACGGAATTTATCTTTGTCTGAGGATTGAGCGTCGGAAGTGCCAAATCTGTATTTGGTCCTTTCAACAGCTGTTCTATAGCAAGTCTCTGCATAAGAATATTACTGTTATACACGACACTTCTGTAAACCGGTATGAGTTCCTCCCCATCATCCGTAGCGAAATAGAGAATGAGTTCAACCTTCTCATAGGTATTTATCTCATTACCTGCGTTATAAACAAAGTTATCTGCAGACATGTTGCCTATGATATTCCCATTACTATCCAAAAGCGGTGTATTTTCAACAGTAAAAGTCACATATTGAATGCCGGGAACCTGTGTCAGTGTACGAACCATTGCCGCTCTGTCCAAAATCTCCGTAGTCTTCTCGGTAGTGGTGTAGGTACTTGAAAAATTAAGCGTAAGTACATCACCATTTATTTTATACGACAGAAGATTAACCGGGCCGTAAATAGGTGCCTCATATTCGAGCTTTTCCGGCATTGTTCTCATCTTTGCGAGAAGCTCTTCTATTACTGCCTTTGTGTTTGTCATATCAGAGAGAACATGATAGTCTTCGCATACCATACCGTTCTCATCAGATTTGAGGTAGTATACCTGTACCCTGTTCGGATCATCTTCCTTAGCCTGATTCGCGCAGCTGGTCATGCACAGAACAACAAGCATAAGACACAATATTAAGTTTACTAATCTTTTTAATGTAGTATTCATATCTCCTGTTATTCCAGTGACTGCATGTAAATCAGAGGGATTCTAACCGTAAAGGTAGTTCCCACATTTTCTTCGCTCTTAACCTCTATAGTTCCTCTGTGCATCAGTATCGCACTGTGAGTAATTGCGAGACCGAGTCCTGTGCCACCGATCTCTCTGGATCTTGATTTATCGACTCTGTAGAATCTCTCATAAATCCTGTCGAGACTGTCCTCAGGAATACCTATTCCCGAATCGCTCACTTCACAGGTAAAATACTGATGGTCTGCATCCAGTTTAACCTTGACGAATCCGTCGTCTTTATTATATTTAACCGCATTTTCGACAAGGTTCATAAGTGCCAGTGACAGCTTAACCTCATCAATTTCAGCTGTTATCTCTCTTGTAGTTTCCAGTGTCAATTCTATGTTACGCTTCTGAGCAATAGGCCTGATTCGCTTAAGGATTATCTCCATCATCTGAACCACGTCAACTGAAGTGATATTCAGTGCTGTAGCCTTCTTATCCATTCTGACAAGCTCAAGAAGGTCATTTATTATCTGATTCTCTCTGTCTACTTCAGCTGCTATATCCTCCATAAAATCCCTGTAGACCTCATTCGGAACATCCTCCTGCATAATTAGAGAATCTGCCAGCACTTTCATGGATGTAATGGGCGTCTTAAGCTCATGAGAAACGTTAGAAACAAATTCCTGTCTTGAGGCGTCAAGTGCATTCATTCGGAGGAGAAGCTGATTAAACGCATTAATAATGTGTTCTGTCTCATAATAATCAGATCCTGCTATAGGTTCGTTTGTAAATCCTGCCTTAACGTCATTGATAGCAGATGTAATTCTGTCAAAAGGCTTAAGAAGTCTTCCTGACATATACAAGGCCATAACAAGGATTACAATTATGGCAATAACCTCTATCGTCATTGCTCTTCTTGTCAGGATATCCATGGTAGCACTGATATAATCGGTCGAAACACTTATCAGCAGAACGCCTCTGACAACATCCTGTTTTTCTTCCTTCCGGGCCACATCTCCTGTCTCATAGGTCAGCGTCTCCATGATCGGCGCCGTCATCTCAATATAGCCGTTATTCTTGTCATAAACGGCAGTTGATCCTGAGCTACCATTCTTCAGACACTTGACTACCTCGTCGGAGATTATGGTTTTTCCCTCACTTATGCCGTATGTATCCTTGCGAATTTTCAGATCACTGTCAATGACAATAACTCTTCCGTCATAAAGGTTCGCAATAAGGTCAAGCTCTGCGTTTATGACATCAGAAGTCGTATCCGAAAAATAATTGTAATTTATCAGGTGATTAGCCAGAATCATCAGTTGCGTAGACACTTCCGATTCTCTGACATTGACAGCACGATCCTCGTAGCTTTCAAGAATTGCAGAATGAATCACGAGGCATGAAACAAGCCCCGTGAGAAAAACAATCAAAAATATTCTAAATCTAAGACTTTTAAATGGGTTGTATATCATCTTGGCTCCAAAATTTTTGCCTAAATCTCATTTATGCCTGGAAGTAATAGCCTGATCCCCACTTTGTTCTTACATACCTTGGCTCGCTGGGATTAACCTCAAGCTTTTCCCTGAGTCTCCTAACATGAACGTCAACCGTTCTCTCATCTCCGGGGAAATCCTCTCCCCATATAGCGTGCAGAAGTTCACTTCTGTTGTAAACCTTGCCCGGAGTAGATACCAGGAACTCAAGAACATCAAATTCCCTGCTGGTAAGATTTATCTCTCTGTCGCCAACATATACTCTTCTATACTCTTCATTGATCGTAAGATCTCCAAATGTAAGCACTTTAGCCTGTGTCTCAGGTTTAGTGGTTCTTCTCATGATTGCCTTTATTCTGGCCTTAACCTCAAGAATATTGAAGGGCTTTGTAATATAATCATCAGCTCCGTACTCAAGTCCAAGGATCTTGTCCATATCATCGCCCTTAGCTGTAAGCATAACAATCGGCACGGATGAAAAATCTCTTATCTGCTGACAAACCTCAAAACCATCCATTCTCGGAAGCATAACATCGAGTAGAATAATGTCATAGGTATTGGCATGTGCAAGCTGCAAGGCTTCCTCACCATCAAAAGCGCTATCAACCTTCATACCATCCTGCTCAAGACTGTAACGTATTCCTTTTACAATTGTCTTTTCATCATCAACAACCAGTACCTTCTTCGCCATTTCTTCCACTCCATTAAATTCTTTAAACTGTTATATAATCTTTTATTTTTGCAAAGAACTTATCTTTGATACCTGAAACTTTTTTGATATCATCGATTGTTCCGAATTTACCGTTTTCTTCACGATAGGCAAGAATATTTTTTGCCCTGCCCGGTCCTATGCCCGGAATTGTGCACAGCTGGGTCTCATCAGCTGTATTGATATTGACCTTGCCGCCCTCGGATTCAGAGGAAGAAGAACTGTCCTCATTCATCCCGGTCACACCCGCTGCATCACTCCCCGGTTCAACGGAAATATCTGTTTGAACATTCCCGTTTTGCGCAGAAATCGCAGTTTCTTCCAGAGTCGGAATTTTGACTTTAACACCATCGGAAAGCACCAACGCCTGATTTATATAATCGCTGTCCGCTTCCTCTGAAAAGCCACCTGCTGCCTTAACAGCATCTACAACTCTGCTGCCACCCGGAAGTTCATACACTCCCTCGCAGAGAACTGCTCCGCACACATGAACCATGATTGTCTCGGGAAGATTGCTTTTTTCCTCTTTTACTGTCGTATCTGAGGCTGTATCCGCCTCCGCAGAGCTAACTGAATCTGCTGATGAAGAATTTTGAGTTTCGGCAGATTCGCTCCCTGAAGCATCAGACACCGCCCTATCATCCTGTACTGAAACAGTCTCATAGGTTCTATCCGGCTCTGTGAGCACCAGTTCAGCATTTTTCCTGCTGCATCCGGATAATATAAGCATCCCGGTCAAAATTGAAATTATAAAGCTTTTCGTAATATTTTTATGCATGTTTCCTCCACAATGTGGAGGCCCCACCACGCATAGACTTGGTTAAGTCCAATAAACATAATAACGGAAAAAATTTTTAAAAACAAGATGGCTGTAATATTTTCGTAACAATTACAAAAAAGACAGCCATAAAGAGTATTCTTTTGTTTAATTTGTAAACATTTATTCTTCCTGCCCCTCGGTAATAACGATAGAAGCATCCGGAAGCCGCTCCTCAGTAACCTCTGTTCCGCCTATCTGAAGCTTAACATTTTCAGACAATGTTTTTAAGGTATCGTTAACATTTGCACCTTCCCATATATTGGAAAAGGCAATCTCAAGCTGTACCCAGAAATTACTGGTAGCCATAAGCTTGGGCATAGGAACCGATTTGGCATAAACGCTGACAAAAGAATCCAGCGAATCATTTCCGTAAGGGATTCCCTCGTGCGCGATAAGCTTGCCACTCATTGTATAGCAAGTATCTGTGTTCTCACTGCAAAGGAAAGCCGCAAAATCATTCGCTTTTTCCTGATGCTCCGAGTATCCGTTAACCACCAGACACTCAGTAACGGACATGGTTCTTGTTCCATAAGTATCATTAAGAGCCGGCATTGTGGTCACACCATACTCAAAGCTGCAGTTGCCGGCAGCCTTAGCCTCTTCTATTTTAGCTACAGCATCGGTTGTCGCAACGGTAAATACTGTTTTGCCGTCAATAAAGTCCTGCAAAACATTCTCATAAGTAACCACACTCTCATCTATGGCAAAGAACTGATTGAGCTGCTGATAAAAGCTCATACAGTTGATAGTATCTTCATTGTAGACATTGATCTGACTGGTATCGTCTCCTGATTGTCCACCAAGATTCAGATAGTTACCCACAAAGAAATAATTGTAGAAAATATCGGTAACATCCCATCTGAATACCGATTCAACAGTATCAGGGGCATTATAATTATCTGCGAAAAGAAGGATGTCTTCGATTGTGGAAGGAAGCATCTCATTAACACCCGCCTCTACCTCTTCAGCGGAAATCGTGGATTCTTCCACATACTCTGCGCCATCTGCATTTTCTGCATCTTCACTGATTTCAGGCACAGGTGCATCCTCGGCCTGTGTGATATCCTCGCCCTCTATCTCTCCGGCATCCGCAGCTGCCTGCGCAAGTTCGCCCTCCGCAGCATCAAGCTCAGCCTGTCTGCGCGCGCGTACCTCGTCTTCCAGATAAGTTCTGTTATATAAAAGTGAGCTTGTCTCAAAGTAGTAGGGATATGCTATGTATTTTCCCTTATAGGTGATCGAATTCTTCGCAGCATCACTAAAGCCAAGAGTCTCATCTTCAAGAAGCTCCGGCTTTTTTATTTCCTCAGCAAGACCTGCAAGATAAGCCTTCTCAAGGCTGTCGTGTGTCATGATGAAAACATCGGGATAATTGTCACCCTGAACAGATGCCTTACTTATCTCCTCAAGATACTCAAGACCGGAAACCAGCTGTATCTCAGCTCTGGTGGTCTTGCTCTTCTTATTGTATTCAACAGCCTTTCCGGTAAGATAATCCGTCATGGAATCATCCGTGTACCAAAGTCTTATGGTTGTTTTGTCATTTGCGCCGAAAATCGAACGCTCCTCATGGAGATTTATTCCTGATCTGGAATAATAAAAAGCTGCTCCGAGCAGTGCTATAACCAGAACCGCTCCAAGCAGCCTGAATCTTATCTTCATAGATAACCTCACATAAAAATATTAGTGATTACTTAAAAGACAAGCTTCCAAAATATTCAGCATATCATCAACATCCTTCTTTGTTATTACAAGCGGAGGAATGAATCTGATAACATTTGTTCCCGCATTTATAAGAATAAGTCCTTTATCGAGCGCTTTACCAATAATCTCTCCTACGGGGCGATCAAATTCAAGTCCCTGTAAAAGTCCGCTGCCTCTGCGATCTACGATGAAATCATAGCGATTTTTCAAATCGTCCAAACACTCTTCGAGATATTCCGAAACCTGTCTCACGTTATCTATTATATGGTTAGTCTCGAATAAATCAAGGACTTTGTCGATTGCCGCACAGGCAAGGGGATTACCACCGTAAGTAGTACCATGATCACCTGCTACGAGTGAATTCTGTCCAACTTTTTCAGTCATCATAAAAGCACCTACCGGCACTCCGCATCCGAGAGCCTTGGCTGTTGTCATGATGTCGGGCTTAACACCGAACTTCTGCCATGCATACATATAGCCTGTTCTTCCCATGCCGCACTGTATCTCGTCAAGAATAAGAAGGATATCCTTTTCATCGCAAAGTGCTCTTACATTCTTTAAGAAGTCCTCAGTTGCAGGGTAAATTCCTCCCTCACCCTGAACGGTTTCCATTATTATGGCAACTGTTTTATCTGTAACCTGCTTTTTAACACTCTCAAAATCATTGTAAGTCGCAAAACGGATGTTGCCTATCATGGGCTGAAAAGCGTCCCTATAGTGGGCATTTCCGGTAACAGAAAGTGCCCCGAATGTTCTTCCGTGGAAGGAATGGTTCATCGCGATTATTTCATGATCAGTCCTTCCGTCTTTTAAAAATCCGTATTTTCTTGCTGCCTTGAGCGCACCCTCAACAGCCTCCGCACCGCTGTTTGTAAAAAATACGCGGTCCATACCGGAAACTTCTTTAAGCTTTTTGGCCGCTTCTATAGCAGGAACGTTGTAATAATAATTTGAGGTATGAATAACCTTATCGATCTGATTCTTAAGAGCATCGTTGTACTCTTTATTACCATATCCCAAAGCAAAAACGCCTATACCCGATACAAAGTCCAGATACTCTTTTCCCTCTATATCATAGAGATGAACACCTTCGCCTTTATCAAGTACCACCTGATATCTATTGTAGGTGTGAAGCAGATCGCGCTCGGCTTCATCAATATATTCTTTCATGGTTGCCATTTTCAAATCTCCTCTCCGTCGGGCATGAACATGGTTCCGACACCCTTATTGGTAAAGAACTCAAGCAGCAGACAATGCGGTATTCTTCCGTCAAGAATATGCACTCTGTGAACTCCCTCTTTTACTGCATTTGAACAATTTTCAAGCTTCGGGAGCATTCCTCCGCCTATATTGCCGCTTGCGATGAGTGCATCAGCCTCAGAACATGTAAGTCTTGAAATAAATGAGGACGGATCATTGATGTCCCTGTAAACTCCCTCAATATCCGTAAGGAAGGCAAGCTTGTCGGCATTTACGGCTTTTGCTATGGCACAGGCCGCATCATCAGCATTTATATTGAATGTCTCAAAGTTCTCATTCATTCCTACAGGTGCAATGATAGGCAGGTAGTCGTTGTCCATGAGATCGTAAAGGATTTTGGGATCCACCTTCTCGACATCTCCGACAAAGCCGATATCCTGACCGCCGGAAAGCTTCTTCTTAGCCTTTAAAAGTCCGGAATCCTTGCCGCTTATTCCGATAGCCTTAACCCCCAGCTCTTGGACCATTCTTACAAGGCACTTGTTTACCTTATTAAGAACCATCTCCGCGATTTCCATGGTCTCTTCATCTGTAACACGAAGGCCGTTTACAAACTCCGCTTCCTTTCCGACTTTGCCTACCCACTTGCTGATTGCTTTTCCGCCGCCGTGGACGATTATGGGCTTGAAGCCGACGAGCTTTAAAAGTGTCACATCCTTGATGACATTCTTCTGGAATTCTTCACTCTCCATAGCACTTCCGCCATACTTTACGACGATGATCTTACGGTTAAACTTCTGAATATAAGGAAGTGCCTCGATCAGCACCTCAGCTTTTTTCATTACTTCCTGCATATCTGTATCCATGGTTCCTCTCCTTTTTCTTTAAATACCGGGTGTCAGCTTCTGTAATCAGCATTGATTTTTACATAGTCATAGGTGAGATCGCAGCCCCAGGCACAGGCCTCCTCACTTCCCGAATGCATATCCACCTTCGCGATAACCTCTTTTGTCGAAAGTACTTTAGATGCATATTCCTCATCAAAAGCCTGCGGCTCTCCGTTTTTAAATAACAATAGGCTGCCATCGCAGCTCTCAACCGAAAGCTCGATTTTATCCGGATCAAACAGTACACCCGAGTAGCCAAGTGCACATAAAATGCGTCCGAAATTAGCATCGTGTCCGTATATCATAGCCTTTGTAAGAGATGAGCAGATAACAGACTTTGCCAGTGTCCTGGCATTTTCTTTTGTATCCGCATTCATAACATGTGCTGTGAAAAGTGCGGTTGCACCTTCTCCGTCACCCGCAAGCTTTCTCGCCATCTCCTTACAGATAGTAAAAAGAGCTTCCTTAAAGGCTTCGTAATCCTGATTTTCTTCCGTGATCTCCAGATTTCCTGCTTCTCCGTTTGCAAGAACCATGAGAGAGTCATTCGTGGACATGTCTCCGTCAACGGAAATCATGTTAAAGGTATCCACAACCACTGTCTTCAAGGCCTTCTGAAGAAGTTCATGTGATATCGAAACATCTGTTGTTATAAATGAAAGCATTGTGCACATGTTAGGATGAATCATCCCGGATCCTTTTGCCAGGGCTCCCATGGTGCACTGCTTACCACCCACTTCAAATGTAACAGCCATCTGTTTGGGATAAGTATCTGTTGTCATTATTGCCTTCGCTGCATCTGTCCCGGCTTCTTCTGAATCCGAAAGCTGCGGAACCATCTGCGCAATGCCGCGCTTTATTGCGTCCATGTTCATCTGCATACCGATTACACCTGTGGATGCAACCAGAACAGAATTCTCCGGAAGGTTCAGGAGCAGTTCCACCTCGGCAGCTGTATCTGCACAAACTTTTTTACCCTCCTCACCGGTACAGGCATTGGCAATTCCCGAATTACCTACTATTGCATGTACGGGATGAATACCACTGCATATTTCCTTGTCCCAAAGAACAGGAGCCGCTTTTACCACGTTGCTTGTGAAAACGCCTGCTGCCGTGCAAGGTGACTCGCTGTAAATAAGCATCATGTCCTTGCGATCTTTATATTTTATATTTGCTTCTGCGCCTGCTGCCTTGAAACCTTTAGCAGCTGTAACACCACCTGTTATTATTTTCATGTTTTTCTCCTTATCTACCCTCATCCGTCAGCTTCGCTGACACCTTCCCCCTTAGGGGGAAGGCTTTAATATTTCTCACCCCCAGGGGAAGGCATTAGGTCTTAAATTCCAACAAATTCAGTGAGGTTATTTTCATTTAATGTAAAGTCGTAATAGTTCATGTCCGAGCGAAGCGTCCAGTTCATTCGCTGCCAGAAAGCATTCCCGACCTTGTTGGTAACAAACGCATTAAGGCAGACTTTGTTGATCTTCTCTTCCTTTAATCTCTCAATACAGAACTCAACCATCTTTTTGCCGATTCCATGACGCCTGTAATTTTTATTAACACAAACATGATAGAAACATGCTCGTCTCCCATCATGTCCGCAAAGAATGGCTCCGACTATCTTGTCGTCTTCAATGTCCACCGCACATGTATTTGGATTTCGATTGATAAATCTTGTTATTCCTTCCAGTGAATCATCAAGAGTTCTTATTCCGAAACCCTCTATCGAATTCCAAAGAGCGTAAACTTCTTCATAATCATCTATAGTCATTACCCGTACCATGACGTTTCCTCCAAAAACACTTAATATATAAGGTCCTCGCCAGGTTCTCTCATCACGGGAATGCCGGAACGAAATCAAGTCCCATGCTTTCCTCAAAGCCAAACATAATGTTCATGTTCTGAACAGCCTGACCGGCAGCACCTTTTACCAGGTTATCTATTGCTCCCATCATGATGACTCGACCTGTGCGCTCATCTATCTTGAAGCCTATATCAACGAAATTGCTTGTCTCAACCCATTTTGTCTCCGGATATACACCATCAGGTAAAAGTCTGATAAACTTCTCATCCTTATAATATTTCTCATAAGCAGCCCTTATGTCACCTGCAGTGGGAAGCGATCCGTCCGCTTTTTTCATAAGTGATGCGTACTCTGTCGCAAGGATGCCTCGGTTCATGGGAATCAGATGAGGTGTGAAGTTGATTGTAAATTCCTCACCTGCCGCATATCCAAGCTGCTCCTCAATCTCGGGTGTGTGTCTGTGATTGGTCACGCCGTAGGGCTTTACGCTCTCATTAACCTCACAGAAAAGGTTCGGTGTTTTCGCCCCTCTGCCTGCTCCGGAAGTACCGCTAAGCGCATCGACTATGAGTGTCTTAGGATCAATGAGCTTCTCTTTAATAAGAGGATAAGCTGTTAAAATCGAGCAGGTTGTGTAGCATCCGGGATTAGCGATCAGTCTCGCTCCCTTTATCTTATCCCTGTTGATCTCACAGAGTCCGTAAACCGCTTCCTCTATATACTGGGGCGACTTGTGCTCGATGCCGTACCACTTTTCATATACGGAAACATCCTTAATTCTGAAGTCAGCCGACAGATCGATTATCTTAACCTTGCTCAAAATTTCATCATTAACAAGTCCTGCGCAAAGGCCCTGGGGAGTTGCCGTAAAAATAACATCCACTTTCTCTGCAAGCTCGTCCATGTTATCGTCGAGGCATTTCTCATCTACTATATTAAAGAAGTTTCCGTAAACGGAACTGAATCTCTCATCTATATAACTTCTGGAGCCGTACCACACGATCTCCGCCTGCGGATGGCTGTAAATCAGTCTTGCGATCTCCGCTCCTGCATAACCTGTAGCTCCGATAATTCCTACCTTAATCATTTCTGCGCCTTCCTTATAATGTATTATTCATTCAGCGTTTCTGAATCTTATGCATATTATTATGCATACAGGATTTTCTTAAAAGATCTCGTTTCCCCCCGTATCATTTATTATATGCTTTGCACTTTAGTATAATCAACAAAACTGTTTTATGCAAGCATTATTTATATTTATGCACTTAAACCTGCATTTTATAAATTTTTATGCATAAAACACTTGCATTTAATCACAAGGTGGTGTATATTCCTTATAAATCGTTCAGATTTTTATACATCACGCATTTATTAAGGAGGAAAACATGGCTAAGGATAAGGTTATACTTGCATACTCGGGAGGACTTGATACAACAGCGATCATCCCGTGGCTTAAGGAAAATTATGATTATGAAGTAATCTGTGTCTGCATAGATTGCGGACAGGAAGAAGAACTTGACGGACTTGATGAGAGAGCTAAGAGCTGCGGAGCTTCCAAGTTATACATATTGGATGTTATCGATGAGTTCTGCGATGAATACGTTGTTCCCTGTGTTCAGGCTCACGCTGTATATGAGAATAAGTACCTTCTCGGAACATCCATGGCTCGTCCTCTTATTGCTAAGAAGCTTGTTGAAATCGCAAGAAAAGAAGGCGCAGTTGCTATTTGCCACGGCGCTACAGGTAAGGGTAACGACCAGATCCGTTTCGAGCTCGGAATCAAGGCTCTTGCACCCGACATCAAGATTATCGCTGCATGGAGAAGTGATAAGTGGAACATGGATTCCCGTGAATCAGAGATTGAATACTGCAAACAGCACGGCATAAATCTTCCCTTCTCAGCTGACAGCAGCTACAGCCGTGACCGTAACCTCTGGCACATCTCACACGAGGGACTTGAGCTCGAGGATCCCGGACAGGCTCCCAATTATAAGCACCTTCTGGTTCTCGGCTGCACACCCGAGGATGCTCCCGATGAGCCCACAACCGTAACCATGACATTTGAAGGCGGTGTTCCCAAGTCAGTTAACGGAAAAGAGATGAAGGTTTCAGATATCATCCGCACTCTCAATAAGCTTGGCGGTGAAAACGGAATCGGCATCGTAGATATTGTTGAGAACCGTGTTGTAGGTATGAAATCCCGCGGCGTATATGAGACACCCGGCGGAACAATCCTGTACGAGGCTCATCAGCAGCTTGAGGAGCTGATTCTTGACCGCGACACCTACACCATGAAGAAGGATATGGGCAATAAGTTCGCAGATCTAGTATATGAAGGAAAATGGTTCACTCCTCTTCGTGAGGCAGAACAGGCTTTCATCGAGTCAACCCAGAAGTACGTAACAGGCGAAGTTACCTTCCGTCTCTACAAGGGTAACATCATCAAGGCCGGCACTTCATCACCCTACTCACTCTACAATGAGTCAATCGCTTCCTTCAAAACAGGTGACCTCTACGATCACCACGACGCCGAGGGCTTCATCAATCTCTTCGGTCTCTCATGCAAGGTTCGCGCCATGAAGATGCAGGAAGTTGAGAAAAATAAATAATATTGAATAATAAACACCATCCCCCATATATATGTATAGATTCTCGTTCTCGTTGCGAAAAACGCATAATCGAACGAGTCTCTATACATATATATGGGGGATTCCTTCATAATCCAACATTATTCTTTTTCAGTTTTCTGTTTAGCCGCGAGGCGTCTTCTGATTTCTTTTATGTTGCCTCTGTAGGCAAAGGCAACTTTGAGTTTTTTATCGGTATCCATGATAACCCAGCCAAAGCCTTCGTCCTTTATGTGATTTACGTTTATCATCGCATCCTGTGAAATAGGACAGATGGCTGTGAATATCGCACACTGCTCAAAAAGGTTGTAAATATCGGTGATAAGGTTGATGCTTCTGTTGTCTGTCAGATAAACAGTAAGCTGGTTCTCTCCTATCATCTCAGCGCAGATTATGTCATTTTCTCTGGCATAGATTGTCTGTCTCTCGCCGCGCATCTCAAGAGTTGGAATCGGATCGCCGAGTCTTTTTTCACACTCTGTCAGAATCTCCTCAAGATCCTTTACGCGGATCTGCTTATCAATAAAAAGAAGCTCATCATAGATGCCTGCTTCCTTTGCAAGAGCTTTGTAATCATGGCAGGAAGAACACATAACCACATTCTTCATCCCACCTATCTCAAACAGAAGCTTGGCAACATCCATGCCTGTCTTGAACCGCTCATCATCTTCATCGGGATTGGCCATATCTATGAAAATGATATCGTATACCTGCGGGAACCTTAAAAGTGCGGGAATATTACCATACAGATCGATGTAAAAATGCTCTTTTCCTTCCTTCTGATAGCGATCTGACTGGCGGCGCAAGAGGCGCTCCATCTGCTTTCTGTCAGCTATATTGTCATCAAAAACTGCTATATGCATTACAAAACCTCAAAAAACTTATCTGAAAAGTATCTCAAGCGGAGACATTTTTATCGCCACCACAATTCCAATCTGAGCGATGAGAATAAGCGGCATTCCTACCACAAAGTACCAGTGCTTGGTCTTGTGTCTGAAAATATACATACCAAGAATGCTTCCGATACTTCCGCCCATAAGCGCCAAGATAAACAGTACGGATTCGGGTGTCCTGAAGGAATTTCTCTTGGCCTTCCTTTTATCATTCCCCATCGAGATAAAACTGATGATATTTATGATTCCTATATAAGATAATAAAAATTTTAGTGAGTCCATGAATGATATTTTAATGCATAAAAAGCGGCGGTGCAATAAACAAAAGAGCCTTCAGTGAAAGTAATCTCACTGAAGGTCCATGTTTTTCATCTGATTTTATCTTTTAGTCTTGCATATAGCCTGAATACATTGGCACAAACCAATGTTCCTGCCGTAAATGTCAGAACGTTCATGACAAATCCGAATCTCTCATAATACTTAAAGTGAATTATCAGATTTATAAAAAGCCAGTGATACAAGTACATCCCATAGGTGACATCTATTCTGGCTCTTTTTGCAGGTAGCGAATATGCCGCAGCTATAGTCAAAAGGCATGTAACTGTGCCGCGAAGGAAATCGGTGTAGTATCCGATTCCACTTGCAGGCAGGCAGTTTAGCCCGATCTGCACTGCCAAAAGAGCAATTGCCGCTTTTCCGATATGATCTTTCTTATATAATTCGCAGGTGTGAAACATAACTCCTACGAAGAACCAGAATGCATACGGAATAAAGGTGCGCTCGAGCAGTTTTTGCCAGGTCTCGGAAAGCTGCGGTGCCAAAAAACCGGATGCTATATTAAGTACTCCCAAAACCGCCACAACAACAAGCCAAACTGTCAGGTTTTTCCCATATCGCTTCAGAGCCTTTTTTACAAAAGGCAGTACTATATAGAGCTGGATAATTACGGTAAAGAACCACATAGTGCCATTCATGCTGCCGGTTGCAAAGTTTTTCAGGCAATCAGGCGTATTGGCAAATCCGAGGCCTTGGATAATAGCCCACTTTATCATCGAGCTGTCGCAGCGTTTTCCTACAACAAAATATAACACCGCAACATATACAGCCATGCTGAGCCACATATCAATGTATATTCTGGCAATCCTCTTTTTTAAAAATGCACCGACCCTTTCTCCATATCTTTCAAAAGTAGCTGAAGCAAGAAATCCGGCTATGGTAAGCAAAACAACAGTCGGTTGGAAGAAAGTTGATATTCCGCGCAAAGTAGCCACCTGATCTGCGGCCTGCGACGTATAATAATAGCCCACATGCCCGGTATAGTGGAGGTACATCACACAAAATGCGGCAAAATAACGAATGAAGTCAAAAAAGTTTTCGGATTCTTTTCTGTTCATATAAGTCAGCCCTTTCAATCCTATCGTAAGCAAACAATCCGTTCTTTACGAAACGATTTTTTATTCATATTTAAATCTCAAGTCATTCCCATTAGCGTAAACCAGAACTTCCGCTCCCATTACAACCGGAAGCATCGGATCTATATGGCCTATATCGGCATCCATGATAATAGGAACATTGAAACACGAAACCACATCCGTCACTGCATTGTACTGATCTGCTCCCATCATCTCCTGTCCGAATGCTGTAAGCGGTCTTCCGATCACAAACCCTGCTGCGCTGTCGAACCATCCCGCTTCTCTCATGTTCCATATCGCCCTTCGATAACTCATCGGAGTAAGGTCGCAGGCTTCAAGCACCCAGATTACATTCTTGTGGTCCCGGTTAAACTCCTTTACCTTATCAAACCTTGTACCCACCATATTGGCAAGAACGTCAACGCAGCCTCCAAGCAATATTCCACTCATTTTTATCTCGGTATCGGTACCTGCCTTTTCTGCCTTTCCGTTTTTACACAAAAAGCTTGTGAGCACTTTTTCCGAATTATATTCATAGGGTATATCAAAATCAATTTTCGAATATTCCGAAGGATCCAGATCACGGGGAAGCGGATTCTCTTCCTTTGCCGGATCTACAAATTTCTCATACCCCGAAAACTCCGTCTTTGTCCCCTCAAGAAGTGCCATAGCATCCTCTTCGGGGAGCTCCCATTTCTTGGAAAAACCGGAAATGCAAGGTCCGTAGATTCCCTGCACACCCGAGATCGTAACAAGCGGAAAAATAAAATTGGTATTGTCGGAATATCCGATGTACCACTTGGGTTTAGCTCCTGCAAGAGCCTCAAAATCCACGTTTGTTATGGTCTCATTCATGAGCTCTCCACCGCCTGCGGAAATGATTGCATCAATATCATCTCTTTTATAAAAATCCACAAGCTCAGCTGCTGCCACCTTCGGATCGGTGTTTATCCCTATGCCGTCGTTTTTGAAAAGTGTATCGCCCTCTACTATCTTATAGCCTTTGTTTTCCAGATTTTTCTTTGCGAAAAAATACATCGAGTGATATGGCTCGCTCGATGGGCCAAAAGAAGGCGCCGTAATTCCTATTGTGTCACCGGGTTTGATATAGTCTGGTCGTTTGATCATGTCTGTTCCTCCTGGTATTTCCCCTCATCCGGCGCTTCGCGCCACCTTCCCCCTCAAGGGGAAGGCATATATTATTCATCCTCTTTCCTCAGGGGGAAGGCATCTTAAAGTTCTTCATAACTGATGCCGACGCTGTCAAGAAAGCGCTTCATATAGTCGTCCCAAATCTTTTTGTAGGATTTGTCCAGAGTGAAGCCCGAGAGGGCTGCTCCTGTAGTGATGGTGATATGCCCCTCCTTGAATTTCAAGATAAAAACTAAAGACGACACAATCTGCCGCAGGTCATCAGGCAAAAGTTCATCCTTCCTGGGTGGTGCGACGCACATGATGAATTTGAAGGAAACCGGGGTGTTTTTCCCCTTTATCAGTTCATAGCAGACAGGTTTAAGCTCGCTCCATTTGGAAAGCTCATATTCAGGCTTTTCGCTGTCATCCCCGAAAAACTCCCTATTCACATGTCCGTCAATTGTGTATGTATTCGCAATCTGCAGCTCGGCACTCTCAAGCAAAAACTCATCAAAAACCTCAGATGCAAGTAATGCAGACATAAACTGTCTTGTGTTTTTTATCTGTAAAGCAATCATAAATGTTTATTCTTTCTTCTGCGCCGCCTTCTGTAGGCAATTTTAAGCGCGATATTTCTTATTACCAAAAAGCCGCTGACCACCATTGCAAAGACAAATCCAAGCGCGCCGAGAACAGGGATTCCGAAAACCTGAGGTTTCATCTCTGTAAGGCACATGATACTGGATGAGATCAGAAGCGCTGCAACGCCAAGACCTATGACCACATTTCTGATAGATGAATAGATGAGTTCATCCACTTCCTTGGATGAGCTTATCGTGATATTCACTTTGCTCTGTCCGGCGAGGTATTCCTTCATCGCCTGTGCTGTCAGCGAAGGAAGTTCAATCCCTTTATCCGCTGCACGATAAAGTGCTCTGCCATATTTCATGAGTTCTTCTTTGATATCAAGGTTCTCAATAAACTCATCGGTAATTCTGGCAGTCGCAATCTGTAACATATTTATCTCTGGACTTATGGTTGCAAGAACGCCCTGCATGTGCGCAAGTCCTCTGCATAGAAGCGTCATTCCATGAGGAAGGGCGATTCCGTTTTCCTTCATAATATCCATGAGACACTGGAGCGCTGCCGCAATATCCAGGCTTCCGAAAGACACTGAGCCGTACTGCTCAATAAAGCCTTTCAAATCAATATAAAGCTTATCCCTGTCGGGAGTTCCGCTCACCTGTCCAAGATCGAGAACCGCATTTTCCACAGCCTGTATATCATGGAGAGCAATGCCGCGTACGCCGCGAACCATCAGCCGTCTGTCTCTTTCTGATAGTCTGCCCATCATTCCCATGTCAATCCAGATGATCTTGCCATCTCTGACTTTGACATTACCGGGATGAGGATCCGCGTGAAAGAAGCCGTCATTCATAACCTGTTTGATAAAGTTGTTGACGAATTTTTCACCAATCTCATCGAGATCATACCCATGTGCGGTAAGGTACTCAACATCATCGATTGAGCAGCCATCAATATACTCCATGACAAGAACCTTGTCCGTCGAGTACTCCGGGAACATCTTGGGACATCCGACATATCTGACATCCTTGTTGTTACGGGCAAACTCGGCCATATTGCAGGCTTCCGTGAAAAAGTCCATCTCCTCTTTGGCTACGGCCCACATCTCATCGAGAACCATATCAAGGTCCACAATATTTTTAAGATCTCCAACCGGCGGCATGAGCTTTACAAGCCTGTGTAAAAGGCTGATGTCGCGGCTCATGATCTCATAAACGCCCTTTCTCTGGACCTTTATGATGACATCACCGATACCGTCCTCTGATGATACATTCTTAAGCCTGGCCCTGTGCACCTGCGCAATCGAAGCCGAGCCGAGGGTCTTTTCATCAATCCACTCGTAGATGTCCGTGCAGGGACTTCCATAGGAGTCCTCTATGACCTCGATCACCTCATTAAATGGCATGGGCGGAACGTCAAAATTGAGCTTTGCGAGTTCATCACAATAACGCTTCGGCAGAATGTCGGAATGCATCGACATTATCTGACCAAGCTTGATGTATGTGGGACCAAGCTCCTCTAAGATTACACGGAGCTTCTCGGGTGATATTCCCCTTGTGATTTTATTTCTTGCGAGGACAGCCTTGATTTCCTTGAATCTTGCACTGTCCTCGGCACTTCTTTCTTTATAGGTCTCCTTTGAAGCGCTGCCGTTCTTTTCAGCCTCCGCCTTATCAGCCTGGGCGTCGGCAACCTGCCTCATTTTACTGACCAGATCTGTCAAATCAGCCATCTAAGTCACTCTTTATTTTCTGCTGCTGCAATAAGCTCCTTTAACTTAGCGAGCTCGTCTGCCGAAAGACCATCAACAACCTTGGAAAGATCCTTCTTCTCATCCTTCTTGGTGCTGTCCTTTACCGTGCGCTTCAACTCCTGATTGAGAGCCTTGCCCTGTTCAACGGTAATCTCACCCTTTTCAACCATCTCGTTTAAAAGCTCTCCGGCTTTCTCGGTCGTAAGAGCAACCGCTCCAACACCTGCAAGCAGTAATTTTTTCAATCCGTCTGTAAGATTTTCCATGGTTAAAACCTCCTCATAAAATTTGGTAGTGTCAAATTTACTACCTCTTTTTTGTTCTAAAGCCTTGATTTATCGGGAGTTCAAAATAAAATGAGCATTGACCTCCCTTTTTGGTATAATGTCAGCGACCAAACTCACAAAAAACCAGGAGACAATGCTCGTGAACATTATACTTTATTTACTTGAAATCATCCACCAACTCTATCAGCAGAATTGCTGGCTGGTAAACTTCATATGCAGATATATACCGCTAAAACAGTGGGCTTTCGACGATTCCCATTCTCCCAAATATCAAAAGTTCAAAGTTGATAAGCTTCCCGTCATCATAAAAGTAGAGCCATGGGATTACCGTGATTT
>NZ_FMYB01000030.1 GCF_900104155.1 Butyrivibrio sp. INlla16
ATCAAGAGTAACCCTCTTACCAAGTATTGGTAAGTCTTGAGCCTTCCTATGATGCGAGCCGTGATGTTTTATTAAAGGCGCCCCACACTTATGGCAGGTGCAGTTGTTACTTACAGAATGCATTCTGATAATGATTTCATCATCAGTTTCCTCAACATCAAGTATCTTTAAATCAGCAGGGTAAAAACTCTGTAAGTCCAGAGAAGAAGTAGTAGACATATCCCTCTATCCTTTCGGAATCAATATATGTCTATTATACACCGCCTTGGAATGCTATACTATAGCCAAGTACTAATCGATGAGGAAGAACCAATTTACTCTTACAAAGTGGAATTAACTATTACAAGTCACCAGATTATTTTTATGTTTTTTTAACCGTTTATAGATGCCCCAAAACTTGTTAATTTTATGAAATTTTGATAAAATAGTTATCGGAAAAATGTGGTTCTGTATTATATGTGAGGCAGCTATGCAAAAGACATATATAGTGGAGAGAGACGGGTATCACATTTCTGGGGAACTATATTTGCCTGATGATGCTAAGGGAAGATATCCCATAGTGATCATGGCGCACGGCTTCGGGGGAAGCCGGGAAGGAACAAGGCCTTATGCGGAACTTCTTGTAAGGGAAGGGATAGGGTGTTATATCTTTGACTTCTGCGGCGGAGGTCTATCGTCCAGGAGCGACGGTAAAATGACTGATATGTCTGTGCTCACAGAAAGCAAAGACATAGAAGCTGTGGTTGAAAATATTAGAAAAGCACCTTTTGCAGACAGGAAGAATATATTTCTTATGGGAGAAAGCCAGGGAGGTGTAGCTTCAACTATTGCAGCTTCAAAAACACCTAAAGAAATCAGAGCTATGGTGCTTCTATATCCTGCATATATTCTTTTTGACGATGCTAAAAACAGATATCCAAAGAAAGAGATGATTGAGGAAACAACAACTGTTTTCGGTCTTCCGGTAGGGCGCAGATACTACGAGGACGCATTTTCTCTTGATATTCATGACTGTATGGGCAAATATGACAGGAATGTACTTATTTTGCATGGCAATATCGATCAGGTTGTTCCGATTTCATACAGCCTTGATGCAAGAAAGAATTTTCCTGCGGCCAAAATCATACAGATAACCGATGCCGGTCATGGATTTTATGGAAAAGAGGTTGTGAAAGCCGGCAAAGAAATGATATCATTTATTCAGGAGAACATGGATGAGCCATGTAAAGGGGGATTATTATGAGTTGCTTGTTTGATAAAAAAATACAGGATATCGATATTGATGAACTTAAAAAGAGCGCAGAGAAGGTTCTTTCTTTTACAGGAACCAAGGCTAAGAGTGCTTGCGCATATGCGCAGGACCGTTTCGATGATCTTGATGATGATAAGAAAAACCTGCTTATAATCGGACTTTCCATATTCGTGGGAGTACTTGTTATAGCAGGCATATTCTACGCCCTTGGGAAGAAGGCTGGAAGAAAAGAAACCGCTTTCGAGTATGAAGAATGGGATAGTTGACGGCTCTTTTGATAATATGTCCATTTGGTGCTTGAATATCCATTTTTGATATGTTAACATAGGTGAGTCGCAGATTTTTGCACATAGGCCGGCGTGTCGGAATGGCAGACGATGCAGACTCAAAATCTGTTGTCCTCACGGGCGTGTGGGTTCAAGTCCCACCGCCGGCACTATTATTATGACATTCAGGCAGTATATGTTTGGATGTCTTTTTCTTTTGTCAATTCAGATTATTATTCCCCTTACATATATTTTTGGAATATAGTATTATTGCACAAAACGCGGAAACGAAATTTGCACATTTCGTTTCTTGTTTCTCCGTGCGCGGAGTGTTACTATAAACACATGGAAACGTAATTGAATCAAAAACGTTTCCGGACACAATTGAGGATAAGCCTAATGAGAAAAGTAATCTATTTAAACAATGACTGGAAATTTAAGAGCGAATTTGATGAGAGCATGATCAGCTCCGATTTCAGGGATACCGGATTTCAAAATATAAGAATCCCACATACAGTTGCAGAGACATCATTCAATTATTTTGATGATGCTGTTTATCAGATGGTGAGCTGTTACCGAAAGACATTCAGGGCAGACCATAATTGGAAGGATAAGAGAGTTGCAATTCATTTTGAAGGTGCTGCGCATGAAGCTACGGTATATTTTAACGGTGTGCTTCTTGGGACACATTCCTGCGGCTATACTGCCTTCGAGTTTGATATATCCGAGCATATTCGTTATGACGAACCAAACACAATTGTTGTGAAGCTTGACAGTAGAGAATCTCTGAATGTTCCGCCCTTCGGGTTTGTGGTGGATTATATGACTTATGGAGGTATTTATAGAGATGTATTTATCGAAATAACCGATAAGACCTATATTTCCAGAGCGTTTGTATATACAGAAGTTCCTGAGGTTATGAACGTTTCGCTTAAGGAGAAGGATGTTACACCAAGATCTGTCGGAGCTTTCCTACGTGCGAGATTCAGAATCAAGGGATCACTTACCGGTTGTGTTGTAACCGAGTCACTAAAAAGAATTTCAGGTGAACTTCCCAAGGACGCAAATGATGAATATGCAGAGGAAACTGAGCTAAACAGGATAGCTGCAAAAAATAAAATGACCTTTGATTATCATACACTTCCTGTTGTCTTGTGGGATGTGAAAAATCCCGCACTTTATAAATTTATCATTAGAATATACAGAGATGAGCAGCTCGTTGATGAGAAAAATATAACGTTTGGATTCAGGAACGCTTCTTTTAAGGCAGACGGCTTTTATCTAAACGGAAGAAAATTCAAACTGCGCGGCTTGAACAGACATCAGTCCTATCCGTATGTTGGATATGCAATGCCTGCATCGATGCAGATAGAGGATGCGAGAATAATAAAAGAAGACTTATGTCTTAACTGCGTAAGAACTTCCCACTATCCGCAATCTCAGGATTTTATGGAAGCCTGTGACAGAATGGGAATACTTGTATTTACCGAGATACCCGGATGGCAGCATATAGGTGATGAGGATTGGAAAAAACAGGCTCTTGAGAATGAAAGAGAAATGATTTTCCAGTACAGGAATCATCCTTCGATCTTTATTTGGGGTGTCCGAATTAATGAATCTGCAGATGATGATGATTTTTACTTAAAAACAAATCATATCGCTCATGAGCTTGATTCTTCGAGAGCCACCGGAGGAGTAAGAGCGGATACAAAAATGCATCTTCTTGAGGATGTATATACATTAAATGACTTTTCACATAACGGGAAAAAGCCCGGTTGCATTAAAAAGAGACAGGCAACACCGGATATGTCTTCGGCGTACATGGTAACAGAGTATAACGGACATATGTATCCGACAAAAGCTTTCGATCCTGAAGATACAAGAGTCGAGCATGCGATGAGACATATAAGAGTCATGGATGCTATCGCAGGTGAGAGGGACATAGCCGGAGGCATTGGCTGGTGCATGTTTGACTACAACACCCACAAGGATTTCGGTTCGGGCGACAGAATCTGTTATCACGGCGTGATGGACATGTTCAGGAATCCCAAGCTTGCTGCTTACGGATATGCAATGCAGGGGGATGACAAGACAGTATTGGAACTGTCATCTGCTATGGATATTGGAGAGCATCCCGAGTGTATTCGAGGTGATATCTGGCTCTTTACGAATGCGGATTCCGTAAAAATGTATAAGAACGATGTTTTTATAAAAGAGTATTATCCAGGTGCGTCACCTTATAGAAATATTGAACATGGTCCAATACTTGTGGACGACTTTATTGGTGATGAGCTTGCGGAAAATGAAAAGTTCTCAAAATACTTTGCAGGAAAGGTTAAGCATGCACTAAACCAGGCTGCACGTCACGGCATGGGGAGTCTGTCTCTTGGCGATAAGATTACCGGTCTTGAGATGATGCTTTTCCATAGGATGTCTGTTAAGAACATAGTTGATATGTACCAGAAGTACATCGGTGATTGGGGCGGCGAGGCAACATCGTTTAAATTTGAGGCTATTAAGAATGGTGAGGTTGCTGCAACAATCGTAAAAGAGACGGTAAAGGGGATAAGCATTGAAACTGTGGTTAGTAACACTGAGCTTATGGAGGGTAGATCTTACGATGTGGCATCGGTGAGGATAAGAGTTGTTGACCAGAATGGAAATGTTTTACCGTTTTTTGCCGAACCCTGCAAGCTTAAGACAGAAGGTGCAATTGAGATTATCGGACCCAGAACGGTGCCGCTCAGAGGCGGAATGGCCGGGACCTATATTAAATCCAAGAGGTGCCAGGGATCTAAAGGTAAGCTGATAATAAGTCTTCGTGCGAGCGGAGAGAAAATAAAGAAAGAAATAAGTTTTACAATAAGTGAAAGGATAAATGGTAATGTCTGAGAAATCCAAGATAATTTTCGGAAACGAGATGCCTGAGAAAGTATATAGAAAGGCAATGAAAACAAAGGAAAAGAACAAGAAGAAATTCGGAGATGACTCCAAAGCAAATTACCCTGTCAAAATAACAGAGAATAAATACATAGGAGAGAGTCTCGGAGTAAAAAATATCGAGGTGCTGCCTGAAAATGCTGATGTTTCCGGGACACTGCCTTTCGACGAGGAAAAAGGACTTATAGTTGGAAATATCAGAATGGGCTTTGGGCATTACAGAATCAGTATGGCAATGGCTTCTTGTGCTAAGTATATGGGATATACACCGTATTGGATGGACCTTAATTCCTATCCGCATACAACCTGCACGAAGCTGATAAGTGCACAGAATGACTTGTATTCTCTTGGATCAAGACTTTCAAAAAATCCTATTTTCAACAAACTCGTGTGGGAGCCTGTAAACTATGAAGGCTTCAGAGCTCTTTCATATAATGCGGCTGATCAGGCAAATGCTGAGCTGATGGCACCTGTTTATAAAAATGTGCCAAAGGATATTCCTGTTATTGCAACACATGTATGGCCTGCTCAGGCTGCGATCCATGCCGGTATGAAGTATGTAGTCAATGCGGTTCCCGATAACTGGCCGATGGCACTTCATTTTTCTGAAGGATCTATTCATACAATACAGTGCAGAAATGCATATATGGGTTACAGAATACTTAACGGTATGAACAAGAAAAAGGTCTGCAAGGCAATGCCCGGAAAGGAACTTGTCTATACCGGACATTATATCGACCATGAACTTGTTTCAAATATTGAGAATGACTGCAAGGCAAGATGTGACAGAAGGAAAAACAAAAAGCCCATGAGATTCCTTCTTACAATTGGCGGAGCCGGAGCACAAAAGGAGATATTTGCTGCAATAATAAAGTATCTGCTTCCGAAGATAAAGAAGAATGAGGCGGCTTTATATGTAAATGTGGGTGATTACAGACAGGTCTGGGAGGATCTGAAAAAAGAGATTCCGGGAATGAGTTCCTTCATCCACGAGCACCTCGGAGATTTTGCGGATACAGAAAAATTCGCGGCTGATGCACTTGATCCTTCCAATGAAGTGACCGGTATTCACGGCTTCTGGCATGAGAATATTTTCGAAGCTGTTTACTGTACCAATCTCCTTATGAGAAGCTGCGATGTGCTGGTTACAAAGCCCAGTGAACTTGCATTTTATCCTGTTCCCAAGCTGTTTATAAAGAGAGTGGGAAAGCATGAGATGTGGGGCGCTATACATTCTGCCGAGGTGGGAGACGGTACTCTTGAGTGCAGAGATATTCCGCATACAGTACAGATGCTGAGCCAGTTCCTGCATACATCGCTGCTCGATGATATGTGTGACAATATTATTGAAAATAAAAAGACAGGTCTCTATGACGGAGCTTACAAGGTTGTGGAGCTTGCCATGGGGATGAAAAATAACAACAAGTAATTTGATTTAAGAGGTTAAAAAGTAATGAGCGAACATAACAAATTGTCCGGAGCCGCAAAGGCGTCTTATGGTCTTGGAGCAGTCGGAAAAGACATGGTTTACATGCTTTCCGCTTCATACGTTTTGTATTACTTCCAGGACATTCTTGGGGTTAGTGCCGCCGCTATGGGTGTAATTCTTATGGTGGCACGAGTTTTTGATGCATTTAACGATCCTATAATGGGAGCTATAGTTGCTAAGACAAAGACCAGATTCGGAAAATTCAGACCCTGGCTCCTTATCGGTACTATAACAAATGCTATAGTGCTTTATCTGATGTTCTCGGCACCGCCGACTTTGTCGGGAAGCGGGCTTGTAGCCTATGCGGCTGTAACCTATATACTTTGGGGTGTTACCTATACGATGATGGATATCCCCTATTGGTCAATGATACCTGCTTTTACTGAGGGCGGAAAAGAAAGAGAGGGTCTTACAACACTCGCTCGTTCATGCGCAGGTGTTGGTTCTGCGATAATTACAATCATAACAGTAATGTCTGTTTCTGCTCTTGGTCATATCTTTGGAGGAGCAGACATCACCGATAGAGATGTCGAACGAATCGGTTTTTCATATTTTACAATTGTGATCGCTGCTTTGTTTGTGCTCTTTACCGTAATATGTTGTATCAATGTTAAGGAAAAATCCACAGTTGACATGAAAACAGCATCTATAGGAGAGATGTTCAGAGCACTTATTCAGAATGATCAGGCAATGACAGTAGTTGTAGCTATCGTAATCGTTAATTGCTCAATCTACATTACATCAAACCTTGTAATCTATTTCTTTAAATACGATTTCGGAACAGTAGGCTGGAGAGGTGCATACACACTGTTTTCAACCTTTGGCGGCGGAATTCAGATTCTGGCAATGATGCTTTTATATCCATTCCTAAGAAGATTCTTTACATCTATAAAGATTTACTTCATAAGCATGGGAATGGCTATTGCAGGATATATATCGCTTCTTGTACTTGCATCAACAAAAATGGATAACGTATATATCCTCTTTATTCCGGCGTTTTTCATCTTCTCTGCAAACGGAATGCTTGCGGTTATTACAACCGTATTCCTTGCAAACACTGTTGATTATGGTGAACTTAAGAACGGCCGCCGCGATGAATCTGTTATATTTTCCATGCAGACCTTTGTTGTAAAGCTTGCATCCGGAGTATCTGCATTTATCGCTGCTCTTGCGCTCCAGATATTGCAGCTCAGCAATGATACAGCGGAAACCGCAACAGACATAGACTATTCACAGGGAGTGGATATCATGCAGAAGATGGGGCTTCGCATGACAATGACAATCATTCCTGTTATCGGAATCCTTTTCGCAATCTTCTGGTTTAAGAAAAAGTACATCTTAAACGATGAGAAAATCGAAGAAATCTCCGCCGAAATCGCGCGGAGAAAGTGATCCTCTCACCTTGATTTATGAGATATGACAAATCAATTCTTACGCCCTGAATAGCCAGGAAACGGAAATATAAAGAATATATGGAAAGAAAAGTGTATGGCACCAAAATCGATTATGCGTAAGCAACGAGATTTTGGCGCCATATATTTTTCTGCACCATATGTGATTTATAGTTCCGCTTCCGTCATATAGGGAGTTTAACCGATTGTAATATTGGCTGTTTTGGTGTATGCTAGATATTGTTTAGTAGTATGCTTTGCGATATTATGTTCATACAAGATATTGGGGTTGGCGATACTATGGATTGCAAAGAATTTCAGAGAATGATACCCGGCTTTTTAGCTGATGAATTAGATAATTATTCTCTTGAGTCATTTTTGAATCATATGGAATCCTGCAGAAGTTGTAAGGAAGAGCTTACTATACAGTTTTTGATAGAAACAGGTATTCAGAGACTTGAGGATGGTAGTACTTTTAACCTTACGAAAGAGCTGAAGTCCACTACGAATGATGCCTGGGTCAGACTTCGTATGCGTAAGAGATTATTAAAGACCGCATACTTTCTGCAGATTATGGTCGTTGCGGAGATTATAGCAGCTATAGCGCTTTCAATCGCGCTTCGCTGAGAATAAGGACAACGGATAGAGTTTATCTGCTTAATATTATTTAGTTGGGGATATTTTTAAAATGGGGAAGAAATTATTACTGATAGACGGACACAGTATACTTAACAG
This sequence comes from Butyrivibrio sp. INlla16, assembly GCF_900104155.1. Lineage (GTDB taxonomy): Bacteria > Bacillota > Clostridia > Lachnospirales > Lachnospiraceae > Butyrivibrio. The sequence continues at coordinate 8,074 of NZ_FMYB01000030.1, forward strand.
AGCCTTCTACGGTCTTCCTGATCTTACTAATTCAGAAGGCCTGCATACAGGTGCAGTCTATGGATTTCTGAATATTCTTTTCAGACTGATTGATGAGGAACAGCCGGATTATCTGACTGTTGCTTTTGATGTCCACGAACCCACATTCAGACACAAAATATATGCCGAGTACAAAGGAACCAGAAAGCCAATGCCGGAAGAACTCAGACAGCAGGTGCCGCTGATGAAGGAAGTTCTTGACAGCATGAACATCTGCCGTATGGAGAAGGCAGGACTTGAGGCTGATGACATTCTCGGAACTATCGCAAAGAGAGGCGAGAGGGAAGGCATGGAAGTCAGACTTGTATCCGGTGACAGGGATCTTCTGCAGGTTGCAACGGATCATATTTGTGTTCGCATTCCCAAGACAAAACAGGGTAAAACGGAAATTGAGAATTATTTTGCAGCGGATGTCGAGACGCTGTATAAAGTGAACCCGGTTCAGTTTATTGAACTTAAAGCCCTTATGGGAGATTCATCGGATAATATTCCCGGGGTCCCAAAGGTCGGTGAGAAGACTGCAATTGAGCTTATGACCACTTACGGATCTATTGAGAATATATATGCCAATCTTGACAATATATCCAAGAAGGCAATAAGAGAATCGCTTGCGGCTAACAGAGAGCTATGCGATCTGAGTAAGACTCTGGCAACAATAGATGTGAATGCCGAGTTTGATTATTCTTTCGAAAATGCAACAATCGACAACATTTTTAATCGCGAAGCCTATGAGCTTTTTAAAAGACTGAATTTCCGTAATCTACTCTCGAAGTTTGAGGGAGATGTTACAAAAACAGAGATTAAGATTGATTTTAAGGACATTAATACGAAGTCTGAAGCAGATGCAGTATTTAAAGGTGCGTTGTCTTATGCCGGATCAAGGAACGACCGATTTATCGGAATAGGAATTTTATCCGATGATAGCCCATCAATTAAAAAGAGGGAGAAAATCGGACAGCTTTCACTTTTTGATGACGCATCAGAGTCTACTGATCTTATTGGAATCAGTGTTTGCTTTGAAGATGAAAAGGCTTCGTATTTTGAGCTTGAAAACGATATTACAGCCGCTTATGTTGGGGAGAAGCTCGAGGAACTTTCGGAGAAATGCAGACTTTCTTTCTTTGACATAAAGCATACATATAAATATTTTAAACCCTACGAAGTTGACAACTACGAAAAGAAAAAAGAGGGCTCATTTGATATTCTTATCGGGGCTTATCTGAACAATCCCTTAAAGAACGACTACCTTCCGGAAGATATTGCTTCGGAATATCTGCAGATGACCATAAGATCCAAGACACAGATTTTCGGAAAAGAATCTCCGCTTGCGGCAGACAGGAATCTCAGAAAAGAGTACACAGGATATCTTGCGTATGTTTCTTATAAAGCGGCTCCTCTTATTCAGAAGAAGCTGGAAGACTCTGACATGCAGGATCTGATGAATAATGTTGAAATGCCGCTAAGCTATATTCTCTATGACATGGAGAAAGAAGGTATCCTTGTTAAACGAGAAGAGCTTAAGGTTTACGGTGAGCGCCTTACAGGCAGAATCGAGGAACTGGAAAAGGCTATACATAAGGAGGCAGGTCAGGAGTTTAATATCAATTCACCCAAGCAGCTTGGGGAGATACTCTTTGAGAAGCTGGGATTGAAGGGTGGAAAGAAGACAAAAACAGGCTATTCCACTGCTGCTGACGTTCTGGAAAAGCTTGCTCCCGAGAATCCTATCATCAGAAATGTTCTTGAATACAGAGGTCTTACGAAGTTAAAGAGCACTTATGCGGATGGTCTTGCGACATATATTGATACAGACAATAGAATTCATACCAGTTTTAACCAGACAATAACTGCTACGGGAAGAATCAGTTCGACAGAACCGAATCTTCAGAATATCCCCATGAGGACCGAGCTCGGCAGAGCTATCAGAAAGGTTTTTGTTCCGAAGGAAGGATATGTTTTTGCCGATGCCGATTATTCACAGATAGAGCTTAGAATTCTGGCTCATATGTCCGGGGATCAGGGCCTTATAGATGCATATCACGAGGGTAGAGATATTCACAGGATTACGGCATCAAAGGTATTTGGAATTCCTTTCGATGAGGTTACTGATATCCAGAGAAGAAACGCAAAGGCTGTTAATTTTGGAATAGTATACGGAATAAGTGCTTTCGGACTTAGCGAAGATCTTAATATTTCCAGATCCGATGCAAAGAAGTACATGGAGGACTATCTTGCTACTTATCCGGGGGTTAAGAATTATCAGGACAGCGCGGTAGAGAGTGCCAAGGAGAAGGGCTATGCGGTGACTCTTTATAAAAGACGACGCCCTATGCCGGAGCTTAAGTCAGGTAATTTCATGCAGAGACAGTTCGGAGAGAGAGTTGCGATGAATGCTCCTATTCAGGGAACTGCCGCTGACATAATTAAGATAGCTATGATTCGTGTATGGAGAAGAATTCGAAAAGAAAAGCTTGCTTCAAGAATGATTCTTCAGATACATGATGAACTTTTGATAGAAACCAAGAAGGATGAAGAGGCTAAAATAAAGCTTATTCTGGAAGAGGAGATGACAAAAGCGGCTGATCTTCTTGTTCCGCTCGAGGCAGAGTGTCACACGGGGTCAGACTGGTTTGAGGCGAAGTAGAGTGAAAGTAATCGGAGTAACCGGAGGAGTAGGTGCCGGAAAAAGTACAGTACTTAACTACATAGAGAAGAGCTGTAATTGCCGTATAATTTTTTCCGATAAAGTGGCAAATGATATTAAGCTTAAGGGACAGAGCTGCTATGAACCTATAGTTGAGCTTCTTTCCGAGGACATACTCGGAGAGGATGGAGAGATAGACAAGCAGAAGATGGCAGCGAAGATATTTGCCGACGATAGTCTCCTGAATCAGGTTAATGATATTCTTCATCCTGCAGTAAATAATTATATTTACGGTGAAATAGAAAAAGAAAAAGCGGAAGGAAAGCTCGACTATCTTTTCATAGAAGCTGCACTTCTTATTGAAAACGGCTATCACAAGATCGTGGATGAATTGTGGTACATTTACGCAGATGAGAGTGTCAGGAGAAAGCGTCTTAAAGAATCGCGCGGATATAGTGATGAGAAGATAGATGACATTATAAAAGGACAGCTTTCCGATGAAGAATTCCGAAAGTATGCAAGCTTTGTAATAGATAACAGCAATGATGAGAACGACACTAGAAGACAAATAGATTTAAAGCTGGGGGAAAACTGATGGCTGAAATGGTTGAACAATCTGAGAAAAACGTAGTATTCGGTCTTGATATCGGTACCAGAAGCGTTGTCGGTACAGTTGGGTACATGGAGGATGAAATCTTCAATGTAATGGCGCAGTGTGTTGAGAAACATGAGACCAGAGCCATGCTCGACGGACAGATACATGATATAGGTAAGGTCGGCGCTACGATCAGGCACGTCAAGGAGAATCTTGAGCAGCAGACGCAGATACATCTGACGGATGTATGTATTGCTGCTGCAGGTCGTGTGCTTCGTACCATTAAAACGAATTTTGAAGAAGAATTCACTGACAACAGAGAGCTTACTCAGGAGGAAATCTATAATCTTGAGTCCAAAGCTGTTGAGAAAGCCTATCAGGAATTCCTTGCTCAGAATCAGTCGGATATGAAATTTTATCTGGTTGGTTATTCTGTAATGCATTATTATCTTGATGATTATCAGATTGCCAATTTAGAAGGACATAATGCTGGAAGAGTAGCAATTGACCTTATTGCAACCTTCCTTCCGGATGACTGCGTTGACGGTCTTTATAAGGCTTGCGAGAGAGCGGATCTTAAGGTTGCGAATATGACTCTCGAGCCTATTGCCGCTATGATGGTAGCAATTCCGCCTCAGTTCAGAATGCTTAATCTTGCGCTTGTTGATGTTGGTGCAGGAACCTCTGATATCTGTATAACGGATGACGGAACTATTACATCCTATGGAATGCTTCCAATTGCAGGTGATTCCATCACAGAGATTATCGCGCAGCACTGCCTTGTTGATTTTAATACCGCTGACCAGATAAAAATTGATGCAAGTCACATGGATCAGGTTAAATATGTTGATATCATGGGACTTGAGAAGACAATCTCGGCAAAGGAAATTTCAAAAATGATTAAGCCTCTTGTTGAGAAGATGTCCAAGATGGTGACACAGCAGATCAAGCAGCTAAACGGTAACAAATCAGTAAGTGCTGTATTTGTTGTCGGTGGTGGCGGCTGTGTACCGGGATATACCAAGGCTTTGGCAAAAGAGATGAAGATTCCGGAGGAGCGTGTTGCGCTTCGTGGCGAAGAAGTCATGAAGAGCATTCGATTCCTTAATGAAGACAGCACCATTGAGAGAGATTCACTTATGGTTACACCTCTCGGTATCTGTATAAGCTTCTATGAGCAGTCCAACAACTTTGTGTTTGTATCCTTTAACGGACAGCAGACTAAAATTTACGATAACGGTAAGCTTGCAATTGTTGATGCTGCGATGCAGGCAGATTTTCCTAACGAGGATCTGTTCCCTAAGCGCGGCGAAGAATTGAGATTTACCGTTAACGGGCAGGAGAGAATGGTGAGAGGTGAGCCCGGAGAGGCAGCTGTTATCACGCTTAACGGATCTCCTGCAGATATTCATACCAAGATTCATGCAAATGATATTATCGAAGTTACAAGTTCGACAGTCGGTAAGGCAGGAAGCAGTGAAATCAATGATATTCCTGAGTTCAAGGGAACTTTCAATATTACTGTAGACGGAAAGAGTATTGACGTACCGAGAACCGCTGAGGTTAACGGAGAAGTTCAGACCGGCCTTTATGATATTAAGTCCGGAGACGAGATAAAGATTCTTGATTATGAGACTGCAGCTCAGATAGCGGAGCTTCTGGATATTGACCTCACAGAGGATATGGTTATCACTGTCAACAATGAGGTTGCAAAAGGAGATACTCCTGTTTACGAGAACTTTAAGGTTGAGTTTAAGAGCGGCGCTGATGCTATCATGGAATACTATGCTAATTTCCCCGATGCCGATGAAGTTGCCATCGAACAGGAAAATGAGGAGTCATCCTACGAAGCCGATGCGGATCTTGACCTGGAGGAGAATGAAGATGGCAGCGTAAGTATCTCCGGCGGAAGTACAACTACTTCTTCTGTAAGGAGTGCAGCACCCACCAGACGCGTGGTTACACATGATCTTCATGTAATAGTTAACAATGAGCCTATTGTGCTTCACGGAAAATCGGATTATATTTTTGTAGATATATTTGATGTTATTGATTTTGACCTAAGTAAACCTAACGGCAGATCGATAGTAACCACACTAAATGGCGGTACTCCCGATTATATGCAGGCGATACATGAAGGCGACAGAATTGAAGTCTATTGGAAATAGATAACACAATCTTAATATGATAGACACATTTTCGTCACAGTTTATACTTAATATGGAAACGGAGATTGCATTAGATGAGACTTGCAAGCCTCTCAAGCGGTAGTAGCGGTAACAGTATTTATATAGGTTCCGATACTACAAACATCCTGATAGATACAGGATGCAGTAAGAAAAGAATAGAAGAAGGATTGGCCGGAATGGATTTATCCCTGGCCGATATAGATGCGATCTTTGTCACACATGAGCATTCAGATCATATTGCAGGACTTCATACTATTTTAAAAAAATATGATATTCCGGTATATGCAACCAGAGGAACCTTACTGGGAATCAGGACAAGTGATAAGAAGGGAGAAATGCTCTCTGCTGAGTTTCATGAAATCCGAGCAGATGAAAAGGTTCCGGTAAAGGATATTGTTGTAAATCCGATCACGATAATGCATGATGCGCTTGAACCTGTGGCGTACAGGATTTCCTGCGGCAAAAAGAAAATCGGAGTCGCGACGGATCTTGGATGTTACAATGATTATACGGTTGATAACCTGAGAGGCATGGATGCAATACTGATAGAAGCCAATCATGATGTGAGGATGCTTCAGACGGGGCCGTATCCATATCAGTTAAAAAGGAGAATCCTTGGGGAAAAAGGACATTTGTCCAATGAAAAGAGCGGTGAACTTCTGTGCAGGATTTTGCACGACGGTCTTAAAGGAATTCTTCTCGGACATCTGAGTAAAGAGAACAATCTGCCCGAGCTTGCTTACGAGACGGTGAGGGTTGAGATAGAAATGGGTGAGAATCCATATCACGGAAATGATTTTCCAATAATGGTAGCAGCGAGAAATGAGCTTTCTCCTGTTATTGAAGTGTGAGAAAAGATAAGGGAGTAAAATATTATGAACAAAATCATTATTACTGTGGTCGGTAAGGATACTGTAGGTATTATTGCTAGGGTATGTACTTTTCTGGCTGAAAACAGTATCAACATTCTTGATATTTCACAGACAATAGTTTCCGGATATTTTAATATGATGATGATCGTTGATGTTAGTAAGAGTGAAGCAAGCTTCCAGGAAGTAAGCGACACTCTGGATAAGATCGGTGAGGATATCGGCGTTGTAATTAAATGCCAGAGAGAAGAAATTTTCGATTCAATGCACAGAATTTAAAAAGGAGCTTAAATGATTAACATTAATGAAGTCTCTGAGACTAACGAGATGATCGAAAAGGAAAATCTTGATGTCCGCACTATCACAATGGGTATCAGCCTTTTGGATTGCATTAGCTCAGACCTTGATACATTAAACAGAAATATATATGAGAAAATATATGGATCCGCCAAGGATCTTGTTCAGACAGGTGAGGATATTGCCAAGGAATTCGGTATTCCGATCGTAAATAAGAGAATATCCGTTACTCCGATTGCACTTATCGGTGCTGCTGCATGTAAGAGCACAGAGGATTTTGTATCTATTGCAAAGACGCTGGATAAGGTTGCAAAGGATGTTGGAATAAACTTCCTCGGAGGTTACAGCGCGCTTGTAAGTAAGGGGATGACAGATGCTGACAGGCTTCTTATAGAGTCAATACCACAGGCGCTTTCCCAAACCGATGTTGTATGCTCATCTGTAAATGTCGGTTCAACCAAAACAGGAATAAACATGGATGCCGTGAGACTTCTTGGCGACGTAATCGTTAGGACAGCCGAGGCTACTAAGGATAATGACAGTGCAGGGTGCACGAAGCTTGTTGTATTCTGCAATGCTCCTGATGACAATCCTTTCATGGCAGGTGCTTTTCACGGAGTTACCGAAGCAGACAGAATTATAAATGTCGGTGTAAGCGGTCCCGGAGTTGTTAAGACGGCACTTGAAAAGGTGCGCGGAGAGAATTTCGAAATTCTCTGTGAAACAATTAAAAAGACAGCATTTAAGGTTACGAGAGTAGGTCAGCTTGTAGCAAAGGAAGCTTCCGAGAGACTGGGAGTTCCCTTTGGAATTGTTGACCTTTCACTTGCGCCCACACCTGCTATCGGGGACAGTGTTGCTGATATTCTTCACGAGATTGGTGTTGAACATGCGGGCGCGCCCGGAACTACGGCAGCACTTGCGCTGTTAAACGACCAGGTTAAGAAGGGCGGAGCAATGGCATCCTCTTATGTAGGAGGTTTGTCAGGTGCGTTTATTCCGGTTAGTGAAGACCAGGGTATGATAAATGCAGTTAATGCAGGAGCTTTATCACTTGAAAAGCTTGAGGCTATGACTTGTGTATGCTCTGTAGGTCTTGATATGATAGCAATTCCCGGAGATACAAAAAGTACAACCATTTCCGGAATTATTGCCGATGAGATGGCTATCGGCATGATAAACCAGAAGACTACAGCCGTAAGACTCATACCGGTTATCGGTAAGAAAGCAGGAGATACTGTGGACTTTGGCGGACTATTGGGATTTGGTCCTATCATGAGCGTCAACACATTTTCTTGTGATGAATTTGTTAACAGAGGAGGAAGGATTCCGGCTCCGATACATAGCTTTAAAAACTGATTTATGGATAAAATGAAAAAGATTCCCGAAAAGATATCGGGATCAGCTGAAAAATTTAATAGATTTCTCAGAAGAAATGCTGCAGGCCAGACTGATGAGCAAAATCGCGGATTAAAGAATAATATTGTGAACCGCGCTAAGAGAATAAAGCATCTTGCTAATAAAAAGAGCACTAGAAAGACTATTCGTGAGACTGCTGTTTCATGGGCATTTCTTTTACCGAGTCTCATGGGAGTTTTGACATTCTTTGTTATTCCTTTCTGTGTGGTTGTTTTTTATTCGGTTGTAAACAATCCTATTCAGAAAGAGTTTGTCGGCTTTTTCAATTTTGAAAGAGTGTTTGTTAATAATGCTTTCAGGCAGGCTGCATATAATACTTTTATGTTTTCGATAATAGCTGTGCCTCTTGCGGTGGCGCTTTCTCTATTCCTGGCTGTCGTTATGGAATCGGGTATACCGTTTAAGAGCCAGTTCAGGAGCTTTTTCCTTAGCCCCATGATGGTTCCAATTGCTTCAATAGTACTTATTTGGCAGGTGTTGTTCCATTTTAACGGAATTATAAATGTCATAAGTATGAATTTTGGCGGACCAAAGATTGACTGGCTTAAATCAGACAAGGCGCAGATAGTTATTGTTGCACTGTTTTTATGGAAAAACCTCGGCTATAACATGATTCTGTTCATGGCAGCTCTTTCGAGTGTGCCCAAGGATCTGATTGAGGTGGCAAAGCTTGAGAGCGCAACTGACAGACAGATTTTCTGGACAATAAAGATGAGATATCTCTCATCCACTATACTGTTTGTTACCATTATGTCTCTTATTAATTCCTTTAAGGTATTCAGAGAGATATATCTAATGACCGGAGATTATCCTTATAAGACGCTGTATATGATGCAGCATTTTATGAATAATACATTTGCCTCAGTCGATTACCAGAAGCTTTCGGCTTCGGCCATTATCATGGCATTGGTAATTGTTGTTCTGATGCTTATCATGTTTAACACTGAAAACCGGTATGGAAAGGATATAGAAGGCTAGTATGGCAGGACTTAAATTGCCTACCGGTGAAGCGGCGTTTTACGAAAGAGCCATTCGGAAGGCAAGAAGAAAGAAAAAAATATATAAATACGGTACTATAGCAGGAACCATTATATGTGCGATTTTTGCGGCATTGTTCCTGTTGCCGACAATACTTACAATTACAAATTCCTTCATGAGTTCTTCTGAAATCAGTGCCAATTACGGTGCGGTTTTTCAGACGACGGATACCGGAGGAAAGGTATTTATATCAAAAACGGTTAACCTCAAGTTTATTCCGGATATTGTTACATTCAGTCAGTATTTCACTGTGCTGTTCAAATCACCGGAATATCTTGTTAAGTTTTGGAACAGTATGATCTATGTTGTTCCGATCCTTGTGATTCAGCTTCTAGTGGCGATGCTTGCATCCTACGGGTTTGCGAGATACAAGGGAAGGGTAAGGGAGATAATATTTTTCCTTTACATCATTATGATGCTTATGCCATATCAGGTTACACTGGTACCTAATTATCTGGTATCATCGGCTCTCGGAATACTTGATACGAGATGGGCCATATGGCTGCCCGGATTCTTTTCACCGTTTGCGGTTTATCTTCTTACGAAATTTATCAGGAGAATTCCGGCAGAGGTAATGGAGGCAGCATCCATTGACGGAGCCAGTGAGTGGCAGATATTTACCCAGATATGCGCACCGCTTTGTAAGAGCGGACTTATATCTATCGCAATTCTGGTTTTTATAGATTATTGGAACATGGTTGAGCAGCCGCTTATTCTGCTCAGCAACGACGAGCTTCATCCGCTTTCGGTATTTCTGTCGAAAATCAATTCAGGCGAAATAAGCCTGGCATTTGCGGTAGCGGTTATTTATCTTGTGCCGCCGCTATTGATTTTCCTGTACGGCGAAGAGTACCTAATCGAAGGTATTTCGTACCAGGGCGGTTTAAAAGGATAGATTTTACAGCCAGTAACGGCGTTGCCTGCATAACTAGAGGAGGAGAGCAGGCGTGATTTAGTTTTAAGGGAAGAGGAATTAAAGGTATGTCTGAAGTTAGAAATGAGAGACCAAAGAAAAGCAGAAAGGATATTATCAAGGATATAACAATAGCCTTTCTGGCAATACTGTTATTGCTTACTTTTTTCTCAAACACAATTATGAATTTTTCACTTCCGGAGGTTGCTATTCAGCAGATTCAGGAAGGAACAATTTCACCGGTTATCAGAGGAACCGGTACTGTAGAAGCCAAGGATCCATATTCGGTAAAGGTTTCACAGGAGCGCGTAATCAAGAGCGTTGCTGTTGAGGTTGGAGCCCAGGTAAAAAAGGGTGATGTAATTTATAACCTTGAAGATAAGGAATCCACAGAGCTTCAGGAAGCAAAAACAAAGCTGGAGGAGCTCTTACAGACTTATGAGACCTCACTTTTCTCAGGTGATCTCTCAGATGAGGCCATAAATCGTATCAGAGGCGGTCAGACTCTCACAATGGATCAGTTCCAGGCCAAGCTTAAGGCTGCAACTGACAGATACGATGCTGCTAAGCTTGCTGATGAGGAAGCCCAGGCAACAATTGATGCGCAGTCTCAGGCACAGTCATATACTGCGGCTCAGTATAATTATGATGAGGCAACGCCTCAGTACAGAGAAGCTGAGATTACAGCAAGAATCACTGAAATAGATACACAGCTTGCTGAAGAAGAAGCTGAAAAAGCCAGACTTGAGGCGTATCTTGATAAAACTGAACCACAAATTAAAAAGGCTAAATTAGGAACTCAGATTAAAGATTTAGAATCATTAAAGAAAATGTACTGGTATCATGACTCAGTTATTGATGCACTTAATCAAGAGAAGGATCAGCTCAATATTGAGCAGGCACATAGTACAAAAGATGTTTCGCAGATGACAACCCAGGCAGGGCAGGTTGACAGTGACTACCAGAGAAAGGCAGCTTCACTTCAGGATACAAAAAATAAGACAGCTCAGGAGCTCGAGAGAGCAACAACAGACAGAACAGAGCTTCTTACTGAGATTGCAAAGGAAATTGAGCTTGATGCTCAGAGAGATACAATTGCAGAGCAGAGAGAAACAGTTGAGAAGCTTGAGAAGGAATCAACCGGTGCTACCGTAACTGCGCCTGTAGACGGAACAATAACAGAGCTTGCCCTCAAAGCAGGTGAGACAACCAATGCTGAGAATCCCGTTGCAACAATTCAGGTTGACGGCAAGGGTATGGTTACAAGCTTCTCTGTTACCATGGATCAGGCAAAGCGCCTTAAGGTTGGCGATATTGCTGAGCCTCAGAATGCATGGTACTACACAGACTTTAAGGCAACCCTTAAGTCTATTACTGCGGATCAGCAGAATCCTAATACAAAGAAACTTCTTACTTTCAATATTGAAAGTCCGGAAGTACAAAACGGCCAGTCAGTAAGTCTTCAGATTGGACAGAAGTCTGATAACTATGACCTTACAATTCCTGCAGGAGCTGTAAGAGAAGACTCAAACGGTAAATTTATCCTTATAGTAAAGTCGAAGTCCAGTCCTCTCGGAAACAGATATATTGCTGCAAGAGTTGATGTAGAGGTGCTTGGATCTGATGATACTACTGCAGCTATAAGCGGCAGCCTTGAGGGTGATGAGTATGTGATCACTACAGCGACAGCTCCTATTAAATCCGGTGATCAGGTAAGACTGGCTAATAATTCATGAACAAATTAAAAGAAAGTATTATAGGATTTTTCAAAAATCTGAAATTAAAACAGATCATATATTTTGTTGTTATGGTCCTGCTTGCGCTTATCATCTTTGCTTTAGGAGTCCAAAAAGATTTCATGGCAAGACATCAGTATGATCAGATGATGGGTAACAGATGGTCAGGGGATACCAGATGCGGTCAGGTCAGCATGTTCTTTTCCGAGAATCAGGGTGTAAGTATCGATACGGTTAACGAATATGCTTATAAGATCAATAAAGGTCTTATTGCTGACGGACTTCAGGAAGCAGATGCCAGTACAGAGGGTGGCGGTGCAGTATGGAATTACTGCTACAGCGCTGTGGGAAGCATAGAGATCACGAGAGACCTTAAATCTGTAACAGCAGTTGGTATCGGCGTTGGAGGAGACTTTTTTCAGTTCCATCCGATGAGAGTTATGAGTGGTAACTATTTTACCGGTGACATAGTCATGAAGGATTATGTAATTCTCGATGAGGAACTTGCATGGCAGCTGTTTGGCTCCAATGATATTGTGGGTGAGACCATTTTACTTGGAGGAGTACCTCACTATATCGCGGGTGTTGTCAAAAGAGACAGTGGAAAATATGTAAAAGCTGCCGGTATGGTATATCCTACTATCTTCATGTCATTTGAATCTCTTGCGACCTATGGCAGAATCGATGCTTCCGTTCTCTCGACAGATGGCTCTCTTGGTAAGGTCAACGTGGCATCCAAGAATGATGATGAGGAAGGAGGCGGCACTTCTGATGTTGAGACACAGGCCAAGGGTATTGTCTGTATGGAAGTTGTTATGCCCAATACCGTAGACAACTATGCCGCTAATTTTGTTATAGAGAAGCTCTCGCTTAATACAACCCAGGTTGAGGTTGTTGATAACAGCGCGAGATTTGAAGATCCTAATCTGTTTAAGCTTATTGGACAGTTTAATATGAGAGGAATGCAGACGAAGCCGGTTATTTATCCCTATTGGGAGAATAATGCAAGGGCTTATGAAAACATATTGGCCGTGCTTCTTCTTATTCAGATAGTTTGCGCAGTAATTTTGTTTTTGATGGCAGCTATAGTTGTTGTACAGGCTTACAGACACAGGAAATGGACTGTAGGTCAGCTTGTAGAAAAAGCTGCCGACTGGAAGTACAATCTTGAATCAAACATGAAATATCATAACGAAAAGTGGAAATATTTTTGACGGTTTTTCAGTTTGTTTTATGGATAAACAAGGAGGATATTTAATGAGAAGAATTTATCTAAAAAGGATACTCAGCGCTTCAATGGCTGTAGTTATGGCTGTAACTATGGCAGGATGCGGCTGTGGTAAGAAAAAGACAGGATCGACCGACGAGCAGGCAAGTCATGATGCTTCTGCCTATGTGTTTAAGGATAATCCGATTGACCTTGGAGAGAGCATTGATACATCATCAATTTCGTCTCTCGGCAAATTCGGAGATAAGATTTATGCAGTAGGAACTGCTGTTTCCGATGAGGGAAACAATAAAACTACTGTTTTCACTTTTGATAAAGACGGAAGTAACTTAAATACTATTGATCTCGCAAATTCAGGAAATTTACTGCTGTATAACGCAGCACTTACCGATGATGGTTCAATTTATACCCTTGAAGTCCAATATGCAGGCTATATGGGTGGCGGTGATTTTGAATTTGATCAGGGGTTGGATGGTTCTTCTCCGATTATTCTTGAGGATGGTAACTCAATAGAGATTGAAGATTCCGAATCGGTTGAAGACGATGTTACACAATATTCCGGTGAGGATGAGGAAGAAGCTCTTTCCGATGATTCCGAAGCAGATGAAGAGGGTACATCCGATGACGCAGCTTCTACAAGCCAGGATGCTACAGAAGATACTAATACTACTTCATCTGAAGGCGGTGAGGGTGATGTAATTATGCCCTCCGATACAGATACCGGAGTTGACATGTCATCTTCAAGTAATGTTGATTCAGATACTTATTACATGGTCAAGTATGACAACAACGGTACAGAAGTATGGAGACAGGAGATTGATTCTACAACCGATTCATATTATTATGTGAATTCTTTTATTGCTGCTGATAATGATACTCTACTTGTATCCGATACAAACGGAGTTCATAAATACAGTACTGCAGATGGAAGCAAGACCGCTGATATCGCTTTTGATAATGCTGACACAGAGTATGGTTTTTCAGCATATGTGTATAAACTGGGTGACGGAAGCTTCGGTGCGCTTGTAAATGGTTCCGAACAGACTTTTTATAAAGTTGATTTAAAGGGCGAGAAGGCCACTGAGGTTGGAACTGTAGATTCAACTTTCTATGACTACTCATTTTATTCAGGTGCAGGAAGCCATGATCTTTTTGCATCAGGTTCCGAGGGTATTTATACCTATAAGCTCGGTGATGAAAAGGTTTCAATGATCCTCAATTTCGTTGATTCGGATATTGATACTTACGGTGTATCTCAGATGGTAGCAATTTCCGATACCGAGATAATTGCACTTATTCCTACAGAAGATATGAAGTATAACCTTACATATCTTACAAAGGTTGATCCCAAGACTGTAAGCGATAGACAGCAGATTGTTCTTGGCTGTAACTATATCGATTATGATGTAAGAGCGCAGATAATTAAGTTCAATAAGACAAATGATAAATATCGTATTGTTATCAGTGATTACTCAAAATATGACTCTGACAGTGAGATGTCAGGTGGTGCAAACAAGTTGAATACAGACATTGTTTCCGGTAATGCACCTGATATCCTTGTTCTTGATTCCGATATGCCTGTAGACAGTTATATCTCAAAGGGACTTTTTGAAGATATGACAGATTACTTCAAGAATGATGAAGAATTAAGCAAGGTCAAGTATATGGATCATGTAATGGAAGCATTCAAGAATGACGGTAAGATGTATAAGCTCATTCCCAGCTTCTATGTTGAAACAGTTGTTGCAGCTACAGACGACGTAGGAAATGATGATTATACATGGACTATCGATGAACTTGAAAAGCTTGTAAAGGCAAAGAATATCGAGCACAAGAATATTTTCGGACCTCTTACAAGAGATGAAGTGCTTGAGATGGCGCTCAGTCTTTCCGGTTCTCAGTACATCGACTGGTCGACTCTTACCTGCAGCTATGATTCAGAGGCATTTACACATCTTCTTGAGTTTGTAAATGAGTTCCCTGAGGAGCTTTCGGAAGATGATTACAACTATGAGACAGCATCTCTTTATAGAACGGATAAGGCACTTGCAGAGAGATTATATTTGTACGCTTTCTCTGATTATAACTATGAAGCAAAGGGTACTTTCGGTAAGCCAATTAAGACAGTAGGCTTCCCTTCAGATAACGGAAGTGGCTCCGCGCTTTATCCTAACCTTCAGCTCACCATGAGCTCAAGTTCCAAGGTTAAGGACGGATGTTGGGAATTCATGAGATACTTCCTATCAGACGAGTATCAGAAAACTATTGACGGTGCTTGGCCTGTAAGTATGACAAAGATGGATGAGCTTTCAGAGAAAGCTAAGAAGAAGCCTACATATATCGATGAGAATGGCAAGGAAGTTGAATATGATGATACCTGGTATGTTGGAGATACAGAGGTAATTGTTGATCCTATGACTGATGATGAGGTAAATGAGGTGCTGAACTTCCTTAACAGCATCGATCAGGTAGGAAATGCAAATGAAGCTGTAACAAGCATTATCTTTGAAGAGGCAGCGGCATACTTCAGCGGACAGAAGACTGCTGCGGAGGTTGCTGATATCATTCAGAGCCGTGTACAGATTTATGTAAACGAGATAAGCTGATAATAAGCTTCTTTGTATGATAAAGTGGGGTGACTGACATGTACAATACGTTATTTGGAGTGTCGCCTATGATATTTTGGCTGATACTTACCGTAATATTAGCTGTTTTTGAAATTTTGACACAGGGGCTTTCCACCATATGGTTTGCAATCGGAGCTTTGGCAGCATTTATTATGGCTGTGCTCGGTCTTTCGGTTCCGCTGCAGATAGTGGTTTTTATTCTGGTTTCAATTGTCATGTTGCTTTTGGTAAGACCGGTATCGGTAAGACTGCTTGGCGGAAGAATTGTTAAGACCAACATCGATGCGGTTCCCGGAAGAAAGGTTACTGTCTCCAAGGATATAGACAATATCAAGGAGACCGGCGCTGTGATTCTTGATGGGACTACCTGGAACGCAAGAAGTATGGATGATGAGGTTAATATTTCATCAGGGGAAACAGTTATTATTGAAAAAGTTGAGGGCAATAAGCTTATCGTAAAGAAAGCTTAAAGGTATGAAGAAGGAGGAGAAGTTATGCCAATATTTATTATCATCGTTTTAATTCTTGTTCTGATTGCACTAAATATCAAGATTGTACCGCAGGCTCACTCATTTATTGTTGAGCGTCTCGGTGCATACAAGGAGACTTGGGATGTCGGTCTTCACTTTATGGTTCCTTTTATTGACAGAATTGCAAGAAAGGTTGATCTTAAGGAACAGTACTGTGATTTCCCGCCTCAGCCTGTTATCACTCAGGATAATGTAACAATGCAGATAGACTCAATCGTGTTCTTTAGAATTTCTGATCCCAAGGCTTATGCATACGGAGTAAGAAATCCGATAGGAGCTATTGAAAATCTTACAGCAACAACTCTTCGTAATGTAATCGGATCACTTACACTTGATGAAACACTTACCAGCCGTGACCAGATTAATGCTCAGATGCAGGATGCTCTTGATATAGCAACAGATCCATGGGGTATTAAGATTACACGAGTAGAGCTTAAGAACATCAATCCTCCGGAGCAGATTCGTGATGCCATGGAGAAGCAGATGAAGGCTGAGCGTGAAAAGAGAGAAAAGATCCTCTTCGCAGAAGGTGAGAAGCAGTCAGCTATCACAGTTGCAGAGGGTGAAAAACAGAGTAAGATTCTTCAGGCAGAGGCTGATAAGCAGGCAACAATCCTCAAGGCTGAGGCTGAGAAGGAAAAGCAGATCAGAGAAGCTGAAGGTAAAGCAGAGGCTATTAGAAGCGTCCAGAAGGCTAATGCTGATGGTATTCAGATGCTTAAGGATGCCGGTGCTGACGAGTCTGTTCTTACAATTAAGAGTCTCGAAGCTTTCGAGAAGGCTGCAAACGGACAGGCTACAAAGATTATTGTACCCAGCAGTATCGCAGGCGTAGCAGGTCTTGCTCAATCTATCAAGGAAGTTGTAACAAAGTAATCTGATATTTTGTGAGAATAACTATTTTATTATCATAGCCTTCCCCTTGTAGGGGAAGGCGTCAGCGCAGCTGACGGATGAGGGGATTACTATGGCAGATAATAAGGGAAGAGAAGCACTTATTCACTCGCTCGCACAATCCATGGGAATGGGCGACGCACAAAAATTTAAAACAACAACAGGAAGATATAATTCCGAGACCGGTACAATTATGAGTAACGGCAGAGTTATATCAAGTGCGACAGTCATTCAGGCAAAAAACTATTTTACTTCACAGTACAACAAGCTTGCTGAAATGGATGATGAAGGCGCAAAGCAGATGGCTACTCTGTATGAGGTTGCGAAAGAAGCTATCGGTATTATGATAGACAGTGGTAAGGGGAATGAATAAATCCCCTTATTTAATAAAATCTTAAAAAAATTTCTATTGATATTTCTTATTTTATGATGTATTGTGATGTTTAGTCGAAGGTAGTTTTATCTTGAAGCATTAGCTTATCGACAATCAGACTTAATTTATAAGTTTTCGATTACTTTTTCCAATTGTTTTTTATAATATGAATTTATAAGAAAGGAATTAAATTTGAGAGAAAAATTAGAGACACTAACACTTGCTTCCCTTCGCGATCTTGCAAAGCAGAATGGAATTAAGAGTGTTACAACAATGAAGAAATCTGAACTCATTGATGCTCTTTTGAAGCTCTATGAGAAACAGCAGGCTGAGGAAGCTAAGGCAAAAGAAGCTGAGGCAAAAGAAGCTGAGACAAAGGAAGCAGAAAAGAAGCCTGCAAAAAGTGCAAATGAATCAAACGATAAACCTGCACAAAAAAAGCCCGGCAAGAAGAAGGTTATTATTGCCGATAACAGCAGAAATGACGGAGCAGATAAGAAGCCTGCAGAGAAAAAGGCTCCAGATAAGAATTCTAACGAGGCAAAGTCCTCTGAGAATAAGGAACAAAAGTCTTCTGCAGAATCCCAGGAATCCTACGCAAAAAAGGAAACTCCTGCCGATGAGGCTGAAATTGCCAATGGAATAGAAGCAGACGGTATTCTTGAAGTAATGCAGGATGGTTTTGGATTTATCAGATGCGAGAATTATCTTCCCGGTGAGAACGATGTTTATGTTGCTCCGGGTATGATAAGAAAGTATAATCTCAAAACCGGTGATATTCTTAAAGGTATTGCCAGACAGAAAAAGGAAAACGATAAGTTCGGAGCATTGCTCCAGCTTAATTCAATAAACGGCTATAAGCCAGAAGTTGCTATGGGCAGATGGGATTTTGAGAAGATGACACCCATTTTCCCGAATCAGCAGATTGTTCTTGAACATCCCGGCTGCACGATAGCAATGAGAATCATGGATATGATCTCACCTATCGGTAAGGGACAGCGTGGAATGATCGTTTCACCGCCTAAGGCAGGAAAGACAACACTTCTTAAGGATGTTGCTCTTTCAGTAAAGAGAAGTAATCCCGATATTCACCTTATAGTTCTTCTTATAGACGAGCGTCCTGAGGAAGTTACAGATATCAAGGAGAGTATTGAGGGGCCTAACGCTGAGGTTATCTATTCAACCTTCGACGAGCTTCCGGAGCACCATAAGAGAGTATCTGAGATGGTTATTGAGCGTGCTAAGCGACTTGTTGAGCACAACAAGGACGTTATGATTCTTCTTGATTCAATTACAAGGCTTACAAGAGCATACAATATTGTAGTTCCTCCGTCAGGAAGAACTCTTTCCGGAGGTCTTGATCCGGCGGCTCTTCATATGCCTAAGAGATTCTTCGGCGCAGCAAGAAACATGAGACAGGGCGGAAGTCTTACAATCCTTGCTACAGCACTTGTAGAGACAGGTTCCAAGATGGACGATGTTATATATGAGGAATTCAAGGGAACAGGTAACATGGAAATGGTTCTCGATAGAAAGATGCAGGAGAAGAGAATATTCCCTGCTATCAATATTCCCAAGTCCAGTACCAGACGTGAAGATCTTCTTCTCAAGCCCGAAGAACTCGCAGCAGTTAATGCACTTCGCAAGGGCTTCAACGGCATGAAGGCAGACGAAGCTGTAGACCAGTGCATAAACATGTTCTCCAAAACCCGCACCAACCAGGAATTCGTACGACTTGTAGAAAAACAGATTTCAAGATATTGATATACATGACGACCGGGACAAAGTATATTGGTTCAAAACCTCGTTGCAAAAAACGCATAATCGGTTTTGCTCCAACACACTTTGTCCCGGTCTGTTTTTATTTCAAATGGAAATCTGTTTTATCTACAATCGTACGAGCCTCAAGGAATGAAGAGGGTTATAGTATTGGTTAAAGAAATATATATCCCCACCCCTCCCGTATCATTCCAAAAAAAATAAACGCCGGGGCGTTTTTTGGGAGGAGGGGTTGTCAGGTGGGGAACCCGACAACCCGGTATGAAAAAAGTTTTGTTGGGGGAGTCAGAAGTTCTAACTCCTGTTAAATTTATAGTAAAGAGTAAATTTGTACAGAATATGGACAATTCATAAACTAAATATAAAATAATTCGAAATTATATCTAATCACGAACGAATTTTAGAATATTATGTGTCTATAATGACGAGTAAATATAAAAGAATTTTCCAATAATAAAGCGCCTTAGAGTAAAACATGTTATACTATTTTTATAAAAATGACTAATAAACGAACACCGCCTGGGGGAAAATCAATGATTCAAAAAGGCATGAACGTTTTTTCAAATATTTCTTCATTATCCGGGGGAGCGATTGCTGCGGTGGCAGCAAAAGCTGCTGCTTCGTCGCTACTTTTGCGCATTAGTTACGAGTCTATAGAATTTCATACTGATGATGGCAGACCGGTCAATGTTCCCGTTCGCTTTATTCCGCATCCTGAAAACCATGCGCTTCGTGAATTCTGTGTTGTTCTCGGCAATGTAAATATTCAGGGGCTTTCCGGTGCTTCGGAAGTTCATGTGACGGTTGAGCGTGTAAGGAAGATGACGGATATTCCGGATGATATATATATAAAACCGGAATATATCAATCTGTATCTTGATGGCGGAGAAGGTATAAGCAGGCTTACTGCTGTTGAGCGTGGAGTACCTGCCGGATTTGCGAATATTGATAAGGAAGCGAGAGATGTAATTTTCGAGGCTGTTGCGGATGCAATCCATTTTGCGGATATAATGCCGCTTATAAAAATAACGGTTTCTGCCATATCGTATAATAACAGCTCATTGCAGTTTAGTATTACCGGGGGCAACGGTTCCGTTGCCAGAACTTCACAGGACGATGTTTTATCGGAAATCGCAGGTACCATTCAGGAGCAATATGAATCCGGGATAAGGAATGTTATTGCGGTTCCGGGTAATGCAGGCCATAAATATATACAGGATAATACCCATATATCTATGGCGCACTGCATAAGATGCAGAAACTATATAGGTGACACGCTAGATATGGCAGCAATGGTTGGTATGGAAAATTTCCTGCTTGTCGGAAATGCTTCAAAGCTTATCAGACTGGCTGCGGGTATTATGGATACTCATACCTGGAATGCTGACGGAAGGCGAGAAGTATTTTCACTTCATACGGTATTAGCGGGTGGAACTATATCCCAGGCCAGAATCCTTCAGGATCTGGCAACCACGGATCAGATGCTCGCAAAGCTCACGGAATGGGGAATCCGTGATGCGGTAATGCAAAGTATCTGTGTGAAGATAGGCGATTATGTTCAGAACAGAATCGGCGGTAAAGCTATGAAGTTCGGAGTTATTCCGATTCATCAGGATTACGGCATTCTGGGACAGACTCCCGATATCGGAGATGTTATTGCATGTGTTAGCAGAGAACAGTTTGCACTATCTATAAAAAAATAAGGTTTTTTGATATAATATTTAATTATATATTTTAAGGAGATGGAAAAAGTTATGCGCAAAGTTATACTTACCGGCGATCGCCCGACGGGGAAGCTTCATGTCGGTCATTATGTCGGTTCACTCAGAAGGAGAGTGGAACTCCAGAATTCAGGGGAGTTTGATGATATTTTCATTATGATCGCGGATGCTCAGGCTCTTACAGACAATGCCGAGAATCCCGAGAAGGTGAGACAGAATGTTATTGAGGTTGCGCTCGATTATCTCGCGGTAGGTCTTGATCCCGCAAAGAGCACGCTTTTTGTACAGTCACAGATACCTGAACTTACAGAGCTTACATTCTATTACATGAATCTTGTTACAGTATCCAGACTTCAGAGAAATCCCACAGTAAAGTCTGAAATACAGATGAGAAATTTTGAAACAAGCATTCCGGTTGGATTTTTCACATATCCCATAAGCCAGGCTGCTGATATTACCGCATTTAAGGCTACAACTGTTCCCGTTGGAGAGGATCAGGAACCAATGATAGAGCAGTGCAGAGAAATTGTAAGAAAATTCAATTCAGTATACGGTGAAGCGCTTGTTGAGCCGAACATCCTGCTTCCAGATAATGCAGCTTGTCTTCGCCTTCCGGGTACCGACGGAACAGCTAAGATGAGCAAATCACTTGGAAACTGTATTTACCTTTCAGAGTCACCGGAGATGATAAAAAAGAAGGTAATGGGAATGTTCACAGATCCCAATCACCTTCGCGTTGAGGATCCGGGCGAAGTTGAGAACAATCCGGTATTTATTTATCTTGATGCATTTGCAAAGGATGAGCATTTTGCTGAGTTTGCTCCCGATTATGCAAATCTCGATGAGATGAAGGCTCACTACAAGAGAGGCGGCCTTGGAGATGTTAAGGTTAAGAAGTTCCTTAACAATGTCCTCCAGTCCGAGCTTGAGCCTATCAGAAAGCGCAGAGAGGAATTCCAGAAGGATATTCCGTATGTATATGACGTTATCAAGAAGGGCTCGGAAGTTGCAGAAGAGGTTGCAGCACAGACTCTCAGTGACGTTAAGAAGGCTATGAAAATCGATTATTTCTCAGATGAAGAGCTTATAGCTATGCAGTCTGCGAAATATCAGGTGACAGAAGACTGATCGCCTGTTAATAAAAAATCTTCCAAATGATGGAGGCACTACATGAAGAACATTCTATTTGTTGCATCAGAAGGCGTACCATTTATTAAAACCGGCGGACTTGCAGATGTTGTTGGCTCTCTGCCTAAGGACATTGATAAGAAGTATTTCGATGTAAGAGTTATCCTCCCGAAATATACCTGTATGGCACAGGAGATGAAGGATAAGCTCGAATATGTTTCGAATTTTTACATGGATTTTCACTGGAAGAGCGAGTATGTGGGAATCTTTTATGCTGAGGTTGAAGGCATAAAGTACTACTTTATAGATAATGAGTATTTCTTTAACGGAATGGCTCCCTATAGCGGAGATGTTATCTGGGAGATTGAGAAGTTTGCATATTTCAGCAAGGCTGCGCTTTCAATTCTTCCGGTTATAGGATTCAGACCTGATATAATTCATTGCCACGACTGGCAGACAGGTCTTATCCCGGTTTACCTTAAGGAGAGATTCCAGGGTAATGAATTTTTCCGTGGCATAAAGTCTATAATGACAATTCATAACTTGAAATTCCAGGGTAAATGGGATGCAAAGGATGTTCAGGATATCACAGGACTTCCGGATTATTACTTCACACCCGATAAGCTTGGATATTACAAGGATGCAAACCTGCTTAAGGGCGGTATCGTATATGCTGATGCGATCACAACCGTCAGCAGTACTTATGCTGAAGAAATTAAAACCGAGTTTTACGGAGAAGGTCTAGATGGTCTATTGAGAGCCAGAACCAATGACCTTCGCGGTATTGTCAATGGTATTGATTATACGGAATTCAATCCCGAGACAGATAAGTTCCTGGATTATCCTTATAATGCAATCAATTTCCGCAAGGAGAAGGTGAAGAATAAGAGAGCACTCCAGAGAGAGCTTGGACTTCCCGAGGATGATAAGACAATGTTGATCGGTATTATTTCAAGACTTACCGATCAGAAGGGCTTTGACCTTATAGCTTATGTTCTGGATGAGCTCTGTCAGGATGCAATTCAGATAGTTGTTCTCGGAACAGGTGAAGAACAGTATGAGAATATGTTCCGTCACTTTGCATGGAAGTTCCCGGAAAAGGTTTCTGCGAATATTTTTTATTCCAATCCTTTGTCACATAAGATTTATGCAGCATCTGATGCTTTCCTTATGCCTTCGCTGTTTGAGCCCTGCGGACTTTCACAGCTGATGGCGCTTAGATATGGTTCTATTCCGATTGTCAGACAGACCGGAGGACTTACCGATACCGTTGAGCCCTACAATCAATATGAAAGCAAGGGTACAGGCTTCGGATTCCTAAACTATAATGCGCATGAGATGATGCGTACTGTTCGCGAAGCTGAGAGAGTATACTATGACAACAAGCGTGAATGGAACAAGATGATTGATCGTGCAATGGCTGCCAACTTCTCATGGGAGGTTTCGGCATCCAAATATCAGGAGATGTACGATTGGCTTAGACCGTAATAATATGAGCAAAAAGAAAAACATGATTGTGCAGGGAAGTGTCCTTGCAACTGCCGGAATAATATCAAGAATTATCGGTCTATTATACCGTGCTCCTCTTACCGGAATTATTGGTGATGAGGGCAATGGATATTACAGTACGGCTTACAATATTTATTCAATTGTATTGTTGATTTCGGCGTACAGCATACCTTCTGCCATGAGTAAAATCATATCGCAGAAGCTTGCTGTACACGAGTATCGCAACGCACAGCGGATTTTTCACTGTGCGCTTATTTATGTGTGCGTAGTCGGTGGGCTTGGAAGCCTCTTTGTCTTCTTTGGGGCGCCGTTTCTTGTAGACGGATATTCAATTCCGGTTCTCAGATTTTTTGCACCTGTAATTTTAATATTCGGACCGCTTGGAGTTTTGCGAGGATATTTTCAGGCTCACAGAACGATGGTGCCGACAAGTGTATCGCAGCTTGTTGAGCAATTTTTGAATGCTTTTGTTTCCGTGGGAGCAGCTTATTTTCTTGTGAAATTTGCTATTTCGAAAGGAAGCGATGATTCTACCAGAGCCATGTATGGTGCAATAGGAAGTTCACTTGGAACAGGATCCGGTGTGGTTATAGCACTGATATTTATGTATTTTGTATACAGTATCAATAAGGATTATATAAACAGAAAAGTAATTCATGATCATCATGAGGATATGCAGTATAGAGAGATATTCAGACTGATTATTATGATAGTTACGCCTTTTATTTTGAGTACTGCTATATATAATTTATCAACTACAATGAATTCCACGCTTTTTTCTAAGATA
This sequence comes from Butyrivibrio sp. INlla16, assembly GCF_900104155.1. Lineage (GTDB taxonomy): Bacteria > Bacillota > Clostridia > Lachnospirales > Lachnospiraceae > Butyrivibrio. The sequence continues at coordinate 32,389 of NZ_FMYB01000030.1, forward strand.
ATGACCTATAGCAAGAATATTCCTCATAATGAGGTGGTCACAAGATATGGCGTTTTTTCACAAAAAGCGGTGGTAATAGCCAATTTTCCGATATCGATTGCGGCAGCTACTGCAGCAACAATTATGCCGAGCATATCAACTTACTTTGCGCAAAAGAACTATGAAAGAACAGAAGCGCTTGTTGAGAAGGTATATCGTATGATCAATATGATAGCTATTCCTTCCGCAGTTGGACTTTTTGCCCTTGCTGATCCTATAATTATGCTTCTGTTTCCGCAAAGGGCGACTATACATGAGGCTGGATTTTTAATGCAGATGCTTGCTGTTACTGTTGTTTTTTATTCGCTATCAACAGTCAGCAATGCAATTTTGCAAGGTATAGGAAGGGTGAACGCACCGGTTTTAAATGCTACCTTTGCTCTTATTGTTCAGACGGCACTGCTTGTGGTACTCCTTCTTTTCACAAATCTTGGAAATAAGGCTCTTGCTATCGTGACTATAACTTATTCATTTTTGATGTGTGTTTTGAATGAACATTCAATTTCAAAAGTGCTTAATGTTAAACAGGATATTATGAAGATGTATCTGCTCCCTGCTGGGGTATCTGCCGTAATGGGAACTGTTGCGTGGGGAGTATATGAGCTGTTTAAGCTCTTATTCGAAAAGTTTATTTCACGTGACTATTTTGTAAACCTATTTGCTGTTATGATTGCTATTGTTGTAGCAGTAATTATATATGCAGTAGGAATGGTAAGAACGAATGCGGTTACTGAAGAAGAACTTAAATCCTTCCCTAAGGGTCATACATTGGTAGGCCTTCTGAAGAAGGTACATATTATGAAAAGTTAATCCCTTTTCCCAAAGGGGAAGGCTATAGATCTGTACGATCCGTATAAATACCTGAGATTCCTTCGCTCAGGTATTTTTTTATTTGTTCATCATCATTAACCGTATGTACAAAAAGCGGAGTATTTGTCTTTTGCATTATACTCATGAATTCCTGATCTTCAGTGAGGTCAATATGAAAAGTAAAACCAACAAGAGGCTTTTTGGCAGCGCGAAGAAGTGCTTCCTCTGTGCGTTCTGAATCCTCAGTCTCATACAAGGTATAAATGATATAAGGGAAACCGGCCTTTTTTACCTCATCATATTCTGATGCATGATATATCTGAACGACAAATCTGTCTGTGAGATCGGGATAGGAAGAGGCTATCATTTTATATGTTTCAATATTTGTTTCTTTTGTATCAGTGACAACAATCATATCCGTATATTCACGCATATAATTTGCAATATCATCAAAGGTGAGAACAGTGAATTTTTCCAATATTTTACACTGAAGATAATCCGAAAGAGTCGGAGCCTCTCCGGGAGTCATCTGCTTGCCGTCTAAATAGAGATCACCCCAGGCTTTCCCGCAGACAAGGGTGCCGTCACTTGTGTAATGAAAATCAACCTCGATAATTTTGTTTCCTGCTAAGAGACTATTTTCAAGAGCTTCTCTGGAATTTGTGTAATCGCATAAAGTGCCCTCATCATCACTTACAAAACCACAGGCATGGATTATATATTTATTCTCTGAAAAAATACTTCGCATGGCTTCTATGTTGTCAGGAACCTTGCCTGAAGAACATGCAGATATAAAAAGTGACATGGTAACTACCATGATAAGTACGATATTCAGCTTCATTTTTTTGAATGATGTAATGAACATAAGTAATGAATCCTTATAGTTTGTTAGGTCTTATTATGCTAAAATAGTATAGTTTGGTGAAATCAAAAATAATTATAACATTTAAGGAACAGTCGTGAAGAAAAGAAATATAATAAAATACTTGTTTTTAACAATATTATTATCAATACCGTTTTTGCTCTTGTTTACATCTCTCTGGTTTTTCAATACCTGGAATACCATGACTGTGAACGAGCTTGTTTTCAATGTAAAGATGTCTTTGTCGGGCGCATCACATGCTATGATAAAGCTTTTTATTATGAAAGCATTTCTTCCAACATGTGTGGCAGCACTTATAATCTTTTTATTTCTGCTACTTGCAAACGATGCATTTAAAGGGAAAAAGACTCTGATAGCGATCGGAGCATCTATTATTGCTCTTGTGGCTTTTGTTGCGTATACGTGGATTCAGCTGGATATGACTTCATATATTGATCAGCAGCTCCATGCATCCACCTTTATTAAGGATAATTATGTTGATCCCAATTCCGTAAACATCGATTTCCCTGAAAAGAAGAGAAATCTGGTTTATATCTACCTTGAATCCACTGAAGTTACAGACAGCGATTCAGAGCATGGCGGTGCTTTTGAAAAGAGCAGAATCCCTGAGCTTACGGACCTGGCACTTTCGCATGAGTTTTTTGGGGATGGTTCAGATAAGCTTAACGGGGGCTTTTCTATGCCTGGAACTGATTGGACAATGGGGGCAATTTTTGCACAGTCCACAGGGCTTCCGCTACAGATAAGTATTGATGCCAACAGCATGTCGGAGCAGGAGACATTCTTCCCGACTGTAAGGGCAATAGGTGATATTTTAAAGGATGAGGGCTATCATCAGGAGTATCTTTGCGGCTCAAATGCAAGCTTTGGCGGAAGAGAGCTCTTCTTTAAGACGCACGGAGATTATGGCATAGTTGACTATCCTTATGCCAAGGATCAGGGCTGGATACCCCAGGATTACGGTGTATGGTGGGGCTTTGAGGATGAGAAACTCTATGAATATGCTAAAAACCGTCTTAGTGAGCTGTCCAAATCGGATGAACCCTTCAATCTGACACTTCTTACCGTTGATACTCATTTTGAGGATGGTTATGTCTGCAGATTGTGTGAAGACGAGTTTGAGGATCAGTATTCCAACGTATTTGCATGTGCAAGCAGACAGGCTACAGAGTTTGTAAACTGGATAAAAGAGCAGGATTTCTATGAAAATACAACCATAGTTCTTGTGGGCGACCATCCTACAATGGATGCTGATTTTTGTGCGGAAATACCTGAGGATTATACGAGAAAGGTATACACCTGTATTATTAATCCCGGTGCATCAAGGGATGGCGCAGACCAGAGAGAATATACAACCTTCGATATGTTCCCGACAACAGTTGCTGCTTTAGGTGCATCTATTGAGGGTGACAGGCTTGGTCTTGGAGCAAATCTGTTTTCAAGTGAGCAGACTCTTCTTGAAAAATATGGAATGGAACTTGAAGAAAGTGAGCTTAATAGAAAATCTCACTTTATGAATGAACTTGCCGGAATAACCGATGAAATGGCGATGGAACAAAACTATGAGGGAGCGTCTGCAAACTGCAGCATCGAAGAGCAGGGAGATATAGTTAAAGTAACAGTAAGTGACATTACGGGAGTTGTTGAAAAAATCGAGGGTATTCAGGTCGATGTAAGGAAGGATGGAAATTACGACAATCTTATGACCTATAACATGGTTTTAAACTCGGATGGATCATATTCTGTAGATATACCTGCAAGTGAGATAAATCCCGGTGATACAGACTTCAATATTATTTGTAAGGGGGCTCTTGGCTCTGATATTAGTCTCTTTTCACAAAGAGGCGATATGCACCTTAAACAGACTGACCTGCAGAAGTATCTCGAAGCCTTAAAAGCGTATGCAGAGAGTGGTGAATATACTGTATTTATCACGACCAGGAAGAGCGGCGCTATGAGACTTACGGATGACAACATTGCAGCGTTAAAAGCTCTCGGCATAAGCGATGATATTCCAAAAGGACAGGATGTCACTATAGTTGCAGCAATTAACAGCGAGCTGAACGACAGCCATGCTACCAAAGAAAACCAAAATATCAAGGGTACTGCATCTGATAACGTATCCTATCATTTAAAGGGAAGCTGGGATAGTTTTAAGGATAAAGATTTCCTCCTCGAAATTAATGATGAAAATATAATGATTGAGCGAAAGGGACTGCATTTCGCCGTAGTAAATAATTCAACCGGAAGAGTGGCCGATTATGTAAACTTCGACCTACTTGATAAGGAATGCAGGAGATATTAAAAATGGCATTCGATGGAATTACAGTCGCCAACATAGTGCGCGACATAAAAAAAGAACTTACAGGCGGTCGTATTTACAAGATCGCCCAGACAGAAAAAGATGAGCTTTTAATAACGGTAAGGAAGGCTGTGGAAAACGGCGGCGGTCAGAGACGACTTTTTATGTCTTCTGATGCTTCACTTCCGCTTGTCTATATGACTGATGAGAATAAGCAGAGTCCTATGACAGCACCGAATTTCTGCATGCTTCTGAGGAAACATATTCAAAACGGCAAGATAATAGATGTATTTCAGCCTGAGTTTGAGAGAATCATCAGGATTGAGATCGAACACCTGGACGAGATGGGAGATCTTCGCCATAAGACTCTGCTTATGGAGCTTATGGGAAAATACAGCAACATCATTTTTGTAGATGAGGATAATAAGATCATTGATTCAATCAAGCATATTCCTTCATCGGTGAGCTCTGTTCGGGAGGTGCTTCCGGGACGGGATTATTTTGTGCCTGTAACCCAGGATAAACTTAATCCTCTGAAAGTAACCAAGGATGAGTTTATGAGTCTTGTTCCTTCAAAAGGGCAGCCTGTTTTCAAAGCTCTCTATGAGAGCTTCACAGGCCTTTCACCTGTTGTTTCAAGAGAAATATGCTATAGGGCTGATATTGATTCTGATAAATCTGCTATTGCGCTTGAGAACGATGAATGTGTCAGACTGTGGGATGCTTTTGATAAGGTTATGACAGGGATCAGGAATGATGAGTTCGCGCCAGAGCTTATTTATATAAATGAAAAGCCTAAGGAATATGCAGCAATTCCGCTTACCATGTATCATGAAGGTGCGGATTCTTCTTACAAAGAATATGAGGAGATATCGACACTTTTACTGGATTTTTATTCTGAGAAAAATACTGTTACAAGGATCAGACAAAAATCTTCAGACCTCAGAAAATTGGTAGCAACTGCTCTTGAGAGAAATATCAGAACGCTCGATCTTCAGACCAATCAGCTCCGCGACACCGAGAAGAAGGATAAATACAGGATTTACGGCGAACTTCTTACAGTATATGGCTACAGTGCTGAGCCTGATGCCACGTCGATAACGGTTAATGATTACAATACAGGAAAAGATGTCAAGATAACTCTTGATCCCACACTTACTATTGCTCAGAACGCCAAGAAATATTTTGATAAGTATACAAAGATGAAGAGAACCGCTGAGGCGCTTGAGATTCAGATGAAAGAGGTTTCAGAGACCGTTTCTCATCTGGAATCCATTGCTGCTTCTCTTGATATCGCAAGGCAGGAAGAGGATCTTACGGATATCAGAAGAGAGCTTGTAGAAGGCGGATATATTAAGGGTAGTGCCGCTGACAGGATAAACGGAAAAGGAAAAAACGGTAAGAACAACCGTGGCCGAAATTCCAAGAGTAAGCCCTTCCATTATATCAGTAGCGACGGTTTCCATATTTATGTAGGGAAAAACAACTACCAGAACGATGAGCTTACTTTCAAGATGGCCAACGGTGGAGACTGGTGGTTCCACGCAAAGGGCATACCCGGGTCTCACGTTGTTCTCATCACCGAAGGAAAAGAAGTGCCGGACAGATCTTTCGAGGAGGCTGCATCCCTTGCGGCTTATTATTCAAAGGGCAAGGAACAGGACAAGGTAGAAATAGATTACCTAAAGCGTAAGGATGTCAAAAAGCCGGGAGGCGCAAAGCCTGGATTTGTCGTGTATTACACCAATTATTCAATGGTTATAGGTACTGATATTTCCGCGCTTAAGGAAATTGATTAAGACTAAAAATAAAACGTAACAATTTTTTTTGCAATTTTATTTGGCTTCACTTCGAAAGCGGCGTCATATTCATCGGATTGGCGTGATTGGAGACAGAAGCAGTCTGATTATGCCACCATGAGAAGTGGCGGTTGCAGAATTGTTTCTTATGCAAAATTACTGAAAGCTACAGGGCTTGTTACAGATCCAAACTTTAATCCTGATGAATTATTTAGATGGTGTGCGGCTAATGGTAAGGTTGCCTCATTAGGGGATGTTACAGAGCAGGGTACTCCCGGTGAAATCCCGATTTTGTATGCAAAAAAAGTTTTGGGAAAGACTATTACACAGAAAAAAGATGGTGTTATGTTAAGCGGTGACAATGCAACAAGAAGAAACACTGCTATAAATTATAGTAAGCAAGGGTATTATGTAATTGTATGTGGTCCGAATCACTTTTCATATGTTGATGAAGAAAGAACAAGATCAACCGGTAATCTGTGGGTAGATGATTCCGGGTATGGTGTTACTCAAGTTGGCGACACGATATGTGGATATAGTTTACAGAAATATCAAAGGATCAGAATCTTTACAGCTGAGGCTCCCACACCTCAACCCGATCCTGAACCAACTCCGTCTACACCTACAGGAAGTAGAATGGCATCAGGCTATAGCAGAACTCTGCCTGATGGCGATTATATTATAGCCAATGCAGCAAATCAGAAATACTATCTTGATATAGAAGGTAGCAGTTATCCGGCTACTGAATTTCAAAATGTACATCTTTGGCATGAGGATAATCTGAGTCTTAATGATTATGATGTTTGGCATCTAAAATATGAGAATGGATTTTATACTATAACTCAATATGACACAGGTATGGCACTTGATGTTTATTATCAAGGTCTTGAAAGCGGTACAAATGTAGATGTTTATTATAATTATGAAGACAACGATGCTCAGCTGTTTGCTATTTCTGCAAACGGTAGAAATGGCTATAGAATTCAGGCCAGATGCAACGGATATTCTCTGGATATAGAAAACGGAAATATTGCGGATAACTCAAATGTAAGAACCTGTTCCAATAACAATTCTGATGCACAGTCATGGGTGTTTATACCCTACAAACCTGCCCAGCCAATTAGTAATGGCAGATATATTATTACCAGTGCACTGAATAGCAACCTGGAATTGGATGTTGCCGGAGATACAGCTAATATAGCTAATGCTACAAATGTTCAGATTTGGGATGATTCATGTCAGAGTAAATATAATTCATTTGACGTAGAAAAGCTTAATAACGGTTATTATAAGCTTACAAATGCAGCCTCAGGAAAAGTGCTTGATTTATATGGTGGAGGTACACAATATAATTCCAATATATGTGTTCATGATGCAAATAGTAGCCTGGCACAGCAGTGGGCAATAATTCCCGCAGGAAGTGGCTATGCACTTGTTCCAAGATGTAGCGGAATGGCAATGGATGTGGTTAATTCATCCAAAAGTAACGGGGCGAATGTTCAGCAGAGGCCATTTAACGGGAATAATATACAGGCAAACCAGACATGGAATTTTGCTGTTGCCGAGCACTCAATAAAGTTTGATGCCAATGGTGATAATAATGCGCCGGCTTCCCAGATAAAATACTATAGAAATGCTCTTACTATCACAAATGATATACCAACTAGAAGCGGTTATAAATTCGCAGGTTGGAAAGTTAGTAAGGCAACAAATAATATTATAGTTAAGCCCGGTGAGTTATTAAAAATCGATATGAATATGATTCTGTATGCTCATTGGGAAAGCACAGGAAATAATGAGACCGGTGAGAAAAGTACAGAGGAAATAAAGCCGGGTAAGGATGAATCCGGTGAAGGCAAGAAAACAGAAGGAAAAGATACAAAGCCTTCTGATAAGGTTGAAACTAAGAAGGCAAAGCCTGAGGTAGGTGATACGGTTGTTGATGAGGAATCAAATGCTTATTACCTTGTATTACAGACAGGTGTAAATTCAAATGCTGTTATTTATGTAAAGTCTAAGAACAGCAGTGACAAGAAGGTTACAATTCCTGCAGACATAACAGTTGATGACGTAAACTATATGGTTTATGCGATTGCTCCAAATGCGTTTAGGAACAATACCAAGTTAAGGTCAGTTACTATTGAGAAAAACATATTATCAATCGGTAAAAACGCATTTTATGGATGCAAAAACCTTAAGAATATAAGAATTAAGACAACTAGTCTTTCCAAGAATACGGTTGGTAAGAATGCGTTTAAGGGTATTAATACCAAAGCAAAAGTAAAGGTTCCTAAGAGTAAATTAAAGAGTTATACAAAAGTATTGAAAGCCAGAGGGATCTCAGGTAAAAAGCAGACAATCACAAAATAATCTCTTTTAAATCTGAAAAACAGAAATTAAGAAAGACAGTGGAAGCAATTTTCACTGTCTTTCTTAATGACAATAATAATATGCGTTTAAGCTTGAAATCATTGACTAAAACTGCTGTTTCATCATATTATAATAGAGGTGTTTCTATCAGAATTATGCCAAATAACGATAGAAAGACCGGAAGTGAAAATATTTTCGGTTAGGAGGAATTATGGTTTGTAGTATGACAGGCTACGGACGAAGTGAAGTAGCCGACGAGAAGCATAAGTTTACGGTTGAGATGAAGTCCGTAAACAACCGTTATCTTGATATCAATATCAAGATGCCAAAAAAGTTTAATGCATTAGAGTCCAAGATCAGGAATGAACTTAAGCAGTTTATTAAAAGAGGAAAGGTCGATGTTTTCATAACATATGAGGATTTTTCCGAGACCGATACAAGAGTAAGATACAACAAGGAAATTGCTGCCGAGTATCTCGAGTACTTAAAGCAGATGTCCGAAGATTTCGGTATCGATAATGATATCAGAGTATCTTCACTTTCAAAGTATCCGGATGTTTTCAGCATGGAAGATGCGGAGCTTGATGAAGAAGAGATGTGGGGAACTCTTAAGAAGGCAATTGACGGCGCCGGCGAAGAGTTTGCTGCAGCAAGACAGAAGGAGGGAGAATTCCTCCACAAGGATCTTGATGAGAAACTTGAAGGAATGCTTGAGAGCGTTGAGTTTATTACAGAGAGATCCCCCATTATTATTGATGAGTACAGAAACCGCCTTAGAGATAAGGTTAAAGAGCTCCTTGAGGATAAGGCAGTTGATGAGAACAGACTTATCATGGAGGTTACTCTTTATGCTGATAAGGTTTCCGTGGATGAGGAGCTTGTTCGCTTAAGAAGTCATATCAAAGCTATGAGAGATGCGCTTAATAAGGGCGATGATAAGGAAGGAATAGGAAGAAAACTGGATTTCCTTGCTCAGGAGATGAACAGAGAGTCCAATACTATCTTATCTAAATCAACAGATCTTGAGATATCTGACAGGGGCATAAGCCTTAAGACAGATGTTGAGAAGGTACGTGAGCAGATTCAGAATATTGAGTAAGGTAGGAAGTAAGACTTTATGAATAACAAAGGTATTATTGTTGTTGTTTCCGGTTTTTCCGGTGCCGGAAAGGGTACTCTGATGAAGGAGCTGATAAAAAGATATGATAATTATGCGTTATCAATTTCAGCTACTACAAGAAATCCCAGACCCGGAGAAGAGGATGGAAGAGAGTATTTTTTCATCTCTAAGGAAGAATTTGAGAAGCTTATAGCGGAGGATGGTCTGGTGGAGCATGCCTGCTATGTGGGAAACTACTATGGAACTCCCAAGAAATTTGTCCAGGAAAAGCTTGATGCCGGCAAGGATGTAATTCTTGAAATAGAAATACAGGGTGCACTTCAGATTAAGAAGAAATTCCCCCAGGCACTTCTTCTTTTCGTAACACCTCCTTCGGTTGAGGAACTCGAGAAGAGGCTTCGTGGAAGAGGCACCGAAACTGATGATGTCATACACGGAAGAATGCTCAGAGCAAAAGAAGAGGGACAGGGTATTGACGAGTATGATAATATAGTAATCAATGACGATCTTGACGTCTGCGTTAAGCAGATGCATGAGATAATACAGGCAGCCCATTATACGCCTGATCGCAATAAGGAATTTATTGAAGAGATTAGGGCGCAGCTGTCAGAGTTAAAGTAATTATTTTTAAATGGAGGACTAACATGATACATCCGTCATATGTGGATCTTATGAAGGTAGTTAATAAGGACGTAGAGGAAGGAAATGAGCCTATCATCAGCTCAAGATATTCCATCGTTATGGCAACAGCTAAGAGAGCAAGACAGCTTATCGCAGGTGATGAGCCTATGGTAAGAGTTAAGGATAATGAGAAGTTCCTTTCAATCGCTGTTGACGAACTTAATGCCGATAAACTCAGAATTCTTTCTGACGAGGAGAAGGAAGCACTTCTTGAAACTAAGGAAGAGGATTCTGTCGAGGAATAATTTTCTCAGGTAACCAATATGAAAATATTATTTGTATCTCTCGGCTGTGACAAAAACCGTGTTGATTCTGAAGTTATGCTCGGAATGCTGTCACAGCGGGGGCATGAATTTACAGATGATGAAGAAATAGCCGAAGCAGCAGTGGTAAACACATGCTGCTTTATTGGTGATGCGAAGGAAGAAAGTATCAACACGATTATCGAGCTTGGTGAGTATAGGAAAAGCGGAAAGTATAAGGCACTGATTGTAACCGGGTGTCTTGCTGAGAGATATCGTGAAGAAGTGCTGAAAGAGATTCCGGAAGTTGACAGGATTCTGGGAACCGCTTCCGTGGAGCATATAGTTGAAGCTCTTGATGGTGTTCTTGCAGAAAATGGGCAGGAACCTTCTGACGTAGAGCTTTCCGAAAACACTTCATCTATGAGAAGAATTTATCTGGACAGTCTTGAAAAGAAGCCTACAGGCAATCAGAAGAGAGTTCAGACTACAGGTGGCCAGTACAATTATTTGAAGATAGCTGAGGGCTGCAATAAAAATTGTACTTACTGCGTTATACCTAAGGTTCGCGGTAAATACAGAAGCGTACCTATGGAAGAGCTGATTGAAGGTGCAAAAGCACTTGTGAATCAGGGAGTAACGGAAATAATTCTTGTTGCGCAGGAGACTACACTTTACGGTGTTGATCTATACGGTAAAAAAATGCTTCCGGAGCTTCTTCATAAGCTCTGTGAGATAGAAGATCTTAAATGGATTCGCATAATGTACTGTTATCCTGAGGAGATCACTGATGAGCTCATACAGACAATAAAGAATGAGCCAAAGGTATGTAATTATCTCGATATACCTCTTCAGAGCGGATCTGATCACATACTTAAGCTTATGGGAAGGGCAACAACAAGAGCTGCCATTGCTGAGAGGATAAGCTATATAAGATCTCAGATTCCGGATATTTGCCTGAGAACAACTCTTATTGCCGGTTTCCCCGGTGAGACAGAGGCTGATCACGAGGAATCACTTTCTTTTATTAAAGAAATGAAGTTTGACAGGCTCGGATGCTTTGCTTATTCCCAGGAGGAAGAAACTGTTGCCGGAGAAATGGCAGATCAGCTTTCACAGGAGGTGAAGGAAAGCAGAAGAGATGATATAATGGAAGCACAGCAGGAAATAGCTTTTAATGCTGCCAAAGACAGAATCGGACAGGTTGTAAGTGCTGTTATCGAAGGAAGAATTGCCGACGATGACGATGATGAATACGATGGCAGTACCTATGTGGCGCGAACATATATGGATGCTCCTGATGTTGATGGATATCTCTTTATCATGAATGTTCCATATGATCTCATGAGCGGACAGTTTGTTGATGTTCTTATAACCGGTTCAAATGATTATGACCTGATTGGGGAGTTAACGGAGGGGAAAGAAGATGAAAATGAATTTACCGAATAAGCTTACTGTAATTAGAGTTATTTTGATTCCTTTTTTTGTACTGTTTTTGCTTGCTAATATCTTTGGTGAAGCTGATCACTGGATTGCACTTGCAATTTTCATTGTAGCATCGCTTACAGATATGGCTGATGGTAAGATCGCAAGAAAATATAACCTGGTAACGGATTTTGGTAAATTTATGGATCCTCTTGCTGATAAGCTTCTTGTCTGCAGCGCAATGATATGCCTTATTGAGCTCGGCAAGATTCCTTCATGGATAGTTGTTATTATTATCGCAAGAGAGTTTATTATCAGTGGCTTCAGACTTATTGCTGTTGAAAACGGCAGAGTAATTGCTGCAAGCTACTGGGGAAAGTTTAAGACTACTTTCCAGATGTTTATGGTAATCCTCATGATTGCGGATCTTGGTGACCGTGTACCTTTCTATAATCTTATAACTAATATTATTATGTGGATTGCTTTAGCGCTGACTATTATTTCACTTTGTGACTACATCATTAAGAATAAGGATGTTATGAGTGGAGACATGTAATTATTGATACTTGTGTATTATTTAATTTCGTGCTATAGTTTCAAATTGTGTATATGTTTACTGTGGGGACAACATTTTATGCTGTCCCCATTTTTTATTGAGTTAATAACGCTTCAAACGTTTAAAACTCTACTTTCTTTTAGACAGAGAGGATTTTTATGTCAAATATTTTAGATGAAATTAAGAAGAACATTGAGGGGATTTCTGAGGCAGTAACAGGTCCTAAGGAGAAAACAAAGTCATCACCTCACAGTGAGGAGAAGGCTCGTTATGATGAGGCCAAGGGTATAGACGAGAGAATTCTCCGTGCTATTTCTGAGATGGGCTTTGAGTATATGTCTCCAATTCAGAAGGCTGCAATTCCTGTAATGATGAAGGGCGTTGACATTATTGGACAGGCACAGACAGGAACCGGTAAAACAGCGGCCTTTGGTATTCCGCTTCTTCAGAAGATAGATCCTGATAACAGACATCTTCAGGCAGTGGTTCTTTGTCCTACAAGAGAGCTTGCTATGCAGGCTGCCGATGACCTCAGAAGCTTTGGAAAATACATGCATGGTGTTAAGGTGCTTCCGGTTTACGGTGGACAGGATATTTCAAGGCAGATAAGAGCGCTTTCTTCAGGTGTACAGATAGTTGTAGGAACACCCGGACGTGTTATGGATCACATGAGAAGACATACCATGAAAATGGCAGATGTTCGTGTTCTTGTTCTTGATGAAGCTGATGAAATGCTCGACATGGGCTTTAGAGATGATATTGAGACAATCCTTGAGGGAATGCCGGAGCAGAGACAGACAGCTCTTTTCTCAGCTACTATGCCTGAGCCTATTTTGCAGATTACAAGAAAATATCAGCATGATGCAGAGTATATTAAGATGACTCCCAAGGAAATCACTGTTAAGTCAATCGAACAGTATTTCTATGTTGTTCCTTCAAATTACAAGGAGGAGGTACTCACAAGACTTATTGAGTATCATCAGCCTGTAAGAAGCCTTGTTTTCTGTAATACAAAGAGAAAGGTTGATGAGCTTACCGGAATACTTAAGAACAAGGGATACAGAGCTGAGGGACTTCACGGAGACCTTTCACAGTTTCAGAGAGATACTGTTATGAATCTTTTCCGTTTTGGCCAGGCAGATTTTCTTATTGCAACCGATGTTGCGGCAAGAGGAATTGATGTCAGTGGTGTAACTGCTGTATTTAACTACGATATCCCAGAGGATATTGAGTATTACGTACACAGAATCGGACGTACAGGAAGAGCAGGAAAGAGCGGACAGTCATTCTCACTTGTATCTCCAAGAGAGATGTATAAACTTAGGGATATTGAGCGCATCTGCCACACTAAAATTGAGGAGGGTGAAATCCCTTCAGCAAAGGAAATAACAAGAGCAAAGGCCAGAAAGATTTTTGCTGAGGTAATTGATCTTATTGAAGCAGGCGAAATCACTGATTGCCTTGAATTTTTGAACGATAAGGTTGCTGAGGATGAGTATTCTATAGAGCAGCTTGCTGCCGGTCTTATGAGACTTAAGATGGGTAAAGCTCCCGAAGAGCTTGATTTGAAACCCAGAAAACGTGATATTTACAGAGGTCAGCGAAGTCGTGACAGAAGAGATGGAAGAGGCGGCCGTTTTGACAGAGATGGCAGAGGTCGAGGAGAAGGACATGGCTCCAGAGATGGCCGTAAAAATAGTGGATATGGTAGGAACAGAGATGGAAAGTACAGCAAGGACCGTGGTTTGAGAGATGCTTCTTCCATGCATAAGAAGGAATCTGCTGATAAATTCAGAAGAAATGCCAGACCTAGAAACGAAAAGCTCGGTGTAAGAAAAGAGAAATAAGATATAAATGGAAGCAGTCACATAGTATAATTTATGTGGCTGCTATTTTGTTTGATAGTAATTACAGAGTTTAGGATAAATAATGGGAATAAAATGTCGAAATGATTATCTCACCTGGGATGCGAGAGAAATTATAGAAAATAAAATTGGATACAGAGACGATACGCTTTTTCCAGCAAATGGTACTCTGTCTACTAACAAGAGAAATCCTATGGATGTCGCCATAACAGAGATTCTCAGCTGCGGTAAATATGAAATCTGTGATTTTATAATTATCCATTATGCGGATATGTTATCAAGAAGGGACTACAGATTCCTGCTGTTACTCATTGATGAGATTAAATATTCGGGCTACCCTATTTTGGATTCTCAGATGCATGTACAACTCCGCAGGATAATCGAAAAACTCATTCAGGGCTTTGACTATTGTATCTGGCTCTGTGCAGAACCTGATATCATCTATGATTATTATCTTAAGGATTATATCCCAAAGGCTGAAAAATCTGATCCGGGATTTATGGATAGCTGTCCTGAATACAGCATTAAAGCAGAGCTTTCTAAGAGAGAATATATAGAACGGTATGTTACGTCTTATAACATCCCTAAGGATTACCTGATACTTTGTGATCTGGGGAAAGAGGGTATTCTTATCTGCTGGAAAGAGGCGAGTGCAGAGGAATAAAAAGAGCTTCATGGAATTAGGTTTCCGTGAAGCTTTTTTTCAATTCTAACTTATTTTTATGTAATAAAAAGTTAATAGAAGTTTAATTGAGAGCGATTTTTATCAAGGTTAAAATGAGAGTGATTGTGAGAAATTTTAATACTAGGGATTTATGGCAATTTGGCATTCAAAAATGGTAGTAGATGAAACGTTGGAGGGCTTAGGATGAGGAAAAGAATAATAGCAGTTCTGATATCACTCAGTTTGGTTGCAGGTTGCAGCACAGCAGCGCCATCAAATGACAGCGCCGGTAAAAATGATTCAAGCGTAGCTGGGACCACGGAAAGCGCTTCAAATACTGAAGAGTCATCAGAACAGACAGAGGATACTGTAAAAGAGGAAGAAAAGCAGGAAGAAGAAGCTGCCGAAGAAACTGAAGAAGAAACAGCTGAGGACGAGTCTGAAGGAGCATCTGATGCTGAAGCATCAGATGATTCTGATAGCGAAGCTACAGGTGAAATGGCTGTCGGTGAGACATATCATGGTTTTAAATTAAATGATATGTACAGCAGCCGTTTTCTTAGCTCTGATATATATACCTTTAAGCATGAAAAGAGCGGAGCAGATCTTGTTTATACCAAGAACTCTGATCCGGAAGTGTCATTCTGTATTGCTTATAAGACTCCCTATATAGATGAAACTGATACAAATCATGTCTTTGAGCATGCAATAATTGCATCATCGGCAAAATATCCTTCTCAGGATCTTTTCTTTGATCTTGCCAATAAATCCTATAACACTTACGTTAATGCTCATACTAATCTGCTTACGACATATTATCCTGTTTCATCAATGAGCGAGGATCAGCTGATGACACTTATGGACGCATACATGAGTTGTATGGTTGACCCGGATATTTTGAAGAATGAAAAGATCTTTGACAGGGAAGCCATAAGATTTGAGCTTGATGATCCTGAAGGTGATATTGGAATAAATGGTACGGTATATGCTGAAGACTATGGCTTTTTAACTGATTTGGGAGATTGTGCCGTAAATGCTCTAATGGATAATATGTTCCCAGGACAGATTGCATCTAATATGATAGGTATGGCTGAACATCATTATGATGATCTTACCTATGAGCATACAATTGAAACCTATGAAAGATGCTACCATTTTGACAATAGCCTGATTTCTCTTTATGGAGATCTTAATATAGATAGGTTTTTGGAGTTCCTGGATTCTGAGTACCTGTCAAAGTATGAAGTATATGGAACGGATTTAAATAAATATGAAGATCCTCATGCAGAGGATGGATACGTTGAGAAGGTTGAATATATTCCTGCGTATGAAGGAGATTCTGTAGAGGACAGTGGAAGAATCTATTATGCCATTGATATGGAGGATGCTACTAATGATGAGCTTATTCAATGGGATTTTTTGACAACGCTAATCGATAATAATGCATCCTGCATGAACAAAAAGCTTATCGAAGAAGGTATATCAAATCCTGTATATGCTGCGATTTCTACTGATCTTGCAAAGCCGGTTCTTTTATTTGCCATGGACTATGCAAATGAAGATCAGATGCAGTCATTAAAGGAGATAGCGGAATATACACTTAAAGAAGTTGCAGAGAATGGAATACCAAAGGAAATCTTTGAGGCGAATATTAAGGAAACTGAGCTTGGCACTATTTTTGTAAGAGACAGTTCAAACGTTGGAGTGAGTTTAAGTGGTGTTTATAACCTATATTGGGCAAGAACAGGCAAGGTTGATTACTATGAAGAGTATGAAAGAGTACTTGATGAACTGATTGCCGACAAAGAGCAGACAACATTTAAAAAGCTTGCGGGTGATGTACTGACACCTTCAAGAAGTATTCTTATTGCATGCATTCCTAAGCCGGGGCTTGCTGAAGATCATGATAAGAAATTGGAGGATTATCTGAAAAACAAGAAGGCAGAAATGTCAGAAGAAGAGATTCAGGAGCTGGTCCAGAAGACAAAGGAATTCAATGAATGGAATGCTAATGAGTTATCCAATAATGACTTTTTGATTGATATTAAGGATCTTCCGGAATATGAGACAACATCCTTTGAGAAAAGACAGGAAGATGGAATTACATATTATCTTGGAAACGTTGATGCAAAAAAAGGTGGATATTACGATATATTCTTTGATTTGAGTACGCTATCAAAAGAGGAAATCCGAACACTGATGCTTTATTCGGATATGTGGTTTGAGGTGAATACTTCAAAGTATAATACTGATGAGCTCTCGCTTCTTGAAAGCGAATACCTGAATGGATTTGGTGTATCACTCTTTTATCCCAATGAGGAGGCAAAAGAAAATCACAGGCCGATGGTTCACATTCTCTGGAGAGGATTGAATGAAGATTTTGATAAGGCGCTTGATCTTGTGATGAATATTATTACTGAAACTGATTTAAGTGATAAAACAAATATAAAGCATGTTATTTCACAAAATTGTGAGGGCTATAACCCGGCTAAAAGCAATGCATTTTCATTGGCAAGATCCTATGCCGGGGCAGCCGGAACGACGGTTACATCAGATTCTGATTGCTTTAGTCTGGATATATACGATCCTGATTTTTATAAGTATTTTTCAGAGATTGATAATAATTTTGACTCTGAAGATACCTTTAATAAATTAGTATCTGATATAGAAGCTGTAAGGAAAAAAGCTTTTACAAAGACAAAGCTTATATTTGCATCAGTTGCAGATGAGGCGGAGAATGAAGAGGTTGTTAAAATAGCAGAAAAAACACTGGGAGCACTTACTGAGAGTGAGGAGAAAGATGGTGGCTATGAGCTTCCGGTACCGGCGCTTAAGACAGGCGTTATAGTTGAGAACTCCCAGAATTATACCGTCTATGATATTGACTTTAGAAATGATGAAAACTTCAGAGGAGCTTATGTTCCTTTCATTTATGCAGCAAGTGATAAGTATGTTGTACCTAAGTGTAGATTCCAGATGGGAGCTTATTCTGCAGGAAGCAAGGCATCACTTCGCACCAGTCAAATGACTGCTTATACGTATTCTGATCCCAATGTAAAGGATTCTATTGAAGCTTTGGAAGGTATACCGGAGTTTATTAAAACTGCTGAATTCGATGATGATGATTACAAAGGGTATGTACTAAATGCCTATGGTGAGGAAACAAGTATATATGGAATTTGGGATGATGTCATCAGAAGAATCAGAAGAGATATTCTTGGCGTTGATGAAAAGAGCTATGTGGAGACAGTTAATGACATAAGAAACACTGATATAAGTATGCAGAAAGAAGCGTCAGAGAGTTATGAAAAGATATTTAAGAATGCTGCTGTTGCTACAGCCGGCAATGAACAAAAGATTAACGCTGATAAGGATTCATTTGACGAAGTTTTGAATTATAAACTACAATAGAGCGCATGATGAATTACGAGATAATACAAAATATATTTTTAAAAAAAGCAAAGGTCCTTCGGGATGATATGGAGGAGCTTTGCAATGCTCTTAGGCTTTATGCCTATGAATTATTTTCAGATAAGACCGGTACAGCTGATGATATTGACAAGATAAAGAGCATGGTTGAATCAACCAGTCCTGTTCTGGAGAAGCTATATCAGGAATATGAAGGCTCTGAATTAAATAATCTTAAAAGCATAAATGGGACAGCTTATGATGAGACTATTTTTGATCTTTCGGTTTTTATAGCTGTGATGTGTGTGGGCTCCAGAGTATATGAGAATCTTGATCCGGTATTTTCAAGAGACATTATGCACGCAGCTTTGGACGCGGCTCATTTCCTTATGGTGCGTCAGTTTAAGGAGGCTGATGACGAGGGTGATGAGGTGAGTGAGAGAAACAGTGTGATTCTAATGAGCAGCAGGGATGATGAACTGAGTGAAGGATCTATAGCAGCACTGTTATGGGCCTATGCTGAGCTTCTTAAAACAGATAAGGATATGAGGAATGCCTACGATCATTCACTTATGGCTGGTATGCCTCAGAAGATGTCCAGACAAAAGAGATATAAGCTTAGATTGTCGGATCTGATAAAACGATTATCAATTAGTGGCTATGACAAAGCACAGAATTATATAGGATTATTGCTTTCGACCGTAGTTTTGCTTGATAGTGAGGATACATTTACAGACGAAGTAAAAAGACCTTTATATGACATGCTATATGCAAAAGCTGACGAAGCTGATGATGAGCTAAGTGCATCCGTTGCCCTGCTTTCACTTCAGAATGAGTTGGATAGTGATGAGAGACTGGGAACAGGGGCATCGCAGCTTATTAAGGTTGTTGAATACAATGTCATCGGAGCCGGTAAAAAGAAGATGACTGAGGAAGAAAAATCAGCAATCAAAGAACATATGCAGAGATTAGAGGCCAGGCTAAAATAACGTTACTATTCACGGTCTAATGATTGACTAAAAATATATAAGTGCTGATTGATGCAAGAGGTCGTAAACTCAGATTATGTCTGGGGTTACGGCCTCTCTGCATTTTGCACTAATTTCTGATTGAAAGTTTGTGGAAAATAATGGTACTATATAACTAAATAATACCAATACACGTATTGACATAAATATTGGTATGATATATAATAAATAGTACCAAGTACAGTTAAGGAGGTTGGATGAAAGATGTCGATAGTGAAGTACACAAACAAAAAGACTGGAA
>NZ_FMYB01000092.1 GCF_900104155.1 Butyrivibrio sp. INlla16
AGTAATCAGCCCGATATAGGTATCCACAGGCTGGGGGTATTTTTTCCCCGGAACCCTTTTCGATGTACGCTTGTACAGGTAATATGAATCACCTTTTTTCTTGATGGTAGTCCCCTTAACGCGTTGTGCCTGAACCCATTCTGGATATACTTTTTCAGTCTTCATACCTTCCTCCTTTCGTATAGGTGGCGTATACCTATACTTTAGGTATATTATACCTCTACAGAGCAGAAAAAGGAAGAGGGAAAAGCACTTTTGTATAATGCTTTTCCCTCTAAGTTTCATCGCTAAAAGACCCTATATTTATTTTGCTTCATGAAACAACCCTACGAACCGCAACAACCACATATAAAAAAGCAACTTTAAGTAAGACATGGAAAAACTGTCATGAGAATATATCAGTAGAAATTACTTTATGACAGCCATGATAATCAAGATATCATCCTGAATTTTTTTTTAAAGTGAGGAGTCGGAAAATGGGAGCATTTAAGACAGGCGAATACAGAAATCTTTTCAGAGAAATCGGGAAATCCGATGAAGAAATAAGCGCTAAGATCAAAGAGTCGGTTCAGACTTTTTTCTATGATGATAATGAGAGAATCTACCACGAAGCCGGGGAGGATATGGGATACCTCACCGACACCGGCAACAATGATGCCAGAACCGAGGGTATGTCCTACGGAATGATGATGTGCGTTCAGCTTGACATGAAGGAAGCGTTTGACCGAATATGGAAGTGGTCCAAGACCTACATGTACATGGACGAGGGTGAAAACGAAGGTTATTTTGCCTGGTCATGTCAGACAAACGGCAAAAAGAACGCCTATGGTCCGGCTCCTGACGGAGAGGAATTCTATGCGATGGCGCTGTTTTTCGCTTCTCACAGATGGGGCGACGGCGAGGGAATTTTCAACTACAGCAGAGAGGCCAGGAACATACTGAGCGCATGCCTTCATAAGGGTGAAAACGGCAGGCCCGGAGCACCCATGTGGAACAGGGAAAACGGACAAATTCTGTTTGTACCAGGATGCCCGCACACTGACCCTTCTTATCATCTGCCTCATTTCTATGAGCTCTTTGCGCTCTGGGCAAACGAGGAGGACAGAGAATTTTTTGCAAGAGCTGCTAAGGTCAGCAGGGAATATCTTGTAAAGGCTTGTCACAAGGACACCGGACTTAGCCCTGAATATGGCAATTTTGACGGAACACCCATGGTTAAGCAGCTTCCCTGGGGACAGTTCGGTGACTTCTTCAGCGATGCCTACAGAACTGCTGCGAATATCGGCCTTGATGCGATCTGGTTCGGTGAGGACTGCGGCCAGCTGGGAGCTCCGCTTAAGATGATGAAATTTTTCGGAACAGATCTTGAGGCTGTCAGATGTGCCTATAAGGTAGACGGGACACCTCTCGAGAGACCTGTGCTTCATCCGCTTGGACTGCTTGCAACAATTGCGCAGGGTGCGCTTGCGATTGATAACCCGGGGGCAAAAGCGGACGGCAGCGATAACGACAAAGCGGGTGCCGACTTTGAGACCGCGCGTAAATGGGTGGAATGGTTCTGGAATCAGCCGCTTCGAAAGGGCGAGCGCAGATACTACGACAACTGTCTCTATATGTTTGCACTCCTGGCGTTGTCCGGTAATTACAGGATTTATTAAAGGGAAAATATGAGTAAGGTTCGAGTTCATGTAAAGTTCAAAGGATATGTGCAGGGAGTGGGTTTCCGCTATACTGCTTTTCATACAGCCAATATGTACGGCCTGACCGGCTGGGTGAAGAATGAGTGGGACGGCTCGGTTACGGCAGAAGCCCAGGGCACAATGGAAGAAATTCAGCAGTGGATCGCCGCCGTCAAATCCGGCACCTACATTGATGTGATGGACATGACCATGGCGACAATTCCTGTTGAAGAAGATGAGCGAACCTTCGAGATCAAGTATTGAACATGGAATTAATACATGAAGTTGACTAGATCAAATTTTAATTCTTGTAGAAAAATGAAGGCGGAAAGTAATTCAACTTTCTGCCTTTTCGCAATTTACATATTTTATTTAGTTTGTTACTCTTTTTAGTCTTATTTGGAGATTGTGAAAAGCAATATTTTCGCAATTAAGGGGAAAAAGAAAGTTTGTTACTCTGTTTATTATGAAAAAGGAGTAACAAACTTATTATTTATTATGGATTGCGAAAAAATGGCTTCTTTTTATAAGAAAAAGCGCTAAAAAAGAGTAACAAATAAAATGAAAAGATGTATTTGCGAAAAGCTTATAAAAGTTTCGGCGCTTTATCCTGAATGCTTTCGTCATAGTAGACTACAGAAGAATTCAGGATTTTGTAGACTGGTTTCCCGGCGTCAATAATCAGCTCGACAATAGCAATTCCGCAGTTGGGGAGAAGGCCGTCACCCCAGAATTTTGCAAGATCGGATTCACCGCGGACATACATGAGTATGGCTTTACTGAGTGCCCCATGAGCGCTGATGAGAACTGTATTATCGTGAGTAGCAGCATTATTTCCGAAAGCAGAATCGCTGCTATCATCTGTGCCGGAGCTTGCAAGCGGCTCTATAACATTTATCATGAAATCCTTCGCACGAAGGCAGAGCTCACTAAGCAGTTCAGGGGTAGGGGATTTGCTATCACCATCAGATAAGGTCTTGGTGGCAGGAACATTCTCCTGATCTGGCAAGTCCTCAGAGCTTGATGGCTCACTGTTCCTTAGTGCGAGAAGTTCCTTCTCATACAAATTCGGCGCTGTCTTGAAATATCTGAAAGGACAGTGTTCATCTTCCGTCATCTCAAAAACACTTCCGCCATCCATGAAACCAAAGTGAAGCTCTTTCAATCTGTCATCGGTTGTAATATTGAACGTATTTTGACTTTCATTCAAGTGGCATTCACTGGAAGTAGTGCAGCTATCGCCATTACTTCCGCAAAGTTCCCGCAAAACAATCTCAGCCGTTTCATACGATCTCGAAAGAGGACTCGAATACACCTTATCAAAAGAAACGCCCGCAGCTTTTAGCCCTTTTCCGGTTTCCGTAGCCATCAATTTTCCGAGCTCGTCCAGCGGTATATCAGTCTGCCCCTGAATAAGTCTCTTATTATTCCATGCAGTTGTTCCGTGTCTTAAAATAAATATTTTCATTCTGAAATTCCTTAGTCACAATTAATTGAATTATTTCCTCTACCGTATTTTACGGATGATTTCATCTATAGGCAAGAATAGTTTCAATAAAAATCCCACAGCCCAACTATTTTCTGCTATCATAGACAAGTGGGCAATCTGCCCGGACAAAACACATGAGGGGAACTATAAAAAAAGGAGAGAAAGAGTATGAAAAAAGTAGTAGTAAAAGTTTTGTCACTTATGCTTGCGTTCATGATGGTATTTGGCGCAGTAGGAATGACAGCAAGCGCAGCAAATAAGGACAAGGCTGCGAAGAAGCTTTGCAAAGAGATTAACAAGGGTGGAAACAAGTGCAAGGGTATAACCGGTAACCTCAAGGTTACATATAAAAAAGAGGGCAGCAAATACAACTTCACAATTAAGCTGGATATGCCCTTGGATGCATGGATGTTTGATATGTCAGCAAAAATGCAGCCTAAGGAAATAGGACAGGCCAGAGATTCAGTAAAGAAGGTTTCAAAGACATTCAAGAAAAAGGCTAAGAAAGTCGGCATCAAGAAATCAAGCTGCACATACATAGTTTATGCCAACGGAACAAGAATTTGGGAGTTTAAGGACGGTAAAGTCGTTTACGATAGGTATCAATAAGTGTTTATTATTATTTAATAACATTAACACTCATAAAACCTTGATATAATCTGCATTTTTTAGTAGAATCCAAATGTAGTGCGTAGTAAACGATAAAAATTTATCATACTATAGTAAACACTAACAATAAGGAGGTACTTATGATTTACTCAACAGAGGTAAAAAATATGTGTCCCGTAACACAAGGGGTACATCATGGTGCTGCTCCCATTCCTGAAGAAGCAAAATGGGTTCAGTCCAAAGAGATTAAGGACATTTCCGGTTATACACATGGTATTGGCTGGTGTGCTCCTCAGCAGGGTGGCTGTAAGCTTTCCCTTAATGTTAAGGAAGGTGTCATCCAGGAGGCACTTGTAGAGACTATCGGATGTTCCGGTATGACTCACTCAGCAGCTATGGCAGCTGAAATTCTTCCCGGTCTTACAGTTCTTGAAGCGCTCAATACAGACCTTGTATGTGACGCTATCAACACAGCTATGAGAGAGCTGTTCCTTCAGATTGTTTATGGTAGAACACAGTCTGCATTCTCAGAGGATGGACTTCAGATTGGTGCCGGCCTTGAGGATCTTGGTAAGGGATCACGTTCAATGGTAGGTACTACATATGGTACACTTGACAAGGGACCTCGTTATCTTGAGCTTACAGATGGTTACATCACAGACCTTGCTCTTGATGAGAACGACGAGATCATTGGTTACAAGTATGTTAACTTTGGAAAGATGATGGACTTCATCAAGGCTGGTGACGATGCAAACACAGCTATTGAGAAGGCTAAGGGTCAGTATGGTCGTGTGGCAGACGCTGCAAGATTCATCGATCCCAGAAAACAGTGATAAAGGTAAGGAGGAAAAAATAATGGCTTTATTTGAATCATATGAAAGAAGAGAGCCCCAGATCCTGGCTTGCCTTAAGGAGTATGGCATCTCTTCTATTGAAGAATGTAAAGATATTACAATGGCAGCAGGCATTGATGTTTACAGCCTCATCGAAGGCATTCAGCCTATCTGCTTTGAGAACGCTAAGTGGGCTTACACAGTAGGTGCTGCTATCGCAATCAAGAAGAACTGCCGCAAGGCTGCTGATGCTGCTGCAGCAATCGGTATCGGCCTTCAGGCTTTCTGCATTCCCGGTTCTGTTGCTGACCGTCGTAAGGTTGGTCTTGGCCACGGTAACCTTGGTAAGATGCTTCTTGAAGAGGATACAGAGTGCTTCGCATTCCTTGCAGGTCACGAGTCATTCGCAGCTGCTGAGGGTGCTATCGGTATCGCAGAGAAGGCTAACAAGGTTCGTACAAAGCCTCTTCGCGTTATCCTTAACGGTCTTGGAAAAGACGCTGCACAGATCATTTCCCGTATCAACGGCTTTACATATGTAGAGACAAAGTACAACTACTTCACAGGTGAGGTAGAGGAAGTCTTCAGAAAGTGCTATTCAAAGGATGCAAATTCACCTCGTGCAAAGGTTAACTGCTACGGCGCTAACGATGTACAGGAAGGTGTTGCTATCATGTGGAAGGAGAACGTTGACGTATCTATCACAGGTAACTCAACCAATCCTACAAGATTCCAGCATCCCGTTGCAGGTACTTACAAGAAGGAGCGTACTGAGGCTGGTAAGAAGTACTTCTCAGTTGCTTCAGGTGGTGGTACCGGACGTACACTTCATCCCGATAACATGGCAGCAGGTCCTGCTTCCTATGGTATGACAGATACTATGGGTCGTATGCACTCTGACGCTCAGTTTGCAGGTTCTTCTTCAGTTCCCGCACACGTTGAGATGATGGGTCTTATCGGCGCTGGTAACAACCCGATGGTTGGTATGACTGTTTCTACAGCTGTTTCCATCGAAGAAGCTGCAAAGGCTGGAAAATTCTAAAATCCCGGTATCATAGAATAATTAAAACAAAAATAGAGGCTGTGAGAAGGCATTCCTTTTCACAGCTTCTTTTTCATAATCTTTTACAGAAATTTAAGTTTTAGATAATTCATACTTCACTGCTGTTCCTATACAATAGTATTGTGGGAAATAGGATTCAAATATCCACATGGCACTGCGATATTTCAGCAAAATATAAGGGTGAAGATATGGATTTTTTCGCATTAGTTAATTCATTAAATACAATAGCCTGCGTCCTGTCGGTGGAGAGACTCCCGGACGGAGAGATGGGTGAACTGCGCATTGTTGCGGCTAATGAAAAATATAAAAAATCTATGCCGCCCACCTATTATGACGGAATGATTTATACCGAGCTTTTCCCCAAGGAAAGAAAGTTCGAGCATTTTGTATCATCGGCTGCACTGCGCAATAAGCAGATCCATACCTATGTTGAGGCTAAGGCTATAGGAATGTGGATGGATCAGGTTTATATTCCGCTTGCCTCAGATCGTGACGATATCGGATATTGCATTTTTTCATATGAACTCACAAAGGAAGCGGATCCCGAGAGAATGGGCAATGTTACGATGGACACAGCAGCGTCTGTAATAAAAAGCTGTGCCACTTTCCGTACTTCGGACAATTTCTTGGTGGCCGTGGATGAGGTTGTCCGGGAGATTTATGAAAAATGTGATGCGGACAGCGTGACTGTTCTCAGTATAGACGAGCTTACCCATGGACTTAAATATATCGGTGGTAAGACAAAAGATGTAGACGAAGCAGAACATGCGAAGAGGATTGAGAATATTCCGCCTGAGGTTGTTAAGACCTGGGATAAGACAATTGAGAAAAGTAATTGTCTTATTATAACCGATGAGGATGACATGAAAAGCCTGGAGGAAAGAAATCCGGAATGGGCACATTCGCTTAGAGATAACGGAGCAAAAAGCATCTGCTTTGTTCCACTTGTCCAGAATAAGATCACGATCGGATATCTTTACGTAATAAATTTTGATGCTTCGAGAACTATTGAGATTAAGGAACTTCTTGAGCATACTTCGTTTTTCCTGGCTGCGGAGCTTGCAAACCATAATCTTATGGAAAAGATGCGAGAACTCAGCAACATGGATTCACTGACCGGAGTTTTCAACAGAAATGCCATGAATATGAGGGTAGATGCCTTTGTATCAAAAATGGAACTTAGGCTCAGGCCTTACGGAGTGATTTTTATTGACCTGAATGGTCTTAAGTATATAAACGATAAGTATGGCCACGAAGCAGGCGACCAGATGCTGTGGTCTGCGGCATCTATAATATCCTCCGTCTTTGATACGGATGAGATTTACAGAGCCGGTGGTGATGAGTTTTCCATTATCAGCATAAATACCACAGAGGATGCATTTAACGAGAAAATAGATAAGCTTCGTGAAAAAACAACCTATCCTGCAGAGATTACAATGTCTATCGGTAGCCACTTTTCATCAAAAGGTGACGACATCCGTTTAGCCATGAGAAATGCAGATCTTGCCATGTATAAGGATAAAGAGGAATTCTACAAGGAGCACCCTGAACTCAAGAGCAGGAAAATATAAATAGTTGCGGTGTGCTTCAAAATATTGCCGAATATATGCGGCTACCTTAGGGTTGTTTCATGAAGCAAAATAAATATAGGGTCTTTTAGCGATGAAACTTAGAGGGAAAAGCATTATACAAAAGTGCTTTTCCCTCTTCCTTTTTCTGCTCTGTAGAGGTATAATATACCTAAAGTATAGGTATACGCCACCTATACGAAAGGAGGAAGGTATGAAGACTGAAAAAGTATATCCAGAATGGGTTCAGGCACAACGCGTTAAGGGGACTACCATCAAGAAAAAA
>NZ_FMYB01000112.1 GCF_900104155.1 Butyrivibrio sp. INlla16
ACCGTTACCAAATCGCAACCGTGTAAAGTACGCTTAAGCCGCATGGCATGAGGACTTCAGCGTATTTAACTAACCACACTCATGCCAGAAGAGCCGAAATAAAAGGGTAATTTCCTGAAGTTATAGATGAGCCAGACGATAACCTTCTCAGTTATCCATATTATTAGTCGTAAGAAAGAGGCTACCAGTTCAATAAATACAAGGAATTTTTGTATAAAAGGTTCTTTTGTTTCTCCAAGAGCAAACATTATTACGTCATCTGCTCCGTTTTTCAAAAGAATGTCGCGGCAGGCAATAAGTGAATTACCCGTTGTTGTAACATCATCAAGAAGGATTACAGTCATACCTTTGACGGATTCCTCTTCTGATGTCTTTATTGATTCATGATGAATGGATATTCGCCGGTCTCCACCGCTAGCGAGTTTTGGTATTTCTTTTGTTCTCTTAAGAAAATGAGTTCTGTCTATTCTGTTTTTGTCTGCTGATAGTTTTTCGGCAAGTATCGTTATTCCAGTTTCTATTTTTTGGGGATTACTTGAAGGGACGGTGCAGATTGCAACATCTTCGGGAATTAAATCATTGAGAGCTTGATAGAAATAATCTATTGCGTTTTGTTCTTTTTGCTTTAGTGCAAGGACGAGACCGCTAAATTCATCAAATTCCGGATTTCTTAGGTCTACTTCTTCATCTATCCAATACTTATGATAGGTAGATAGTGTATGTATTTTTTCTTTCGTTAGTTATTTTCCTCCTCTTCTGTTTAGTCCATTTAATGTATCCCTGGTAGCGATTATTAAATATATGATTTAATAATCAGCCTCAATTTTGGCTCGACGTTGATAATATATTATGACCACATATATGTCAATAGGAACATCCAAAGGGGCTGGTTATTAGCTGAATAAATATAGTTTTCTAAAAGACTTTTCAAAAATATCCAAATTCTGCGCTATTTCTAATATGAAGACAACTAAAGGAGATTAAGAAATAAATGAAAAAGGCATTACTTTTTATATGCACCCTGCTTACCATAAGCTCTGCCGCCCTGCCGGTATGTGCCATGGAAGATAGCTGCGGCGATGAAATAGCTGTAACAGAATCAATAACAACAAAACAGTCAGAAGTTTCTCCCTGCCAGGTGAACTTATCCCTTAACGCAGATGAAGCTTTTACCCTGTCGGTCTACGCAGAGATCCAAAACACAGACACCGGGAACATATACAGATTAAACCTCTACCATGACAACAAATACATGGATAAATGCTTTGTGGAAGAGGGTAATTACAAAGTCCTCGAAATAGCATCATATGAGGATTCAACAGGAACCTACAGCTTCACTTACCCTGAAGACTTCTCCATAAAAAGCGGAGACACCATAGACCTTGTAACAATGATCTCGGAAAAGGAAGCTGAAACACCCGATATAAAGCGTGAGCTTATAGAACAGGACTCATCCTATGAATCCGACTTTGATGTATTCCATGAAGGATCAGGTCTTGGTCAGATAGCCATAGAAGGAACACAGAATGGACGATATGAGCTGGCGATAAAAATAACATCATCCGGCGTACCCGGTGGCTTTTCAATAAAATACAGCTTGGATGATGGCTCAACCTGGTCAGATGAAAAGCTTGTTCCACTCCATGGATCCCTTGAACTCTTCTCACAGACAGAAAATGGAAATAGCATATCAACAGGCCTTACCGCTAGATTCATAATAGATAATGCAACAGATGCTACTCCTTTTGTTATGGGGGATTACTACTACGCCCACATCAGCGATCCAAAGACTTCCGTTGTTTCAGATCATATCGGTGACAGCAGCGTTGAAATGGAAATAACCACGTTAGATTCCTCAAAGCTGTTATATGATATCCTCTCAGATAACAACCTATCCTTCTATGTAAGAGTACTTAAAAGCGGCATGGCAGGTGAATCCGTAATAGAGATCTCCCTTGACGGCGGAAAGACCTTCATGGAAGAGCGCATAACACCTAGGACAGCACTTAATTTTGAAGAACTGGGGCTTAAGATGACTTTTCCATTGTCAGATACCTACCAGCTAAAGGAAGGCGATGTATATAAAGTCTATCCCTACAAGATGAACTATGTAAAAGCCTATATCCTCGCAGTAGTGATACTGCTTCTTACCTTTTCATTTATTATTGCATCATACCTGTACCTTAGATCAAAGATCCCCGGGGATGATGAGTGGCATATAAGAATATATGAACCTGACTTTTACTTACCTCCCATCGACCAGGAGGCATAAAATAATGAAACGCAGAGCATTATTTAGGAATACCCTGCCCTTTATCCCACTCCTTATACTTGTTATGGTATATACACTGTCTGGCTACAGACTTTTGTATGTACCAACAAGGAGCATGGAGCCAACGATAAACTCAGGGAGTTTTGCAATTGGGAAAAGGGTTAGCCCAGAGGAACTTAATGTAAATGACATAGCAGTCTATAAAAAAGGGAAAACAAAGATGATACACCGGATAATAGATATTGATGGGGATACCTTCACCTTTAAGGGCGACAACAACGAAACCGCAGATCCTCCGGTAAATTCAGAGGATATCCTCTATAAAGTGATCAACTATTAGAATCTGATTTTGTATATATAATATAGATATATATTGTATACACTAAATTCCAAAACAAAAAGCATGCGAAAAATGGAACAGGAAACCATAAGTCCATTTTTCACATGCCTTTTTTATAAACATTATATCTGCGCACTAAATTAATATTGTTTAATAACTAAATTCTGCAAGATCAGGAGCTTCACGCAAAATGCTCTTTCTGAGCTTATTCATAGCTCCTCTCTCAATAGCCATAAGCTGCTTGAGTTCCACGCCCATGCATTCTGCCAGTTCTTTTCTTGTAACCTTTTCTTCTGAAATGAATCCGTGGTATCTGAAAATAACGTACTTCTCCACGCTTGTAAGTTCCTTGTCCATGATAGCACTGAGTATACTGCACTTCTGGGACTCAAAGTACTTAAGCTCTGCGGAAATCATATTCTTAAGTGAGACGGTTGAATCTGTGATCGCCTCAGCCTCTGATTTCTCAAGAACATCCACGTAAGCATCGGTTGAAAGAGGTACTGCCTGAGTAGTGAAGTCACAGACTATTTCACTCAGCTCCGGCATCGTTATATCATAGCCATTTGCTTTAAGATACTCGATGCAGCCTTTCATCTCTTTATTGCTGAATCTTTCTAAATCAACGCCATTATCAGCAAAGTACTTCTTAACCTTCATCATCAGAAGATATCTTTTTTCCGGAATCTTAACACCATTGCAGGGTTCGCGATACATGTAAGATCTAAGAACCTTTCTAGGAGCTGCGACCTTAAGCATGGACAAGAGACTGTTATTGGTCTTCATGTCGAAATACCTGGAAATCATCTCCCAGACTACCTCATCCGTGATCTCATTTACATAATTCGCCTCACTTGCAGGAATGCAAGTCTTAAGTAATGCGACCATACGGTTATGGTAATGCTTAATGATCTGCCTCATGCAAAAGTCATCTCTTACGCCCAGCTGTACTCCAGCTATAAGAGCATATTCCTGATCTTTTCGAAGATTGATCTTAGCCGGGATCTCTTCAATAGGATCAAATGTGACATTTATGTTGTGAGCCTCTATAAGCTCAGCCACATCAGCATCATTTAGGCTCAGTGAGAGCATCTCAAATAACTCAGCACATATTTCAGATCCGGTATCTTTTGCAACACAGGCAATAATTCCCAGTCGTTCATCTCTTGAATACTTAACATTCCCAACTTCGGTTGTTAAAGACTCCTCCCTCTGAGCGCACCTATTAGCCATAGAAAACCTCCTTTCCAAAAACACTAAAACGGGCGGAAACTCCCGCTTGTTTCCTAGTTTCTATCGGTGACACCTTGGGAAATACTGCCGCAGATATGCAATTTATAGGTTCTTCCGCATTTATTAGTAAAACTATGGTTTTCTGTACATCAGTTTGGCCGAGAGTAACTCAATTCCACAGCGACCATACATAGCCTTTT
>NZ_FMYB01000040.1 GCF_900104155.1 Butyrivibrio sp. INlla16
ATAATGAGATGTAGACTCGTAAACGGCAATCATTCCAGTCTTTTTGTTTGTGTACTTCACTATCGACATCTTTCATCCAACCTCCTTAACTGTACTTGGTACTATTTATTATATATCATACCAATATTTATGTCAATACGTGTATTGGTATTATTTAGTTATATAGTACCATTATTTTCCACAAACTTTCAATCAGAAATTAGTGCAAAATGCAGAGAGGCCGTAACCCCAGACATAATCTGAGTTTACGACCTCTTGCATCAATCAGCACTTATATATTTTTAGTCAATCATTAGACCGTGAATAGTAACGCGGCATGTGATTTTATAATTAATTACCAGCAACCATGTACAGTGAATAGAACTGCCCCTTTTCTTCCATAAGATCCTTGAAATTTCCAATCTCGCATGCTATCCCGTTTTTTAACATGATTATTTCGTCATATTGCTTCAGGATTTGCTCATCGAGTCTATGTGTGACAACGATGCGTGTCATGTTCTTTAAGGCAAGAATAGCTGTTGAAACATGCTTTGCAGTTTCGTTATCAAGGGAAGCGGTTGCTTCATCAACAAGAAGGACATTGCTTCCTTTGAGAAGACTTCGTGCAATGGCAATCCGCTGGCGTTCGCCACCGGAAAGTTTGTTTCCGTTTTCTCCGCAACTATAGTCTTCGCCCCTTTCTTTTATCACGTCCTCCAAGCCAGCAAGCTTGATTGCCCTATTAACTTCTTCATCTGGAAAAGAAGCAAACATGGTGATATTATTCCGAATGGTATCATCAAACAGGAAAATATTCTGATCTATAAGGCTCATTAGGTCATACATGCTGTCGGAAGAAAAGGATTTTACATCAGTTCCATCTATAGATAATAATCCGTCGTAGGTTCTGTATGAACCCATAAGAAGTTTTAGGAGAGTTGTTTTTCCGGATCCCGATCCGCCAACTATTGCATAACTTTTTCCGGATTCAAAGTTGCAGGATAATCCTTTGAGGATGGTCGAAGATGCTTCATATCCAAATGAAAGATTCTGCACAGCTATGTTACTCTTTATCGCCTGTGGAGCCGGAGCTCCTAATGTATTCCCTGTTTCATCTAGTATTGAGCCGAATTTATCAATAAGAACTTTTGCTGCTTTCAAGTTTGCATAACAGGTCGGGATATTCTGAACCGGTTGATTTACAAAATTGCAAAGGTTTACGAATACAAGGATGGATCCTACTGTCAGCTTCCCGCTAAAAACAAAAAGAGCTCCAATAAAAATAATGCAGAACTGAACTGCCATCCCGGAGGATTCAGAAGCTGACGTAATGATTCCCAAGTACCTGCGGCGTTTTTCTTTGGACACTTCCAGTGCATGATTTTGGGCACAAAAAACAGACTCTAAGCGCTTTTCAGCCTTAAAACATTTTATTACAGCAAAACCACTAAGTATATCCTTTAGTTTCGAAGTATAATGTTCATTTTTGTCAGAAACCTTTTTCTCCCGTCCAGCCAGTTCTTTTCCCATTAAAACGGATATTGTAACAGGCAAGAAGCTAAGAATGATCACGATAAGAGTCAGCAAGGGATTATACCAAATCATCATTGCAAGTGTCATTATCAGCATGGAAACATAGTAAACAAACAGAACAATATTATTAAGGTAATTTGTCTCAACAGAGATGGAATCATTTGTAAAAGCTGAAAGATATTTGCCGGTGTTTTCGCCTGATATTGTTGATATGGATTTTTTAGTTAGGATTTCGAATGCTTTCGTTTTATACTGACTGATTCCACGATGTACAAACCTTGCCTTTATGATTGTTGCTGCTGTATTGATAAGGAAGATTGTTGGAACACTTATGAGAACAAATATCCCAAGACGATATAGGCAAAGTCTGTCAGATGAGCTTATTGCATCCAAAGCAGCTCCAAGTTGCCATGAGATAATGAGATTACACGAAGCTCCTAGTATCTGAAATATAATAGCTGCCACGAAGGTGGCTATGTTGTTTTCATAAAGCGCTGTGCGCAGATGGTTTGCTGAATTATGGCTTTTCATTTTTCTGCTCCTTGGTTAATATTGGTTTTTTGCGGCCATTCCAATAGCAAAGATACGAATCATTCTTTTCATTTAGCCAGCGAGACAGAAGCATGAATGGAACAAAGACATCACTACTGTCATTTAATGAATAGGTTTCTATAGGGGTATCTTCAAGTTCTACCTCTGTCTTTTTGAGGATATTGCATTCTGTAAGCTTAATAAGTAATTTTTCTGTTGTTTCCACAGAAATATGGGCCGCTTTTGCTATAGCTTTTTTGGATCTATAGTTGGATTTTCTCGCATACAGTGTTCTCAATATTTCAAGTGCTCCGGGCATTGCGAGCGTAGAAAAAAGAGTACGATATTCTTCATTATCAGAAAAGTGGAGTTCGTATCCGTCTACTGGCTCTGGCATTACCATGAACAGAGGACAGTCTTCAGCCGGTATGGCAAGTTGAATTCCATTATCTAAAATGATTGCAGATCTGAACCACGCAGTCTGCTTGGGCATGCTGGCATCAATTGAGTAACAACTGCTTATAGGTAATTTTATTATTTCATTTCCATCAGCACTCTGTATATTTATGTCGACATAATATGGATGTCCAAGAGTACAACATAGTAAAGAAAATAACTTGTACATACGCTTTTCTTTAGGGAATTTTGAAAGCCAGTTCAGAAGAGTGGTTTTCATATCTTTATGAGGTTCGTTGGAGCGACCATACAGAGTGTCTATCGTAACACCAAGAGTATCTGCAATTTCCGGAAGCATTTCTGTATCAGGAGATCCACCGTTTTCCCACTTGCTGACAGCCTGGCTGGAAATTCCCAAAGCTTTCCCTAATTGCTCCTGCGTAATACCGCGCTCTTTTCTTATCTTTGCAATTGTTTGACCGATTTTCATGTGCACATTTCTCCTTGATTCAAATCACATTTGTATGATAACAAAACCAATGGTTGATAACAATGGAGGTAATTTTGAATTATTACAACTGTTAGTTGTTTTGTTGGGTTTAATTGAGAATAGCGGAGGATAGCATGTTGCTAAATCTTTATTTTGGGTGATATGTTTCTGCGGTATGAATCGTATTATAGTTAGAAGGCCTTCTAAAAAATACAGAGTTTTGTCATGGAGGAAAAAGAAGCTAGGCGGATACTGGAAACATATGCTGATATGATACTGAGGATCAGTTATAGTTACTTACGCCAGACATATGACGCAGAGGACATCTGCCAGAATGTAATACTGAAATACCTGTCCTCCCACCAAAGATTTGATAGCCGCGAGCATGAAAAAGCCTGGATAATCAGGACTACGATCAATGCCTGCAAGGACCTGAGAAAGAGCGCTTTCTTCGGAAAGACAATAGGGCTTGATGCGCTGCCGGAAAGAGCTGTGCCGGAAGAACCGGTGTCTGTACTTCCTAAATATTGGTAGCTCTCTTTTTGGAATTGGATTCCTCAAAGTAGCAATAATCTGCTTTTTTTCATTGACGCAAAAGTATATAGTAGATGTATGTATTTTGCTAGAGGGAACCAAATGTTGGTTAATGCAGGAAAAGACAAATGAGATTAGATTTTTATTATTATTCCTATCAATGTCCTCTGAATGATGACATGTTACAGCTTTTGGAAAAATATAGGGATAAACTGGATATTTATTACCATGATATTTCAGAAGATCCTGAAACTGCGAAGAATATGGGGATGTTTTATCCGACTTTGATGGTTTTGGATAATAATAAAAGGTATTATAGTCCTATCAGCAGATCATTCTTAGAACAGGTGGTTAAAGGAGCTTACCCTACCGAAAAGCCATATATGTGCACTTTATCCCAACAGGTTGTGGCAGGTAATATAGAGGCTATAACAGCCAAAAACATTGAGACAGCTTGCGAATGCTGTGAGAATGCAAACATAAGTAACTGCCGTAAAAAAGCCGGTTTTTTAAAACAGTATGGTGACTGTTATGGATTCCTTAATATGGATGACGACGGGAAAATGCTTGGTGGAGTAGAGTTTTTGCCGTCAGAAATCATTCCATACGACATTCCACGTGGTAAGCATATTGCTTTTATCACATGCATATATAGGTCTGATTCGGAATACGATTATAAGACAGCCCCATTACAAGCGCTGGAGCAGCATTTACGTGGAGAATATTCGGAAATAATCGCGATAACTGATGAAAAGGGAGTGTTTCCAAACGGGGATTTGGATTTTTTCATAAGAAACGGTTATATTGACAAAGGTGTAGTATTCAAAGATAAAAGCTATTGCACTCTGCATCTAGTATCAAAGCGACTATAGCAACTCTCAATAATGATCATTTTTTAATAATTATAGAAATAATTTACATATAGATAGGAGTCTTCTGTGTGGAAATCATTAAAAGAATAGAACCAACGGATTATAACTATGTTCTAAAACTGAATGAAGAAAATGTCGATGTCCTGATACCTACGGACAGAGAAGAACTGGAATACCTTGCAGAAAAAGCAGTGCTCTTTCATGTTATCTATGTAGATGAGAATCCTGCCGGCTTTATCATTGCCTTACGAGACGGTCTTGAGGACTATGATTTCAAGAGCTATAGATGGTTTAAAGAGCGGTATTCCAAATTCCTTTATATAGACAGAGTTGTTGTTGATAAAAAATACTGGAAAAAAGGTTTAGGACGCAAGTTATATCAATATGCATTCGATTATGCCAAAGTAAATGACATAGAGATAGTAGGCGCTGCAATTACTACTATCCCTTATAATAAAGAGAGTCTGGCTTTTCATGCAAAACAGGGCTTCCATGAGGTAGGAGAGCAGCTAATTCGTGGTGGTACTGTTAAAATATCCCAACAAATTAAAGAAAGAACTGAGGAATAGGTATGGCATTTGAAGAAGATAGCATTGTTCAGGAATGGATGGCGCACCTTTCAGATTTAAATGTTGAAACGAAAAAGATGTTCGGATGTTATTGCTTATACTGTGATGGCCAGGCTGTTGGTTGGATTCATGACAGTGTATTAAGTTTGCATGAAGTGGGACTGAGCTATATCCCTGAAGATGTCAAAAGACCCGGGAAGGATGACAAAATACAAGAGATGGTTATCCCGCTGGATTATGTGAATGCGGATTGGCTATCCCAAGCAGTTCAAGATACTGCTGATATGCGAAGAGAATGCGGGAAATGACTATGTACATT
This sequence comes from Butyrivibrio sp. INlla16, assembly GCF_900104155.1. Lineage (GTDB taxonomy): Bacteria > Bacillota > Clostridia > Lachnospirales > Lachnospiraceae > Butyrivibrio. The sequence goes on from NZ_FMYB01000040.1 coordinate 5,224, forward strand.
GAAGGGACTCTTTTGATTTCAACCTCAGGTTGTACAGACTTGAAATCTGCGTCATTGTGAGCAAGTTGGCAATATTCAAAAATTATTCTTCTTAGAGACATAGAAAGTGAGAGAAATTATGGAACATAAAGAGATTATTGGAAAAAGAGTCATTTTACGAGAACAAAGAGAAGAAGACGCAAAATTCTTTGCTCATTGGTTCAATCAGCCTATGGTTATGTTTCAGTGTGGCTTTGAACGCCCTACGAATGAAGAAGAGGAGAAAAAGTATATCAATGCATCCCACAAATCAGAAGATTCGGTTTGGTTTACAATCACGGACCTTGATGGAAATGTTATTGGTGAAACTGGACTGCTTCGAATGTTCCCGGATTGGCATTGTACTGATTTAACAATTATTATTCCTGATCCTAAGAGCCAGCACAAAGGGTACGGCACAGAGGCAATACGATTAATACTGGATATGGCATTTGAAGAATTTGACATGAACCGTGTATCTATAGGTGTAGTGGGGCTTAATACAGATGCTTTGGAATTTTATAAGAAGATTGGTTTTAAGCAGGAAGGCATACAGGAACAAGGGTATTATTACAATGGTGAGTACAGTGACTTCGTTATGATGCGTATTCTTCGTTGCGAATGGAAATAAAGAACACTCCGAGTTTGTCATACACACAGTAGCAAGTTATGCTCCGCCTAAAAGCTCTGCAACTGTGCATGGCTCTCCGGAAGCTAGTCTCAAAAGGACAATATTAGAAAAACCGCAATTCCAGATCCATCGATTTGGAATTGCAGTCTAAATCACATATTTTGGACCTGTATCCAAACTCTTCTTTTATTTCTGCCGTCAAAATATCCATCAAGATATATAAGGGCTACAAGATACACTATCTGGATAATTCCCAAGAACAATACGAGATTTATGCTTATAATGCTCTTGATGCCTGATCCAAATACAATCATCACAGCCAGAGATAAAAGCAGGACTTTCAGAGAAAGGTTGCACCAGCGCTTTCTGTAGTATAGCCATAGTTTGTATATTCCAAAGCTAATTCCGGCGATACTTGCAATCAGAAGTGCAAATGATAGAACCCTAAGAAGCCATGCAACTCCGGCAGAGTAAGCAAAGAGTTTTTCACTGCCATCTACATACTTGGTATAATAGGGTGTTGCCATCCATTTTGCATAGATGCTAAGGTTATTCAAAGCCCACAGAATGGGAGCTGATATGAACTCCCATGCATCCTCTAAGAAGGCAGGATAAGCCATGAGGCAGCAATATAGTGTTACGATAAGTGATCCCCATTCAATCTGTTCTCTTTTCTTAGCAGCTTTGATCTTGGTATTGGCCAGCCTTATTGCATCAGTCTTTGCAGTGATGGCTTCAGAAACCTTGCTATTAGCTTCCTCTTTACAGTCAGCAACATCCTGTCTGGCCTTAGCCTCGGCAGCCGTCTGGGCTGCCTGAGCATTTCTTACGGCTTCAACACTGGACATATTGACTAGTTTCTTTGTATCAGAGAGAAGGCCCTGAGTGGTGGTGAGTTCTTCTTCGAGCTTCTGCTGCTCTTTCCTGGTCAAGAGTCCTGCGCTGTTCCTCAAGCTGTCGTTCTCTGTCACGAGCTGCTGATTCACGATCTGCACGGAGGATATCTCTGCTCTGAGATCTGCTATTACAGATGTCAAATCTGACTTCTCTGACAAGGCGGTCTGTATCTGATTCCTCAGGTCCTCTATCGTTTCGTCCTTCTGCTTCAGCACTGCTTTCTGCTCCTGTATTGCCTTCGACTGAGCCTCCACCACCAAGTCCAGCGATGGCTGATTCAACTTCTGCATAGTATCTCTCGAAGTCTGCTGGGATGAGTTCTGCTGAAGATTCTCTTTCTTCGTCTGCTCTGTTGTCACTGAGTCTGATTTCTTTCTGTCTTTCAAATTCATTTGTAAGTGCCTCCTTGTTCACGTGTAGACCTGCAAAGGTCTTTTCAATTTTGCTGTCACGGACTTTATCTCCGTTTTCATTTTCAAATACTATATGCTTGCGCTTATCCTCCCACTTCACAGACCAGCCTTTCTCTGCCATTCCGGAAATGAATTCCTCTTTGCTGGCTGACTTTGGGATTACTTCCATAAGAGTAATTCCGCAGTCTGCCAAAAAGCTCTTTTTTGAGTCATTGGTAAGAAGCTTGTAAGTATTCTTGTTCCATGTGATGATCTCGCCTGACTCGATAGGAGTACCATCAAAGTGATGTCCTTTCTCAGCTACATGCAGTCCTCTTTCACGGCAAAGGTTGTTGGTAAATACCTTCTGCTGTTCCAAGTCTTTTTTAGACTGATGGAGCTTTCTGCCATCAATATAGGAAACGCTGTTGGTTACGATATGACAGTGAAGGTGGTCTCTGTCCTGATGAACTGCAATAAGGCTCTGGTGCCCTGAAAAGAATTCCTCCGTAAAAGCCCTTCCTATTTCAAGGACTTCAGCAGGAGTGACCTGTTCATCTTTGTGAAAACTGATGACGTTATGAGCACACATCCTTCCCGAATCCTTATCCCACAGTTTCTTTTCTTCCAACCAGGCCCTATACACCGCATCGTAGTTGACTGTAGGTTCAAGATAAGGCCCGATCACATCCAGATAGCCTTCCCTGACCTTTTCATCCTTTAGTACGTACTCTATGGTGTTCCTCAAGCCCCCGTGGCTTTTAGCGGGCTTACCGACTGCCTTATTAATCGCCATCTGTTATCATCCTCCTTTCGAAATTCCAAAATCATATCAGCAATCTCATCCATTTTTTCTACTGTTGGTAAGAGACCCTGACCATTTGCAACATGTGCCATCTGATTAATGTTGGTGGCTATTCCTCTTAGCTGCCTGTCCTGATCAGCAAAATTCCTGCTGATATCCTTTATTACCTCTAACTCCTTGGCAGAGGCGATGTTTGAGTCACGGATTGCACTTATGATAAATGACTGCTGTGTCAATCCGGATTCTTTTATTTTTTCCTGTAATCCATCATATTCAAAATCATTCATGCGTATGGTGATTGCTTTATTTCTTCTGCGTTTAGCTTTTGACATGCTTATCATGCTCCTTTCATATATATTCGCTGGTTTCCAAAGGGAAGCGGATCCCTTTGGCGGAGTGCAGAGGCAGAGCCTCTAGACTATCGAACGTAGAAAAAGAAATTATCCGGGGGATGATTTCTTTTTCTGAAGTCCGGTAGTCGGCTCCGGTGTGCAGAGGTTGGATAAACCTTTGCTGGGGGTTCCAAGGGGGCAAAGCCCATCTGGCAAGTTTAGCGAAAGAGAGAATGCCGATAGGCGTTTTCGATGAAGCGGTGCAATGTGGCTTGCCACTTTGCGAAACTTGCCATATTTTTCCATCGCCGATACGGCATTTAAGTATGGGGCGGTGCGTCGGGGCGATGGGAAAATATGTGGTCTTGCGATTTGCCCGGGAGGAGATACACGATGCCGGTATGGAGAGCATGAATGTCAGTTCCGCCAGGAAGTGGTGTTCATGTTCTTCATACTGGCAAACGAAGAAGGAGCAAACAGTCTGGTGGACTATTTGCCCCTTCGCAGTGGTCTTGTATCTACGGCTCGGGAAGAAATGATATGGGTGCGAACAGCGCCTATATCATTTCTGGTAAATCGCCTCGCGTCAGCGAGCAATCTCAGTTTTCGCTCCCATGGCATCATTTTGATGCCATATGAATTTTTGTGGTGGCTCCAAAGTGATGCCACGTTAAAATTCATCAAGAAAACTGAGGGCTTCTTTGCTGACAGCCCTATATTCATATGTCTGTGGTTCATCCTTGGCTATTGTGGTCGAATTCACATTACTTTCGGTTACAGGCATTTCTTTATCCTGTATTTGAACTGCACCTATTTTATTTACAACCAAATCTGCGATTCTTTCTGCCACAGTGTTCAATGAAGAACCTTCCGTGGACTCAGTATTTAATGCACCCTTACATATAAGTCTGAGAGCCACTGCATTCTTGGATGTGTTTTCTTCTTCAGAAATCCTTTGGAGTAATTCCCAGGCTTCTTTATCCTGGGGGTTATCCATACGAAATCTGAGGCTCAATCTCTTTTCTGACATACAGTCACCTCCGGGAAAAGAGCTTAAGCTCCCTTCCTAAGCTGGTGCTGTGCGTTATAGAGTTCCTCGTAGCCCTTGGCTGTAGCACAGATATCTTCAACGATCTCTACGCTTGAAGCATCATATTTTCCGAAGTTCCTTATAAGGCACCCACCGCCTCCGATGATATGGAGCTTAACAAGTTCCGGATCATACTCATATTCGCTGAGCTTATCGAAGATCATCTCGGTATATCTGACCGCCTCGCGCCTCATCACATTCTGGATTCTCTCGGATACATCAGCAGTACCGTAAATGAGGAAATCTTCAATAACGCTTTCATCAGGAACCTTTCCGCATTCTGCCTGAACTTCATTCATGATTCTTTTAACACACTCATGAACACCGATCTTGTCGGTAAACTTCTTGTCGGAAAGAGGGCGGCCATTTGTGATCACAAGTGTGTTCATGGTGCCGTTTCCAATATCTGCCAGCATGTGAACTCCCTTATAGTCCTGCAGAGAAGCCGCAACAGCAGCATATCCCTGAGGATATATCGCTACATCGCAGATTCTGATGTGATAATACCTGCCACAGAATCTGTAGCTGACTTCCTTTCTTCTCATGAGGTAGTCCCTGAAGGAATCCTTCTGCTTGGACATCCAGTGTAGCGGAAGTCCTACAGCAAGGATCACATCAGCTGATCTTAAGCCTCTAAGCTCAAGTTCTTTCGCCACAGCAGCAAGGGTTAAGATGTAGTAGTCATTATCTCCATCCTTATTAGCAATGAAAACCTTATGGTTCTCACCGATGACATAATACATGCCGTCAAGCTGCAATACGTTGGTCGCTATTGCAGGCTCTTCGCCATATGCCTTAACTCCGCTCTTGAAGACCTCGTTTCTGGTCTTCATGTTTCCATAACCGTGATCAATTCCGATCACTAACTTTCCATCAAAAAACAAATCTTTCATACCTTAAATTCCTCCATTCTCTCGAATAATTGTTCATCAGTTGCACAGAAGCTGTCTTTCCAGCTCCTCAAAGTCATAGTCATTTCTCTGCTCGAAGTTGCAAAATGCATTCTTCCTTGGCGGCGCACCAGGCATTGTAGCCGGGCGGGCCTGCCTTTCCTTACACCAGGCCTTTATAGTCTCGTAGTTAAGGCATCCCCTATAGCCGCGATCCTTGATACGCTGTATCTGGTAGTCAACACTTCCCTTGCCAAACTCCGAAACCAGATCTTCATATTCGCTGTCCGTGAGTGTGTCCTCCTCACTACACACTTCTTTAGTAATAGATTTATAGTTATTAGATATATTATTAATATATTGTGGCGGATTCTCCGGACACGGTTTTTCCGCATGCGGATTTACCGCATCCGGTTTTTCAGGACACGGTGAAGAGTCAGGTTTTATCGAGAATTCCTTAATAACCTTTCTCTTGGGATCAGTAGGATCTGTTGGCTGTGTTGGCTCTGTCGGAATGACAGGTGTCTCATGGACTTCAAGGATTGTAGAATCAAACTTTCCTCCGCCGTCCCTACTTTGTTCCCTGGTGATATAGCCTTTATCTATGAGACTGTTCAGCGTCTTAGATACCTTATCTTTTCCATCCGGAAGGATCTGACACAGGCCTTTGATGGTAAGCTGCCAGCTATCCGGTAAGGAAAGAAGAGTCAGAAGCATACCACGTTCTGTAAGCGATAAGCTTCTGTCTCTCATAATATTCTGAGAAACCAATGTGTAGTTTCCCTGAGTTTTGTTCTTTAGTACTGCCATTAAACTTTTTCTCCTCCCCTTTACAGGTACAAAAAAAGCTCTCTGAGAATCTCCTGGATAGGATTCTCAAAAAGCTTTCTGTTCTAACTTTTGTTCTAACTTTTTTGCTTTATTCTGTTTTTATTCTGTGTTACCTCATGTTATACTGTATATGCAATCCTATAGAAATGCAGGAAATAAGCGGCTTTGTAACAAAACGGTATAAGATAAAAAGTCCGTAACGATATTCGGGACGCAGAGGCCGCAGGTTCAAATCCTGTCATTCCGACTAAAGTTTAAGGACTTGAAGAGATTCAAGTCCTTAATTTTTTGCTTTCGGTATTATCCTGCTCTCTTTTATCCATAAGAAATCCGATAACCGTGCCTATTACAACTCCTGAAATTGTTCCCATCCACAAGTTTGACAGAGTTATTCCGATAATAAACCCGGCTATCATTCCAATCATGACATATAAACCTGTCCAGGAAGTCTTCTGCTTTTTCATGGAGTAATAATCATTTCCGTCCTTAAATTCCCGAAGGACGTAGCCTGCTTTTTCGAGCCCTCGGACAAGGTTCTCGTTCTCATGTCTGCAGACAGTGCAGATTTCCTTAACCTTCTCGGATTTAAATACAAAGCTGGCCACTGCATAAAATATCTCCGAAATATGTCCCCCTTTATAGGTCTCATCAAATGAAACACTAAAATGGATCTCCCCATGGACGTTGGTATTCTCAAAGCTAAGGCTGCCTATCTTCTTTTTCTCTCCACTCTTTAGGCATACATCCCACTCTTCATCCCAAAGATTCTCCATATTTTGTGGCTGTATTATAAAATGCCCGGTATCAAGCGGTAAAACATTCTCTTTCATATCCATATCCTCGTTTCTATTTATCTATATCCAGCACAATAGTCACCGGCCCGTCATTTACCGATTCAACCTTCATATCTGCCCCAAATTCGCCTGTTTGTACGTTAAAGCCCCTGTCCCTGCACTCGGAAACCACAAGCTCATATAAAGGCTCTGAGACCTCCGGTCTTGCAGCGTCCGTAAAGCCCGGTCTTCTTGAACTGCAGTCCGCATATAAAGTAAATTGACTTACTATCAAAAGTTCAGCCCCCGCATCTTTGGGGTTAATATTCATTTTACCATTCTCATCCTCAAAAATCCTGAGTCCACAGATTTTATCGGCAATCTTTTTTGCTTCTTGCTCTGTATCACCCACCTTGACTCCCAGAAGAACCAAAAAGCCCTTTCCTATCTCTGAAACCTTCTTACCATCTATTGTAACTGAAGCAGATAATACCCTTGTTAAAACCGCTCGCATTTCATCCTCCCATTCATAAAGCCTTACGGCAGTATCAACCTTTATTTTACAGGAAAATCAAAGATTTTTGCAGAAAAAAATACCTTCCCAGAATATTAGGGAAGGTATCTATAGTCTCGTAATATGAAATATTACATCATCTTAAGCACTTCATCTCTCACACCGTCCATACGGGCATCAGAGAGACCAAAATCCATCTCTTTGTAGCTCCATGCAGCACGTCCGATATTGTACTTGTTAAAGCAGGTTCCAATTGCTGTATACCACTTTAATGCATCCTCGGGAGTAGCTCTCTCGATAACACCGTACTCACCGCAATAAAGTGCAACGTTTCTCTCCTCGGCTACTCTTACAGCCTCCTGCATATACTGCTCAAAGTACTCGATTCCAAGCTTCTTATCGGGATCATCAACTTTGATTTCCTCAGGTCTGTTTCCAAGCTGAGCAAAAGCATTCTCATCATACTGACGATATGTGGAATCAAAAGCCATACGGAAGTTCGGATCCATAGTCTCAATCCACGGTGCTCCCTGATGTGTGAAGATCAAAGGCTCATAGCAGTGGAAATTGTAAACCACGTTCTCATCATAAGGATCACAGATGTCCTTGAGTGCAACAATACTGTTGTTGTAATAACCGCCAAGAAGAATCTTGATTGTCGGAGCATAAACTCTGATTCTCTTGATGCACTCGGTTGAAATGCGATTCCAGGTCTCACCGTACTCAGGCTTTGTTACCTCATTTAAAAGCTCAAAGGCAAGTCTGTCTTCATATTTTCCGAAACGCTGAGCAAACTGCTCCCAAAGCTTATAGAAGCGCTCCTGGAATTTCTCATTTTCAAAGAATCCCGCTTCCTGCTCGCCGCTGTCAAAGCTGTAGCCATAAGTCTTATGAAGATCAAGAACTGTATTAAGACCATATTTTCCGGTCCAGTCAAGAGCCTTCTGGATATATGCGAAGCCTTCCTCTTTATAAGTTCCGTCCTTCTCCTCTACAAGATCGTAGTCTACAGGAATTCTTATATGATCAAGACCCCAGCTCTTTATCTTCTCGATATCGCTCTCTGTAATAAAATTGTCGTAACGCTCTTTGGTATGATCGCACTGTGACAGCCATCCACCAAGGTTTATTCCATGTGAAAATCCCGGGAATTGTTTCATTTCATTCTCTCCTTAAATTTTATTTGAAATAGAAATCTACAGGTGACTATTTTATTACTGCATATATCTTATTTTATACTAAAACCATATTATTTTTATCAAAATCATGGCCTTATTATGATAATTTAAGGTCACCCTCACCAATCCAGCCGATTTTTCTGAAAAATGCTCCGAAAATGCATGTAAGAACTGCAGGAAGGACAAAGCAGATAAGCACAAGGCCCAGCCAGTCAAATCCGGTAATGCCTGCCTTTGCTCCTGTAGCAACATCGTTTACCCATCCGGCATAAACACCGATCTGTCCGACAAGTCCGCAGGTTCCCATTCCGGAAGCAACCGCACTTGCGGGATCGTTCATCTGAAGGTGGAAAACGCAGGTCGCGATAGGTCCTGTAATCGCACTGGTAAGAATCGGTGCAATCCAGATCTTAGGATTTTTAACAATGTTTCCCATCTGAAGCATTGATGTTCCGATTCCCTGTGAAATGAGACCACCCCATTTATTTTCTTTAAATGACATGAAGGCGAAACCGACCATCTGTGCACAGCATCCTGCTACGGCAGCTCCTCCCGCAAGACCAGTAAGTCCAAGTGCTGCGCAGATTGCTGCAGAGGAAATAGGTAAAGTAAGAGCAATTCCCACAACCACGGAAACAATGATTCCCATGAGGAACGGCTGCTGCTCCGTAGCCCACATAACCACGCCTCCGACTGAGGAAGCTGCAGTTCCTATAGCAGGAGCAATTAAGGCTGCAAGCCCTACACCCACAAGAATAGTCACTATCGGGGTTACAAGAATATCTACCTTTGTTTCTTTGGATACCGCTTTTCCGAACTCAGCGGCAATTATTGCTATGAAAAGAACAGCAAGCGGGCCACCGGCTCCGGATCCACCCGAAAGTGTTGTACTTCCCAGAGCATTAGCTGCATATCCAACCGTTACAAGTGAAAAAAGTACAAGGGGCGGTGCCTGTAGCGCATAACCAATCGCTACGGCCATAGCTGCTCCGCTCATCGACGAAGCATACTTACCAATCTCGGATAACCACGCAAGTCCGCACTGTGTGCCAATGGTGTTAAGAATTGTTCCAATCAGCAGCGACGCAAACAATCCCTGCGCCATTGCAGACAGTGCCTCGATACCGTATTTCTTTCCGGAGATTACGATATTCTTTCTTTTCAAAAACTCTTTCATTACTCCTCCTTGCCTCCTTATATCAGCCTCTTTAGGCTGTATACGTGAAGGTCTTAAAAAATTAGTAGTTTCCGAACACGCCCCCATACGCGTTCATAGATTTATGCTTCAACGACAGCTGTCACGAAGGCTTCAAGCTCCGGTTCATCTGTCACATGAAGTGCACTCTTGATCGTGAGAACAGGCTCTACTATAGTTACATTTTTAAGAGTCTGAAGCTTCTCTGTCATGAGTTTACCTGAAGCAGGTGCCCAGGTTCCGTTTTGCGCAAGTGCGAATATTCTGTTCTGAACTGTAAGCGCCTGGCAGTCTGACAGGAAGTTCTCCATAGGAATATATATTCCGTTATTATATGTAGGACAAAACAGTACAATCTTGCCGCAGCGCCAAACCTCGGATATCAGCTTTGAAGGATGGGTCTGTGATACGTCATAAACACTGACCTTCTTTCCGCTCTTTTCACGAATCATGGCTGCTGCTCTCTGCGCCGCACTCTCTGTATGTCCGTAGAGACTTCCGTAAATGACAACAATTTCGTCATCCTCGGGAGTATAGGTGCTCCACTTCTGATATTTATCTATAAACCATGCTATATTCTCTCTCCAGATCGGACCATGAAGCGGACAGATATATTTAATGTCGATGGCTGCGGCCTTCTTAAGAACTGCCTGAACCTGCATACCGTATTTGCCAACAATATTAGCATAGTACCTTCTGGCCTCGTCAAGGAATTTCTTCTCGAAATCATATTCATCCGCAAAAATTCCCGCATCTATTGCACCGAAAGTACCGAATGCATCAGCACTAAACAATGCTCCGGTTGCCTTGTCATAGGTAAACATTGCTTCCGGCCAGTGCACCATAGGTGCCATTACAAAGGTCAGCGTGTGCTTACCAAGCTCAAGGGTATCTCCTTCAGCAACAGTGATTTTACTCTGAGCGCCGAGCTCCGGGAAAAACTGTGACAGGAAAGTGAAAGTTTTAGCATTACCAACCAGCGTTACCTCAGGATACATAGCAACAACAGTAGCTATCTGTGAGCAGTGGTCAGGCTCCATATGATTAATGATCAGATAATCAAGCTTCTTATCACCGAGAACACCGGCTACATTCTCCAAAAACTGATCGGAGATTGAAATATCGGCCGTATCAAAAAGCGCTGTGTTTTCATCCGCAATCACATAGCTGTTGTAAGATACGCCATCCTCAAGAGGGAAGATATTCTCAAATCTTGAGAGTCTTCTGTCGCTTCCTCCAACCCAGTAAGTTTCATCTGTAATCTTTGTGTAGTTGATCATTGTTTCTGCCTCCTTTTACCCTCATCTTTTAAAAACGGACGCCAATACTGTAATTGGCGCCCGTATAAAATCAGTCTATTTCTATCTCTTCGTCCTCTGGATTCTTTGCCTCCGTGGATTCATGATATTCTTTCTCTGTATTAACACTCCAGATGTTGCTCCTGTCGCGTGTGCCTGAAAGAATATTCTTTACAGTTTCAAAAGAAGTGCACATTGAGTGGTCTATATTGTTGTATCTGTGCTGTCCGTTACGTCCAACGCAGAAAAGGTTGTCGATGGTGTTGAGATAATCTACAAGTGTGTCCATCTCATCATAGGTGTCAAAGTAAGCCGGATATGCCTTTTTAACACGCTCTACATGATAATCAAGAACCTCTTTTTCCTCATCGATGAGGTTGATCTTAACCATCTCCTTGATTGCCATCTTGGCAAACTCATCATCTGTCATACTCCACATGGAATCGCCTTCGTTGCAGAAATACTCAAGACCCATCCATACGGTATTATCAATATCCTTAACAAGATAAGGTGACCAGTTGTTGTAGATCTGGAAACGTCCCATAGATACGCTGCGATCATGAACATATACCCAGTTATCCGGAACGATGTTTCCAATTGTTTTGGTGCTTGTCTTATTCTCGAGATTAAGATGCGGAATAAGAACACCCAGTGTCATGTAATCTCTGTAAGGAAGTCCTGCTGCGATTCTTGCAGGATCAGCGGGAACATCATTCATTCCTGCCACGAGATCCTTTATAGGCATGGAGCTTATTATGTAATCACCCTCTATGGTGACATTCTGTCCATCCTTCACATAAGTAACACCTGTGAGATGTTCTCCATCCTTATTAATCTTGGTAACCTTGGCACCTGTAATTATGGTACCGCCCTTTTTCTGAATTTCGGATGCGGTTACGTCCCAGAGCTGTCCGGGACCGAGCTTCGGATAGCTGAACTCTTCGATAAGAGATGTCTCAACCTTTCCGCCTGTCTTGCCGCTCTTTTTCTTAAATGCATTGGCAAGAACCGCCATTATGGAGACACCTTTAACGCGCTGAGCTCCCCAGCTGGGATCGATCTCGGAAGGATGTCTGCCCCAGAGGTTAGCTGTGTAGTGCTCAAAGAACATTGAGTAAAGCTTCTTACCGAAACGATTTACATAGAAATCTTCAAGTGAATTCTCTTTACGCTTAAAGAGCATCGCCTTTATGTATGAAAAGCCTGCTACGATAGTTGTGCCGAGTCCCATGTTCGTGAAAGTCTCAACCTTCAGTGTTATGGGATAATCAAAAAATTTGCCGTTAAAGAAAATACGTGAAATACGATTTCTTCTAAGCATAACCCTATCCTCTGTCTCAGGATCGGGACCGCCCTTTACAACAGTAGACGGACGTTTTAAAACTATATCATCATAGGACGGGCTTCCCTGTCTGGGGAGCATATTATCCCACCATTCATTAACTTCAGGGACCTTGGAGAAAAATCTGTGTCCTCCCATGTCCATACGGTTTCCTTTATACTCAACCGTTCTGGAAATACCGCCGAACTTGTCTGTCTCCTCAAGGACAACAACTTCTATATCGTTGGTTTTTTCCAATAACTCATATGCTGCCGTAAGTCCGGCCGGACCGGCACCTATGATCAATGCTTTCTTCATCTTACTATTTGCTCCACTATCTTATTAATATACGTTCACAATAGTGTAATTTTATCATTTAATAATCTCTATGTCGACTGCATATTTGTTTTTAATGACAAAATTGTAGCCTCCACAACCTTCATATCTATGGGCTTTGACACATGTGCATTCATTCCCGCATCAAGTGCTCTCTGCACATCATCGGCATAGGCGTTCGCAGTCATAGCAATTATCGGTATTTGTGAGGCATCCTCCTTGTCCAGTTTCCTTATTGCTGCCGTCGCCTGATATCCGTTAAGGAATGGCATCTGAATATCCATAAGAATCATGTCATAATATCCGGGCTCTGCCTTTTCAAACATCTCCACAGCTTCCCTGCCGTTGGATGCCCTCTCGATCACAGCACCTTCCATGTTCATTAGCTCTGAAAGTATGTCTGCATTTATATCATTATCCTCTGCTGCCAAAAGCCTTATTCCCTTAAGCGGTTTTTCAAGTTGCTTTTCCTTTTCCGTACCAACCCTGCATACAACATTTTCCATGAGTTGACGGAAAGTAGATAGGAAAAACGGCCTTTGCAGGAAATCATATATTCCGGCCTCCCTAGCCTCAGCCGCAATTTCTTCCCAGTCATCAGTTAACAGGATAAAAACAGGCTTATGTTTAAGCGGCTTTTCCTTGAGATATGATGCGACCTCAAAGCAGCTAAGGCTCCTTATCTGCATGCAAAAAACAATAACATCAATGCTCTTATCTTCCTCATCACCTGCATCTATGAGCTTAATTGCCTTGTATCCGCTCGAGCAGATAAGGACTTCTACCCCCGTATCCTCAAATACTGTCTCTATGTTATGGCACTCATCTATATCTTCGTCAATTACAAGTAATCTGCGGATTTTGTTCTTTTCCCAGAAATCATCCGCCTCATGTCTGATACTCTGAAGTCTCAGGGTTATTACGAAGGTGGATCCCCGGCCCTCCTCGGAGTCTACCGAAATGGTTCCGCCCATCATCTGTACCAGACTCTTGGTTATGGCCATTCCAAGACCTGTGCCCTGAATTCCAGAAGTCTCCTTTCTCTCCTCTCTGGTAAAGGCATCAAACAGCTTTTCCTGAAAATCCTTGCTCATTCCTATTCCGTTATCTCTTACTGAAAAACGCACATCCCAGTAATCCCCGCTGGTGCACTTTTCTTCTGATACGGAAAAGACAATTCTTCCGCCTGTCGGTGTATATTTGACCGCATTTCCAAGAATATTTACAAGCACCTCATTAATTCTTTTTTTGTCGCCGACAAAACGATCCTGGGGCATTGATCCGGATTTTATCTGATAATCCAATTGTTTACTTTTAGCCTGAAAAGCCACAACGGAATTGACCTCTTCCAAAAGAAGCCCCAGCGCAAATTCTTCATTGTGAATATTTGCTTTTCCGCTTTCAATCTTACTCATGTCAAGAACATCGTTCAAAAGCGAAAGAAGATTCTGACACGCAAGTCCGATTTTGTGTGTATAATCCCTGACTTTCTGTGGATTGTCTGAGTTCTTGGCAATCAGAAGATTAAAGTTTGTTATGGCATTCATGGGCGTTCTGAAATCATGGGACATATTTGCGAGGAAGCTCGTTTTTGCCTCATTAGCGGCATTAGCAACCTCAATCATATCCTCCATCTGGCGCTTTCTTTGGATCTCCTCTGTAATATCCACCCAAATCAGAAGGAAGTTGTCGCCTCCGTCCATATCTGTGTGGTTAATGCTGCCTCTGAAATATTTTGTCTCTCCTGTTTTCTGATTATGTGCTTCTAATACTTCGGCCTCTATAGTCTGTCCCATCGGAACCTTTTTAATAGTGTCGTCCGAAGGCGGAATCTCTTCCTCTACCCTCACTCCCAAATCTATAAGATTTCTGATGTCCTTGTAAATGAGTTCTCTGTCCACGCCAAGAATTTCCTCAGCATTATCAGTCAGAAATTCAACCTTAAAATCCTTTGCTGAGAAAATAGCAGCTACCGTTCTGTTTTGTTTTATAACATAATCAAAAAACCATTCCTTGCACCGGATTTTTTTGTCCTGTGCTTTTTCTTTATTATCACTCATAGGCTCTCGTGCCCCCTGACCTTAAGTGCTTTGACCGTATTCTCAAAAAGCTTTAAATCAATCGGCTTTGGTATATGTGCATCCATCCCCGACTCACTGGTTTTTTCTATATCATCCTTAAATGCGTTTGCACTCATCGCTATAATCGGAATCTTGCCTGCATCCTTCCTGCCCTCATCCTTCATCGCCCTAATGGTCATAGCGGCCTGGTAGCCATCCATGTTTGGCATTTGAATATCCATTAGAACCATGTCATAGTAGCCTTCACCCTTTTCTTTGAATGCTTCTACAGCTTTTTCACCGTCCTCAGCTACGTCCACAAGCGCTGCGCCCTGCATTTTAAGTATTTCTGTAAGTATTTCCGCATTCAGCTCATTATCCTCTGCCGCAAGGAAACGCATCCCCTCAAATGTATTCTCATCCCCGGAATCATCCTGCATATTTCCGTTTTCCAAAACCTCTTCAATCTCTCTTATCTCATCCAGTTCGGTTTTGGGCGCTATATCAAAGGCCAGTCTCACGGTAAAGATACTGCCCTCATTAATCTTGCTCTCAACATTAATGGTTCCGCCAAGCGATTCAACCATCTTTTTGGTTACCGTAAGTCCAAGACCTGTACCCTGTTCCTTGCTTGCATTTTTCCTCTGTTCCCTTTTGAAGGGCTCAAAAATGTGCTCCAAAAATTCACTGCCCATCCCGATTCCGTTGTCCTTGATCTCGAATCTGAGCATAAGCCTCTCGGTATCTTCTTCATTTTCGGGAGTGATATCAACATTAATGATTCCGTCATTCTCTGTGTAAGTTACAGCATTCTGAATTATGTTCTTAAGAATTATCTCAAGCTTAAGATCATCACCGACAAATATATCCTCTTTGACCTTACCTCTGTCTATCGTAAGCTTCAGCCTTTTGTTATCCGCAAGCGCTCCCATCTCCTGCCCGACTCTGTTAAGAACATCACTCAGATAAAATCTCTCATACCTGACCTCGTCGCCTCCTTCTTCCATCTTGCTTAGATCAAGCACGCAGTTGATCATATTGAGCATATTGCGATGAGCATACTCGGCCTTTTCTCCGTATTCCCGGACTTTATCGGGGTCATCTGCATTTTCTTTCATAAGGGTCAGATATCCCGCCAATGCGTTCATAGGTGTCCTGAAATCATGGGACATGTTGGCAAGAAACCTTGTCTTTGTTTCATTCGCGGAATTGGCAACAACAAGCATTTCCTGAACAGACAAATAACGAACTATCACCATAATGACAATTAGAACAATAGCAAATGCCACAATAAGCAGTATATTGTTGATCATTTTTACCTGAGAAATATTCTTATCTACAGCATTTGCCGGAGTAAGGCATACAAGCATGCTGTCATCAATTCCGCAGGGCATAAAAGTTATATAGTAAGCTATCTCATCCAGTTCCATGACAATAACACCGGTCAAACGGCTTTCAATTTCTGCCCTGAAGCCTTTTCCGATGGGATCATACAAAACCTCGCCGTTTTCCGAAATGTAATCGACAATGTTTTCTATTTCCTGAGATTGCTTTACAGAGGTGATTATCAGATTTCCGCTTTTATCTACCAGGTAGTTCAAAGATCCGGCCATGTCACTTCTCTTTACAGAGAGCCGGCTCTTCATCTGATAGGAATCAAGCCCCATACCAATTGCGCGATAAGTGACACCCTCATATTTTCCGGGCTTTACACTTAACACAAAAAGGTCCAGACGCTTACCGTTTGTACCAATTATGTGGGAAACCTGCTTATCCCCTACGGTTTTAAGGCGATTGATAAAGTCCTTGTTCTCATCAATCGAACCTATATTACCTTCCGTATCCAGATAGTTTCCCTCTTCATCAAACAGGTATATCTGCTCGACGTCCCATATTCTCTTTTCTGTGGAAATGTAAGAATTGAAATCTTCTATCCCTGATGATTTCTCGTGTTCAAGATGATATGACCAGCTTCGAAGGAGCTTATAATATCTCGTAAATCTGGTCGAAATAATAGACTCCAGCTGCGAATAATAAGTTGTCAGCTGAACCATGCGATCGCTGTATATGAATCTGCTCTGAATGCTGTTCACCATTAATATCAAAACAGCAAAAAGTATGACAATGGCTATCGGCACTGTCCACTTTGACTTTATTGCACTACGCATATTATCCCCTCATAAAATAGTGCACTTAAAAATCTTTATCTGAGTTCGTACATTCTGTCTCCTTTAAAATACTCTCCGCATTTGGAAAACTCAGACAATACCAGATTATAACTTTTCAAATTATCCATCCATGTATCTATACATATTCCCCTTGTAACAACAGGACATACGGTTATCCTGATGTCACGAAGCTCCGACTGAAAAGTCATGAGCGCTCTCCTTGCATGAAACGCCTGACAGCAAAGGATTATGTGGCGTATATTTTCCTCTTTCAGATCCTCTTCTATTATTCTTCTGGAAAACTTCGCATTCTCAAAAGTGTTTGTTGATTCCTCTTCAAGGATTACTGCATCCTTATCGACACCCTCTCTTATCATGAGCTTAGTAAGAAACTCTGCCTCCGTTACAGCTCCGTCCCTGTCCCCGTTACTTGCAGAATATCTGTTAAACTCATCCTCAAGACTCTCATAAGTCATATAAAATTTTCCGGTGACAAGTATCTTTGGTGCAAAACCTTTTTTCCACAGTTCTGCTCCGTGAAAGGCAAGTTCCTGCAGCGGTGCCCCGGGAATAAGAATAATATCTGCCGGAGTTGGCTCGTCAGAAAGAAAAATAAATTTTCCTATTTCTTCGAAGGATGCTATATTTGCTGCTTTCATCGAATCATTACCTTTTTGATCTCAGCTATATAATAATAGTGATAATCACCCTTTGCGTAATAATCGGCAATCAATCTTCCGTTAACAAAGCATTCTTCCTTCATAAGCTGCTTATACAGCACCCTGCATATAATGACATTATCTGCCTCGTCTATAAACGGAACACCGTCATCAAAGTTCACATTAAGCTTTGCATTCTTTATCTTGTCCTCATCTCTTCCGGATACAGAACCAAGATATTTCTTAAGAGATTTATATGTGTCATGATGAAGAAATGAAAGTGAAAACTTCTTCTGGGCATCAATGAATTCCTTTGTATATCTGGACTCACGAACATAAATAATGGCACAGGTTTTATCCCAGATATGCGTTATACCGCCCCAGGATATCGTCATGGTATTGGCTTTTTCTTCATTTCCCGCTGTAAGCAGTGCCCAGGTATCGCCTCCGAATTTAAAAGCACCTTCCAATATTTCATCCAATTCAACAGGTTGGAATACATGAAGTCCCATATTTCTTCCTCCTTAAAAGTCTCTTAGCTTATCTTCTTCTGTCAGTTCCGTGTTCTCTATCTTCAGGATAGTTATGTCATAGCTGTAGTCACTGTTTACTTCTATAGTGAGCTTGTCTCCCACTTTATGTCCGAGAAGCTGTTTCCCCATGGGAGATTCTATACTGATAAGGCCCTTTAAAGCATTTCCTCTCATGGTGGTAACTATCTTATAAGTAGCTTCCGATCCGTCATCCTCCAGCCGCACTGTGACGGTCTTATTCATTCCTACTTCATCCTCCTTACTGGAGTCATCTATTATCTCAGCGGTCTTTATCATTCTCTCAAGAAATCTGATTCTGCTCTCATTGGCATTTTTAGCTTTCTTTGCCGCATAATATTCAAAATTCTCGCTTAAGTCTCCCTGGGCTCTTGCTTCCTTTACATCCTCAAGGAGCTCCTTTCTGACAACGGCCTTGCGGTGCTCTATCTCCGCCTCCATGTCCTCGATGTCTTTTTTTGTAAGCTGGTTGTGCATTTTATTAACCTCCCTATTCCCCTCATCCGTCGTTTCCCTTACGGGAAGGCATAGGATGATATACTAATTTTACACGATATATTGAAAAAATAATATTAAGAAACAGTAAAATATAAAAAAGCTGCCACAGGAAAACCCATGGCAGCTTTACATTTTATATATTCGCTTTTATCAAGCCTTACCGTCAGAACCAAGAACGTTGATGATCTTGTCGTGAACGATTTCCTTAACATAAGCGCGGCCGTCGCCAAGATACTGACGAGGATCGAAGTGCTCAGGATGCTCAGCGAAGTGCTGACGGATACCTGCTGTCATACCAAGACGAAGATCGGAGTCGATGTTGATCTTGCAGACTGCACTCTTAGCTGCTGCACGAAGCTGCTCATCCGGAATACCGATAGCATCCTTCATAGCGCCGCCGTTAGCATTGATGATTCCAACGAACTTCTGAGGAACTGCTGAAGAACCGTGAAGAACGATCGGGAATCCGGGAAGTCTCTTAACAACTTCCTCAAGGATATCAAGACGAAGCTTGGGATCCTGGCCGGGCTTAAACTTGAATGCACCGTGGCTTGTTCCGATAGCGATAGCCAGTGAATCAACGCCTGTACGCTTCATGAAATCCTCAACCTGATCAGGATTTGTATACTGTGCTGCATCATCAGCAACGTTTACATCATCCTCAACACCTGAAAGAGTACCAAGCTCAGCCTCTACTGTGCAGCCCTTTGAATGAGCGTAATCAGCAACCTTCTTGGAGAGCTCGATGTTCTCTTCGTAAGGCTTTGAAGAAGCATCGATCATAACAGATGTGAATCCGTTGTCGATACACTCCTTACAAATTTCGAAGCTTGCACCGTGATCAAGGTGAAGAGCGATCGGAATAGATGTTGACTCAGCAGCTGCCTTAACCATGTTTACAAGGTAAGGGAACTGTGCATACTTGATTGCTCCTGCAGAGCACTGAAGGATAACGGGGGACTTGAGCTCGTCACAAGCCTCTGTAATAGCCTGAATGAACTCCATGTTGTTGATATTGAAGGCACCAACAGCATATCCACCATCATATGCTTTTTTGAACATATCAGTCGTTGTAACTAATGGCATAGTTTGTACCACCTTTCGTAAATATTGTTAACAAAACACTGAAAATATTATAGCTCATTACTTAAGGCAAATACAATCTTTATTTGCTATCAGATTGGTTTTTCCTAAGGATTTTTATGATACAATAAAGCGTGGAATTTCCGATTCGAATTCATTTTTTTCGTTAACGGAAATCCGTATTACCTTTGGGGAGGAAATAACGTGAATAAAAAGCTCTCACTTTTCATAAAAACAGCAGTGTTTCTCGCTATTCTCTGCGTTTGTTTTATCTGTATGTCACTTCTTGTAGAGCGCAAATCCAGCTTCAATAAAAATCAGGAGTTTTTCGAGGAGGCCAAAAAGGATCATATCGATGCATTTTTCCTTGGTTCCTCTCATGTCATAAACGGAATCAATCCTCTGCAGCTATTTGAGGATTACGGATATACTTCCTACAACCTCGGCGGCTACGGAAGCGTTCTTCTTTCAAGCTATTGGCAGATGATGCTTGCTCTCGATTACTGCACTCCTAAGCTGATGGTTGTCGATTCGTATATGCTGGAAAACAATATCAGATACATAGATGATCCCGAGGCAAATGTAAGCAGCGATGAGCTTCATCTCAATATTGATCGTTTTCCCTTAAGCAGAACAAAATATCACGCCATAAACGATATGTTTCAAGACAGAGACGAAAAATACCCTTATTTAGCTGACTTCATTGTCTATCACGACAGATGGAAGGAGCTTGAGGCAGACGACTTCAAGCGCTTTACAAAGGATGCTAACGTAAATCGCATGATGGGAGCGGTTATGGAATATGGCATCCACTCTCAGGAATATACCTACACCGATTTTCAGGCAGGGACTCTTGAACAGGAAACCGTCGGAACCGCTTATCTTCGAAGGATCATTGAAGAATGTCAGAGCAGAAACATTCAGGTTGTGGTAGTAACCCTTCCATTCCTTGCCATGTATGATAATCAGGCAGCTGCTCATACTGCGACTCAAATAGCTGCGGAATATGGTGTCCCTTCACTCAATATGCTCGAGATTCCCGGAATAATTGATGTCAATACCGATATGGAGGATGCCGGTCACCTGAATGTACTTGGCAGCAGAAAAGTCACTTCCTGCCTCGGAGATTTCATAGCACAGAACTGTCCTCTCCCGGATCACAGAGAGGATTCCGGATATGAAAAATGGAATGATTACATCGGGGATTACAATGCAGAACTGGCTTCGATGTGCGAAGGAAATGATGACCTGTACACTCAACTAATGATGCTGCAGCTGAATAACTCCAATAAAACCTTCACCATTTCGGTAAGAGGTGACACTGCTGTTTATTCCGACCCCAGCCTTGTACGTCAGCTTCATTCACTTGGCGCCACGGAAATGCTTGATCAGGCAGTTTCTTCAAACTGCTCCTATATGATGATTTCCGATCATGGAGTGATCACAGAATTTGTCGGAGATTCAGAAAATGAATTTACTGTGGAAACCTCTGACGGAGTATTTTTATACAGTCCCGCAAGTGCAATATACAGGATTCTGTATGTAAACGGTGATACTGAGAATAACTACCTATATTCCGATGATCATGCCTATGCGGATGTGCAGCTTTTGTTCTTCTCGGGCGGCGTTTGCACATCGCATCAGTACTACACCTGCGATCATTTCACCTATGATTATGACCAAAGATAATTAAATCCGGAGGATGACATGCAATTTGTTTCACCTAAATTTCTACTGTTTTTACTAATAACCATATCCGTTTATTTTGTTCTTCCAAAAAAGATAAGATATATCTGGCTTCTTGCAGCGAGCTGGGGATTTTACTATAAGCTAAGCGGTAAGCTCCTTTTACTGCTTATCGCTGTTTCGGTTATAACCTATGTGGCTGGAATTCTTATGGGAAGATCCGATACTTCCGGAGAAAACAGAAAAGGCAAAAAACCTGTACTCGTTACAGGAATTGTTCTCCTGCTCCTTGTTCTCGGATACTTTAAATATACGGGATTTCTTCTTGAAACAGTCAAATCGCTCCAGGATGCCCTCGGGATTGAGCCGCTCGGAATCGTCGCAGAGATCGCGCTTCCTGTCGGTATATCCTTTTATATTTTCCAGGCGATTGGCTATCTCGTAGACACCTATAGAGGAAAAATACTCGCTCAAAAGAACTTCCTTCGTCTTGCTCTTTTCATCTCATTTTTTCCTGAAGTTATGTCGGGACCTATTGAGAGAGCCGGCAATATGATTCCTCAGTTTGAAAATCCGAAGGACTTTTCCTATGAAAACATGAGGGAAGGACTTCTTCTCATGCTGTGGGGATATTTTCAGAAGATCATAATTGCCGACAGGCTTGCTCCCCTTGTGGATCACATTTACTCATCTTACAGTAACTACACCGGAACGCTTCTGTTCCTTGCTACAATTTTCTATACGCTGGAAATATACTGTGACTTTGCCGGCTACTCCAATATAGCAATTGGAAGTGCAAAAATACTTGGCATAGATATCATGAAAAACTTTGAGCAGCCCTATCTGTCGCGCTCAATTGCAGAGTTCTGGCGAAGATGGCATATTTCTCTTTCTTCCTGGTTAAGGGACTATATCTATATACCTCTTGGCGGAAACAGAAAGGGCTATGTCAGAAAACTGATAAACATATGTATCGTATTTGCTTTAAGCGGACTTTGGCACGGTGCTGCCTGGACCTTTGTTTTCTGGGGACTGCTCCACGGCTTGTATCAGGTAATCGGTATCATTACAAAGCCCCTTAAAGAAAATCTGACAGCAAAATTAAATATTGACCCGCAGGGGCTTGCGCTCCGGCTGGTCAATATAGTGGTTACCTTTATTCTTGTAAACATCGGCTGGATCTTCTTCAGAGCGCCTTCCTTCAAGGTTGCACGTTACGTTCTTACAAACATGTGGAAGTTTAAGCCCTGGGTATTATTTGACGGAACACTTTTCAATCTCGGACTTCCCGAAGCTGACATAAGGCTTCTCGGTGTTTCGATCATCGTCCTGGCTATAGTTGATGTATTAAACTACAAAGGCATTGTGGTTCGAAAAGCCCTGACAAATCAAGCGCTTTGGATCAGATGGATAGTTTACTTTGCCGCAGTACTGTTTATTGTTACCTGCGGTGTCTGGGGGCCCGGCTATGATGCAGCATCATTTATTTATTCTTCTTTCTAAAGCATGCTGCAATAATAGCCAAAACAAATGCGAGTGTTACAAGCTCAGCTATTCTCCAATATAAAGGTTCTCTGAATCGAATCTTTATAACTGAGTCACATCCCGCGGGAAGAGTGATCCTGAGTTTATTATTATCTCCTGCAGACAGCTTATAGCTTTGCGCACCATCTGTAGCGTAGTAGTGAGGATATGCAAGAAGCGGAAGGTCTGCATAGCCCTCTTCCCCGGAGCTGTTGATCAAATGAAGTTCATACACGCCTTTTTCTCTGCTTTCTCCATCGTAGGTTATTTCCTCCGATGAAGGAAGCACAGATGCATACTGAAGTCTCTCAAGATCTGTACCTGTCAGCATGTACTGTCTGTCATCATCGAATGAAGTCCATTCATCAATACTCTCAATAGACACAATATTTGTCTGCTTTTCAAGAAATGTATTTATATATCCTCCGCTCTGCCAGATGGTGAGCGCAAGAAGCACCACACTCATAACATAAGCCGGTCTGTGCCTTCTTATAATCGCATATAGAGTACAAATCAGCATTGTTGCCGCGGTAAGGTATCTTGCAGGATACTGAATACTTCCAAGTAGCTTAAACAAAAGCTGCGCCTTGCTAAGTAAAAGATCATATGGGAAGTAACAGGTACTAAGTACAATTGCAAATACTGAAAGCGCTATCAGCGTTATTGCTACCCTCTTATTCTCTATCTCTTTTCTGTCCTTAATAAGAACAATCACCGCTATCACACAAATAAGAAGAAGTGCCAGCCCGGGTGACTGGGGAAGCTCATCCACTGGCTCTGTTCCAAGCTCCAATATTGGGGCAAGAACATTGTAAAATGCTCCGCCGAGCTGCCTCCAAGTTATGCCAAAGGTCTGGATCGGAGTCTTTTCAGCTGAGTTAATTAGCATTGGCGCATTCTTGTAATAATCCATAAGGGGTACAAGCTGCCACAAATTGAAGACAAGCGTCCCCACCGCTGCACCTATAAGACTCTTCCATCTTCCCTCTGAAAGCATAGTCTTTATATCAGCTATCACAAATATGACAATAAACAGCATCGCCATCACAACGCTGAGAAGATGCGTCATAAAAAGGCCTGTCATACCAAGGCCAAGGAGAAATGCTCCGCGCCCGCTATTTTCATTCCTGTGGATTCTGGCAAGGCCAAGGACTATGAGCGGCAAAAATGCAAAGGCACTGTATTCTCCGACAGCTTCTCTCGAAAGGAGATCCGTCAGTCTCCAGAAGGAGAGCACATATAAAAGCATTGTGATAGCAGCTGTAATTCTGTCGCCTGAAATATACTTAAAGCAAAGATATGCAGTAAGCGCCGTGAGAATCTGTATCAGCGCGAAGTACCACATATATGCCATCCATAGCGGCATTCCCATAAGATGAAGAACCGCCGGAATATATAAAAGGGCATCTCCGTACATAACGCCTACCGGATAGCCATAGTTATTAAACCAGTAGTGCTGCATCTTTACAGGGAATTCCCCGCATTTTAGTCCCTCTGCAATTCCTGCAATTCTTCTTAAGTGGAACGGAAGATCATGTCCGAAAGGTATTCCTGCCTTATCGGATTCCTCTTCAGAATTCGCAATTTCTACAGGCTCTCCGCACCACACGATAGATGAGCCTTCAAATTCAAGAGTCTGGTTACAACCGATGCTATAAAGTGCATCTACAGCCTCGGGATTTCCCTCAAATACAAGATAGACATAATCCGGGCTGAGGTCCTCTGGCATATTAAATAAATATCTTCCGTAAAAAGAAGTATCCCCCATGTTAAAGTCATAGGGTGACAGCTTTGTTCCGAGCAAATAGTAAATATATGGCGGAATATACGGCTGGTTGTTATGAATTACAACTACCTGCTTTTCAGCGAAATATTCCTCTTCTGAAAGAATCTTTATAGGTTCGTCAAGCGGCTTCTGGAAAAGGTAAAGATTATCGGAATAACTTCCAAGATATTTAGTAAAGAATGCTCCTCCAAAGGCTATAAATACTGCCCCGAGAACAACGCCAGCTACCAGATACAGCTTCTTGTTTTTGGAAAAAAGACCAAGCAGGGCATCGATTCCGAAGGCCGCAAAAAAGGCAAGCGTAAAGAATATTCCGTTCATCTTATTTACGTTTGGTCCATCTCCTCCAAGCATTGAGCCTATAAGGAGCTCTGCCAGAAACCAGATGAGAGGCAAAAGAACAAAATTAAGCTCTTTTTCCTTAACTGATTTTCCGATGGAGAAGAATGAACGTATAAGTCCAACTACAATAAAGGGAATTGTAATATAATATATCGTTCCAAAGGTAGGAATGCTGTTGTAATCAAGGCTATCATAGAGAAAGATGCACTTTAAAGCATTTATAAAGCCCGAAAATGTCGGCGCCATTATCTCTCCGCCGCGGTAGAAAGTAAGTGCCGGCATTGTGATGATTCCAAACACTATGGACTCGCTTCCCGTAATGTTCACATACTGTGTTATAAGAAGCGGAAGTGCCAAAATCCCAAGCGGAATAACAAAGCAAACAACTCTCAGTATGTTTAATTTCTTTGAAAAAAGAAGTATCAGGAAAAATACCATCAAAAAGATGGGCATGATGGCATAGCAGATTGCATAGGTATAAAGAGATACTCCGGCAAAAACTCCGGCAAGAGCATAGTCGCCTGCTTTTCCCGAATCCACTGCTCTCATAAGTCCATATAAAAACAGCGTAGTCATTCCAAGCATGAGATTACAGTCAAGACCAAACCTGGCACTCATAACAAATGCAGGACATACCGTATACAGGACTGGATAGATGTAAGAAGCCGTTGAATCCTCACCGCAGACCCTTCTGACTATCGCTTCTCCGGCAAAGAGTGTTACAAGTGAAAAAAGCACACCCGGAAGTCTTATCGCGATCATATTAAGGCCCATGAACTTGATAAATATAGCTGCCACATATGCATAGAGAGCACTCTGTCCGCCGCCGTAATTTATCAGATATACAGGGAATGACAAAAGATTTCTGTCTACGCCGTAGTTAGCAAGACAAAATGCATCATATGCCATTCCTGCTTCATCCACGTGAAGCCCCGCAGGCGCAGACTTAAGGAAAATAAGCCTGGAGCACACTGCAATTATATAAACTATAATAAAATACCAGTTTCGTTTATTTATGCTTTTTGTATCAGACAGCATTCTTTTTCTCCGTAACTAAAAGTATTATGAGTGCTATGATTCCCGCTATAGCCATAAATATGCCTATGGTCAGCCCCGGTGTGTGATATCTAAGCTCAATGCTGTGGGTTCCCGCACTTATTGGAGTCCCAAGTAACATAATATTGGCTTTTTCCGGAGTTCTTTTTTCTCCGTCCACATATATTCTCCATCCCTTATCATACGGAATGTTAAGAACAAGGTAGGAATCCTGACTGGCAATTATAGTGCCTGTAATTTCATTTGTCATAAGCGACAGGGCATTTCTGTGAAGATTATTATCTGTCATTGTTTCTTCTGAAAGTCCGGCTGCATTTTCCGCGAAGCCGTTCATCGGCTGACATATAACCTTCAGCGCATCAAAACTGTATTTTCCTTTTGCGGTAAACGTTATCTTTATACGGGTTCTTGCCTCATCGCTGTAGCACATATTCACCAGATAATTGTGCCAGCCGCTGTAGAACTGGCTTAGCGGTGTCTTATAAAAAATCGTCTTGGTAACCTGCCTGTTTTCCGGTGTGTCCGTGGAAACTATTATATTTACCGCACCATACTTACTTTCACACTGAAGGTTCTCAAAATATAAATAGGTTTCGCAGCCAGGTACCCCTTCAAAGGTCAAAGTACATTCAGCGTTGTCCTTTTTTGCCTTAAAATATCCATCCTTTACCTTCACACCATCCGTGTCGGTTATCTCATAAGGTACCTCTACATCCGAGTAATATGAAGGATCTTGAACATTCATTTTCGTAAGTTCACTGTCATCGTTTTTACTTTCCGATTCCCTGACGGCGCCATAAAGAAGTGCCTGCTGCCTTTTTATCGGCGAGAGCGCATCATAATCATCTCTTGAAATAACCTGATCCTGTGTATATCCAAAGGCAGGGACGTTATTTCCCGCATATATTCCGAAATTGTACCACTCGGAGAAGGGCGCATAGCCATAGGGCACATAGCTCTGCTCCTGTTCGTTGTTGTATCGAAGAGAATAATATTTAACTCCCGAAAGAGTCAGTGGAATCGCTCTGTCATCAAGCCCAAAGAACTGGAAATTTGCCATCTCGTTAATTGCCAATGACTGCAAAAAGTCTGATACGGAACCGTTTGCAAGACTCCAGTAAAACTGAGTTGAAGGAATACTGTAAGGAAGCGAAGCATTGAAGGTAAGATTTCTTCCGGTATAACTGTAATATTGCTCATAACCCTCGGGAACTGTCTCTGTTACCGCTCTGAGTTCCGTATTCATGACAAGCTCGTCATATTCCTCGGGCGACATCTTATCCACATAACCGCTCGGAAGGTTTCCTGCCTGCGGCGCATTGGCTGCATATCCGTTTTGAACAACAGCAAGAAAAACCAGTAATAATATCGCTGCTCTTCTTACACTTACCGGAATCTTTTTTATCAGAATTATTATCCAGAACACTCCCAGAAATACCAACTGGGGATAAATCAATTTGGATGTATCTCCGAACATAAGAACTGCTGCCAAATATAGGATACAAATAACCCCGAGGATAATCTGTTTAACCATGCTGAGCTTATCCCCGTTTTCCGTAAGCTCTGTTGCCAGATAAGATAGCAACAGACAATATGCAAAACTCCAACGATTTATTGTATAGGAAAAGCCGGTCATAACATACCCGGCAACCGGGAACAAAAGCATCAATGTCATAAGCACGGCAAGGATTCTCTGTCTTAAAAGCGTCCCTTTTTCATCCTCTTCTCTTTTGAAGATAAGAAAAACAAGTGCCGGAAGCGCGATGAAAGTAAAGCCTATAACCGTGTCATAGGACGGGAAATATCTATAAGCAATAAGACTTCCGATCAGTTCCTTATAGTACTCTGCCTTGTAGGTAAGCGGAACACCATGAGAGCCGAGTCCGGCTCTTGGATTAGACAAAAATGCGAGAATTACAGGCAAAAGGATTGGCATGGATATTAATGTTCCGATAATGCCCATGCACATAAATCTTCCAATGAGCTGAAATTTCACAGATAATGTCTTAACCTCATCAGAGGTAAATATGTAGATTAGCCCGTAAACAAGCGTCATCAACACAAGCATGTAGAAGAAATAGAAATTACTCACAGCGGATAGAACTACCGCCAGAACAAACGGAAGCGATTTCCTTTTACTAATAAATGTTCTCACTCCATACACAAGAAGCGGAAGGCAGATCATCGGCTGAACAAACTGCGGATTCCACATTCCTATGAACATAACTATCCCGCAAAAGGAATAAGATATTGCTCCTGTGAGCTTTGAAACAAGAGTAAATCTTTCTTTTCCGGATACCAAAAGCAAAAAGGAAAGTCCCGCCAGATAGGGGCGAAGCAAAATAAGAAATTGAAAATAGTAATAAACGTATTTTGAAGGCAAAAATGCCATGGGGAGATTCAATGGATCTCCCACGGCATAATATTGCATTGAGGTCAGAAAATCGGCTCCGTATCCGATTCCCAGATCATAACTTTGAATATCGAATTTGTGCTCGGAAAAAATCCTGTGTGCAACACCTCTTAGAAATCTTCCGTATTTTGAGAGTGCATTAATATGCTGCTCGAACGCATCCGTCGTATTTATCATGGACTTTTTGCTGTAATAAAACCAGCCCCATACAAGCAGTGCGGTAATTATATATAAGATAGTAAAAGAAAAAAACACTGCTTTCTTTGAATGACCTGCTGTATTCTTCATTGTCCAAATCCTCGGATACGTATTTTGTATTATTACATGCGGAAGAAGTTGGTGGACCAGAAGGATTCCTCGTTCACCGCAGTAATTCTGCTATATTGCAGAACAACGGCCGAATCAGCGCCGTAAGCTCTGACAAGCTTGCCGTTTTTTACACTATATGTTAAAGCGTCCGTTTTAAAGCCCTTAGAACCGCTCTCCATAACCCTGACAAGTCTCGCTTCCTCAGGTATTCCAAGCGGAGCAAGGCTTATCTCGCTTACCGTAAGATAGTCTTTTGTGTTTATTACAACTATAGTTGCGCTTATACGGTTAAATCTTCCATAGGCAAGTATGCCCTCACCGGCATCAAGTCTTACAAGCGATCCGGTTTTGAGCTCTACGCTTGTCTTATGAAGATGGATCATCTCCTTGTGGAACCTTATCATCTCCTGGTCTTCGGTTCCCCAGGGATAAGTTCTTCTGTTATCGGGATCCGTAAAGCCGCAAACACCGGCCTCGTCCCCATAATAAATTGTAGGCGCTCCGGGCCAGGTCATCTGGACAACAACTGCCTGCCTCATGATAGCCTTACTTACACCCTCTTCAGCAGCTTTATGTCCTCTTGTGCCGCATCTTCCCACAACATGATTCGTTCTGGTAAGAAATCTCGAATGGTCGTGATTCGACAGCTCATTCATGGCCACAAGGAGCGAAGGATGTGAAAAGTTTTCTGCCGCCGCACCCAGCATGCAGTCCCAGAATCTGTCCACATTGCCGATAAACTCGCCATGATAACCGTCACTGTGCTTCTCCATTCCCGTCAGGAAATAGGTCAGCGGCTCCATAAAGGCATCGTAGTTCATAACGCTGTCCCACTCACCGCCTACAAGCCAGTTATGGGCACTTCCGTAATGCTCAGCCAAAATCAGGGCATCCGGGTTGGCTTCTTTTACAGCCTTTCTGAATCTCCTCCAGAAGCTGTGGTTGTAGTCCTCCGAGTGTCCCAGATCCGCTGCCACGTCAAGTCTCCAGCCATCTGCAAAATACGGCGCGGAAACCCATTTTTTACCGATTTCGATTATGTAGTCCTCAAGCTTTTTACTGCCCTCATAGTTGAGTTTTGGAAGAGTATCATATCCCCACCATCCCTCATAATTATTGTTATAAGGCCAGTTACCGCCTGAAAAACCGAAGTAATCATGATAAGGGCTGTCCTTAGAAACATAAGCTCCCTTTTCATATCCCTTGGCATTCTCATATATGCACTCTTTGTCCATCCACTTGTTAAAGGATCCGCAATGGTTGAACACGCCGTCGAGAATTACTCTGATGCCGCGCTTATGAGCTTCCGCAACCACTTTAGCAAAAAGCTCATCCGATGCCTCCAGATTTTTCTTGTTTGTAACTCTGTCTATATACCTTGTAGCATCCTTGTTCGAATAACTATTGGTTAAAAGGTTTCCTTTATCCGATACAATTTTTCCAAAATGAGGATCGATATGGTCGTAGTCCTGAGTATCATATTTATGCGATGAAGGAGATACGAAAAGAGGATTAAAATAAATAACCTCTATTCCAAGATCCTTAAGATAATCAAGCTTATCCAGGACTCCCTGAAGGTCTCCGCCATAGAATTCTCTTATATCAGCGTTAGGATCCGGATACTGATTCCAGTTTGTAACCTGTATGCTTTTTCCGCCGACATAATTATACTCATCCGTAAGAACATCATTATCCGGATCTCCGTTCCTGAACCTGTCAACAAATATCTGATACATGACAGCTCCCTTCGCCCAATCCGGCGTATAGAAATTCGGAATCATTCTGAATTTGAATTTATCGGGAACAGTTTCCCCTGCTCCCCTCTGATCATAGTAAAGAGTCTCCCCCTCTGACTCAATCCTGAAATAATACTGAACTATACCACTGGTTTTAGGTACTATGCCCTTGGCAAGATAATAATCAAAGCCGTCCTCCGAATGGTGTATCTTCATCTCAACCTCATCGGATGCTACTTCGCTGTCATAGATAAGCGTTATCCTGCCGGCATCGCCCTGTCCGCACCGAAAATATACAAAAACCTGCTTTCCGGGTTTTGGCTGTGGCGGCTGGTGGTAATCCAGCGTCAAATCATGGAACAATCTGTCCCGCCTAATCATAAATAATCTCCTAAAAAATAGATATAAAAAAAGACAGCTTAGGGTTGCTGTCTTTTTTAGAGAAGGTATTTCTTTCTTATGGGTATAGCAAAAAACTTTAATGTATTGGGGGTTACAAGAGTATATTAGCACCACCTCGATAATGGGTAAATACTCACGTTTCACAAAATTACTAAAACCCCGTATGCATTTTTGTCTATTTTGCACAAGCGTCAAATTTTATCTGCCAGTGCAGCTATGTCTTCTCCCAGTGAAACAGCCTGATGGAGCGTGAAAAGAGCTTCAAACTCTGCACGTCCTATTTTTTCTTTTTGAATTAAAAGCTCAGCGCTGGAGTGAAGAATATCCTCATAGGATCTGAGAATCTCTTTTGCCTTTGCATAGCACAAATCGATGATATCCTTGACCTGCTTATCAATCTCGCCAGCCATAAGCTCAGAATTGCGCTTGTTGTGCTGGATATCATAACCGATAAACACGTCTTCTTCCTGCTCGTTATAATTGATGATACCGATTCTCTTGGACATGCCATAAACGGTAACCATCTTTCTTGCTTCGCTGGTAGCTTTCTGAATATCGCTTGATGCTCCGGTTGTAATATCTCCAAAGATGATCTCTTCGGCAATTCTTCCGCCGAGGACAACCATTATCTCCTGAAGCATTTTGCCTTTTGTAAGGAACATCTCATCCTTTTCGGGAAGCGGCATCGTGTAGCCTGCTGCTCCCATACCTGTGGGAATAACAGATACCGTATATACCGGTCCTACATCAGGAAGAACATGGTAAAGTATCGCATGTCCGGCCTCATGATAAGCAGTTATCTTCTTTTCCTTATCGGAAATGATATGACTGTGTTTCTCTGTTCCTATCCCAACCTGTACAAAAGCTTTCTGGATGTCTGACTGCGTGATGAAGCCTCTGTCATCCATCGCAGCATTGATTGCAGATTCATTTAAAAGGTTCTCAAGATCCGCTCCGGTAAATCCTGCTGTAGTCTGTGCAATGCTCTGAAGATCAACGGTCTCTGCAAGAGGCTTATTTCTTGCATGAACCTTAAGTATCTCCTCACGTCCTCTGACATCCGGACGGGCAACCGTAATCTTTCTGTCAAAACGTCCGGGACGAAGTATCGCGGGATCAAGAATGTCTACACGGTTTGTGGCCGCCATGACAATTATTCCTTCGTTTACACCAAATCCGTCCATCTCAACAAGAAGCTGGTTCAGTGTCTGTTCACGCTCGTCATGTCCGCCGCCCATACCGGTTCCGCGGCGTCTTGCAACCGCATCAATCTCATCAATAAATATAATACAGGGTGAATTCTTCTTTGCATCTGCAAAAAGGTCTCTTACACGGGAAGCTCCGACACCTACGAACATCTCTACGAAATCGGATCCCGAAATGCTAAAGAACGGAACACCGGCTTCACCAGCGACAGCTCTTGCAAGCAGTGTTTTACCGGTTCCGGGAGCACCTTCCAAAAGTACACCCTTTGGTATTCTGGCTCCAACCCTTGTAAACTTTCCTGCATCCTTAAGGAATTCGATTATCTCGGCAAGCTGCTCTTTTTCCTCAACAAGTCCTGCAACGTCCGTGAGCTTTATCTTGTTGTCATCGCCTGTGGACAGCCTTGCTCTGCTCTTGCCGAAGTTCATCATCCTGCTGTTGCCGGATGACTGTCCCTGCGCATTATTCATCATCACAAACAAGAAGGTGATGACGAACAATCCTACAAGAATCGGTATAATGCTGCTTATCAGAAGGTTCTCGCCCGGAACATCCCTTACTACAGGGTCTATTCCGTTCTCAACAAGAATTGCTTCGATCTCGGAAATATCCGTAGCATATAATACCTTTTCGTTTTTATTGGTAAGAACAATCTTTACTACTCCGGTCGGAGTCTCCTCATTCGGAACGATTTCCGCGGAATATATCTTGTTTTCCTGGAGATCCTTGACCAGCTGGCCTCTGGTGTAGGCTGTATCCGATGACTGAATTCTGCCCTTACCGTACTCAAGAAAAGCAAGAGCCAAAAGCAGAACTATAATCAGTCCAAAGTAAAAACTAAAGCCCCTATTTTTATTCACTGTTTATCCCCTTTAATCGAACTCTACAACTCCAATGTAAGGAAGGTTGCGATATCTCTGATCATAATCGAGACCATAACCCACAACAAACTCGTCCGGAATCTCAAAGCCTGTATAATCAACATTAACATCCATTACTCGTCTCTCAGGCTTATCAAGGAGAGTACAAAGCTTGATGCTTGAAGGTCCTCTGTCAGCAAGCATCTTCAGAAGATAGCTGAGCGTTCTTCCGGAGTCTACGATATCCTCAACTACAAGAACATCTTTTCCTGCAATGGGCTCATCAAGATCCTTTACGATCTTAACAACGCCGCTGGATTTTGTAGAAGATCCATAGCTTGAAGCTGACATAAAGTCCATAGTTACGGGAACCGTGATTCTCTTTGCAAGCTCACACATAAAGAAAGTACCGCCCTTAAGTACACAAATAAGATGTACTGTTTTACCGGAATAGTCTTTGCTTATCTGCTCACCGATCTCCTGAATTCTTTTGTCAACTTCCTCCTCAGACAGTAAAACTCTAACTGATTCTGCCATATTTACCTCTTTTCCGGGAGTGCTCCTGCGCTCCTTGTTTCTTTATCTTTTTGTTACTACAACTTCCAAAACTCTGTTTGAATCATCACTCAGTCTGTAGGCGTCTCCCATACGATGCTCGGGAACCCATAGAACATTGTCCCCCTCTGCAAGTATGTAAAGCGCATCTCTCTTATCAACCGGGATTTTTTCATCTATCATGAATTTCTTCAGTTTTTTATTTCCGTTACCTACCGAAATGGTATCACCCGTTTTTCTGGTGCGGAATTGCAGACTATTCTTTATTTTATCATAATTGAACCATTTCGTATATTCTCCCATAGGGATTTTAAGGTCACTTTTATAGGGAAAAATTCTTAAATTTACGACTCCGAGACGCGGAACTTCAAGTTCCACCTCCCCGCCTTCTCTCAAAGCTTTCATATCAACACTGATATCGGCATTTTCCATACCTTGGCTCTTATCAAAACAGAGCTTTAGTTTGTCATAAGTCCTGATTGCTTGTATGCCATACGGAAGGCTTAGTTTTGCTGACCCATCGGTACTAAGCGGAAACCTTGTCAGTTCTCTGATATGTACCGCCTGTATATCTTTCACATGCGGGTATAAAAGGTGAATACCGTTTGTAATCAGCCTTTCCCTTATTATCTCCGGCTGTGCTGCAAGGATGCCACAGTCAAGTACCACCTCGTCCTTGCTGCTCTCTACTAGCCATCCTTCAACCAGTCTCGCCTGCTCATCAATATAATCATCTATTCTTGAAAGGTAAGCTGCTGCTTCCGCGACGTGCCTGCCAGCTTTAGCATTTATCTGCTCCTTCGCCACCGGAATGACGTTGTGCCTGATGCGATTTCTGGTGTAATCATCAGTAAAGTTGCTACTGTCATTACAGTATTTAAAACCTTTTTGTTTTAGGTATTCCTCTATTTCGCTTCTCTCTGTTTCCAAAAGAGGCCTTATCAGTACGACGCCGTCGCGTTCTCCCTTTGCTCTTATTCCCGAAAGTCCTTTAATCCTGCTGCCTCTGAACAGATTATGAAGAACCGTCTCCGCCTGATCGCCCATATTGTGAGCGGTAGCTATTTTTACAGTCTTTCCGGTTTTTCTCGAAAGCTCGCCTGCTATATCAAGGAAAGCTTTATATCTCTCATTTCGCCCGGCTTCTTCCTCAGACAAATCTGCCTTTTGGACTATCCCCGGTATATTAATATCCCTTCTGTAAAAAGGTATCTCATTTTCACCGCAAAGCTTCTCGACAAATAGCGCCTCCTCTTCGGCAGCCTCTCTGATCATATGATTGATATGAACCACCGCAAGATCAAAAGACAGTTCCTCCCGGAGCTGTCTCAAAACATGAAAAAGGCAGACAGAATCAGCCCCTCCGGATACACCGGCAAGAACAACTTCACCGTCTGCGATAAGCTTTTCTTCAACTATGAACTTTTTTATTCCTTCGCCTAATCTGTCTTCCATATATTCGATATCAGAAAAGCTCCGGAACTTCTCGCCTCCGGAGCCTTTGTTTTTATTTAGTTTCCTGAGCTCTCATCCTTGAAGATTATCTCTCCCGGATATACAAGGCCCAGCTTTTCTTTTGCAACCTTCTCAATATACTTTCTCGTTGTAGTATATGTCTCAAATTCTGCTATCTCTTCACTGCGAGCCTGCTCTGTTTCTATCTGGGTCTGCAGAGTCTCTATCTTGCTGCGGTACTGATCTCTCTTCTGCACCAGACTGAAACTCCTTACAAGAACCACAATAAGAAGCAGAGCCACTGCAACAGTAGCCATTATCATTCCATATGTATTTTGAACGTTGCCCCTTTTATATCTTGCCTTAGCTGCCATTATTACTCCCCATCCGAAAAACTTTATATCATTATCGTTATTTCGGAGATATAACCTCTCAAGTATATTTTAGTACTTGAAAAAAGCACTGTCAATGTGAGTGGTCAGATGTATAGGGTTGTTTCATGAAGAAGTTTTTGTGCAGGAGAATGCCATAATCAGGTGGAGTAGTTGCTTTTTGAGATGTTATTATCCTATATTCAGCATAAAAAAGCGCATAGTTATCCCTATGCGTCATCAAAAGGAGTAAAGGTATTGTTATTCTCAAAAATCAATACATACTGGGAATTGGTTCAAAAATAAACTTTGCCACACATGTAAGATCCGAGTCCACTTCATCCATTATATCTATCATCTGTATCCGGTTCACAGGATCTTCTAATTGCATCAGCCTTGCTACGTTATATGATATTTTTCGCAAAACGGATAAAGCATCTTTGCTCTGTCGGGCAACGCATT
>NZ_FMYB01000039.1 GCF_900104155.1 Butyrivibrio sp. INlla16
TAGGTATCCACAGGCTGGGGGTATTTTTTCCCCGGAACCCTTTTCGATGTACGCTTGTACAGGTAATATGAATCACCTTTTTTCTTGATGGTAGTCCCCTTAACGCGTTGTGCCTGAACCCATTCTGGATATACTTTTTCAGTCTTCATACCTTCCTCCTTTCGTATAGGTGGCGTATACCTATACTTTAGGTATATTATACCTCTACAGAGCAGAAAAAGGAAGAGGGAAAAGCACTTTTGTATAATGCTTTTCCCTCTAAGTTTCATCGCTAAAAGACCCTATATTTATTTTGCTTCATGAAACAACCCTACACCAATTGCACATTTTATTAGTATTTGCTAAAATTTTTATACATTACTTGCAAAGGAGGTTCCCATGAGCAAAAAGCGAAATTTCGTATTATTTGGTCTTTTTACAGCTCTCTTCGGAGGTGGAGCCGCAGCTGCATCGATTTTCTATGATATGGCAGTTGTTCCGAAAAAGAAAACACAGAAAGAAATAGACAATAACCCAATGGATTCAAAGGCAATCAGGTGGGTAAGAAATAATCCTTTCAGAGAAGATGTCTATGTCGATTCCATTGATGAGTTAAAGCTTCACGCACATTACATTAAGGCAGAAGAAGAAAGTCACAAATATGCCATTGTTATTCACGGTGTCAGAAGTGACGGCGAATATATGGGTATCTTTGCCGAGCATTACCACAAAATGGGCATAAACGTGCTCCTTCCCGACAACAGAGGCTTTGGCCAAAGTGAAGGTAACTACACCGGCTACGGATATTTTGACAGACTTGATATTTTAGAGTGGATTTATCACATAATTAAAAAGGACAAGGATGCGCATATTCTCATACATGGTGTAAGTATGGGTGCTGCGATAACCCTTATGACCACCGGTGAAAGCCTGCCGGATAACGTAATACTTGCTGTTGCTGACAGCAGCTATACCACCGTTTATGAAGAGTTTGCAGACATCTATAAACAGGGCAAGCACCTGATTCCTTTCCCGGTTTCATTTTTCATTATTCGTCTGCTGGTACTTATCCGCTGTGGTTATGACATAAAAAAGGTGGATGTGCTTTCAGCTGTTGAAAAGTCAAAGACACCCACTCTGTTTATTCACGGCGATGAGGATAAGGTTATAGATCCTCATATGAGCGCACGCCTCTATGAAAAGTGCAGCGCGCCCAAGCAGTATTGCCTGATACTCGGCTCCGACCATGTTGAAGGAGTCGACGTAGATCCCAAGAAATATTGGAACAAAATCGAAGGCCTTATGGAAAAGACCGACTTTTAACCATCGTCCTCATTTAGCTTCACAACCCACACACCATCGATTTGTTTTACACAGCCGTCTTCAGGGTAATTAGACATTTCCTTGAATTCGGCTGTTTTCATGAGCTTTTCTTTTTTCTCAGAGGTAATGTCCCCTGTATCAATTCCAAACCATATCTGAATAAATCTGTCCCTGTGAGTCGGAAGGAATAAGTGCTCTTCGAGTGTAGCACCTTCGAAATCCGCAAGAATAGCCCCGTGCATACTGTGGGCTGCCACCGGAAGAGGATCCGGATAAAAACCTCCAAGGATTGCCATTGGCTCACCGTACTTATATCCTCCATCCTCCAACTTTGAGATTATTCTGTTGTAATACTGCATTACACGGTTCTGGGCAACATAGCTTCTGTAATATGAGTTATTTATTACTCTCGCGCCGGCATAAGCTTCGAGAATAAGCCCTATGAAAATGAGTGATGCAAGAAATACCGATGCTTTTTTCTTAGTACCTTCTGCGCCTCTCATTATTCTCTCCATTCCAGCTATGAGGAAGAAATAGAACACGCTGTAGGAATAGATCATAACTGTGGATGCATGAGAAAGCTCTGGCGCCATCACATACACAAGTCCAAGTGCCAGAGGAAAAATTGCAAGGAGAATAAGGCATATTACTCCTCTTGAAATCTCTGAAAAGGCTTTTTTCCATATAAAAAGAAGGACCACAAGAATTATCAAAAATACAACCAGCACTCTGTTGAATAGTGTGGGAGCGCCTTTCATAAAGCTCTCCGGCGCCGTAACAAAATACTGAACAACTCTGTGGTATGCCCTAAGTATCGACAATACAAGGTCCGCCGATGAGGTATGTCCAATGCTGCTAAGTCCCTTATACTCGCTAAGATCAACAAACTTAAGACTTATAAGATATCCCGCCATTGCCACCGCAAGACCAAGGAGACTTCTAAGTCCCTTCTTTATGACAAGACTTACCTTTGCTCCGTCCATCAGCATGAGAAAATATGCAAGTACAAAAAGTGAGGCAGAAAGACCAAAGTATGCCTGATAGCAAGCCATACTAAGGAACTGCAAAACAATACCTAAAATAAAACCATAGGTGTACTTGGATGTAAGATACACATTCAGAACACTTGCAAGAATAGAAAGCGCAAAGATCGGAGCCAGATACATGTAATACATGTTACTTGCGGTGCTGGGAAGTGTCATCATCATAACACCTACAAGAACAGCGCCTGTTATACTCTCAATTTTCAATACGGAAACTATTACGCAGGCTGCTGCCGAGAGAAAAATTATCGCCA
Source organism: Butyrivibrio sp. INlla16 (assembly GCF_900104155.1). Lineage (GTDB taxonomy): Bacteria > Bacillota > Clostridia > Lachnospirales > Lachnospiraceae > Butyrivibrio. The sequence goes on from NZ_FMYB01000039.1 coordinate 2,600, forward strand.
TGATGCCGTTAAGAGCCGGCGCAGACCAGGGTGAAAAAATATCGTGAATGGGATCCTGGAGCCATCTTCCCAGAACTTTTCCTCCGCCTACTCCCGGTACGCATACAATATCATCCAGATTTGTAATCTTGTTTGAAATCATGAAGAAATGAACAAGAAGTCCTGTCATAAGACTTATAAAAAAGCAGAATCTATGTGTTATGGGAAGCTTTACCCAAATCTTTTTAAGAAAATCCGGCATTTTCTTACTGTCCTCCGAAGCTTAATTCTTAGTTAGAAGTGAATTTAATTATAGCAAAAAATATGGTAGTATGAACAGACGATAAGTTTTAAGAGGATGTGCCACAATGAGCAAATTTCAGAATACATTTTTTGGTTTTTTTCTTGTTAATCTGTTTACATTGCTGATTTTTTTAGCTGTTTTCAATTTTAAATATCCTATCAGATACGAGAACATGGGCGGAGACAATATCTGGCAGTCTGCCTCCACCGTTAAGTATGTAAATATATGGCTCGAAGAAGGTGCTGCAAAGATGCACTTTACTGCCTGCGAAAATTATCGCTCCATTGAGTTCCAGAGCTTCAATGACAGAGTCCCTTTCATAAGCTATCCCAGCGGACATATTGTTCTTGTGTGGCTGTGTGCCGTTTTGTCCGGCAGAAGCTTTATAAATATTTCTTTCGTAAAGCATCTCCAGATGATTCTTTTCGCAATTGAATCCCTACTTTTTTCAAGTTTTATTTTTGTTCTTTTTTGGAAGCACCGCATAGGCGCGAGCCTTTCTAGAATTCTTATCTCCGTATCCACAGTGGCTTTATGGATGCTTCTTCCGGTAAACGCCTGGTATCTTCCAAATGTATTTTTCACTGATCAGAGCGTTTTATTGTATGTCATGATGTTCCTGTTTCTGGAAGAGCTTTTATACATGCCGGAACTCCGGGCGAAAAAGCCTCTGATGATTTTCATAAAAATACTTCATTTTGTGACAATATATCTCGGAATCCTCACGGACTACTATTTCTGGATCCTTGCATTTTTTGTATTTGTGATGAGGATAATCGGCCATATTCTTGATAAAAAATCCCTGCGGGATATTGTGGCATGTGGTCTTTCCTATGCCGTTCCTGTAGTGCTTGCACTCATCACTTTCCTTGTACAGCTAAGTTTTGTCGATGGCTGGCTCGATACCTTAAAATACAAGCTCAAATTCAGAACCGGCGGTGACGACAGTCTTTCCGCGATTGTTTCAAGACTTATTGAAAACTTTACCTCCGCCTTTACTCAGGAACAGCGAAGCTTCATGTTTTATCTTTTCCTGTTCCAGTTTGTAACCGTAGTTATTGCATTCCTTACATTGAAAAAGGGTGCTCGCATAAAATCACTTTTCACAAATACCGATATTTCACTTGTAATAGCAAGCTATATCGCTGTAGCCTTTCAGATACTTTTGCTTAAGAATCACTCCGCCGTCCATGAGTTTTCCATGATGAAAGCCGGATGGTGCGTTGCAATGACAGCTCCAATTGCTGCAGTTGCGTACGAAAGAGCCGTTACGGCTGGAAAGGATGCGGAAGGCGGCACCTTTTTTCTCGGAAGAAGGATTGCTCCTCTCATACCTGCTTTTGCTATCGCCCTCTTTATCATGATACTTATAACGGGTGTTCCCACATCTACTTCGAAGTACATAGTATCAAGAGACGGTGATGCGGATTATACCCTTGATGAATTCCTCTACAGGAATACTGATTATAATGATGTGTGTTTTTCATTTACAAACGAGATACACTACGAACCGCCAATGGATCTTACAATCTCTCACGAGAGAGTTTACCTTGTTGATAGCGCAGATGAGATTGATACTAAGTTCCCTGATCTTGACAGTAATGCAGTAAAACTGCTTCTTATTGATACCGATACTGCAGCTAAGAATCCCGAGTTAAAGGAAAAGATCATGCCTCTTATCGGAAAGTCAAAAATAAGGGCTAAACAGGATAGCTACATACTGTATGAATTGCCCTGATTCATTCAATAGTCCTATACTTCTCTTAAGTGTGCGGTCTTTAAAAATCTGTGGTACTCTTATAATTAAGGAGGCTTATTAATAAATGTCTAAGAAAATTGTTTTAACCGGTGGCGGCACTGCCGGCCACGTTACACCGAATATGGCTCTTATTCCCGAGCTTAAGGAAAAAGGCTACGAGATCTGCTATATTGGCTCGCATACAGGAATCGAAAAAAAGCTCATAGCTGATTTCCATATTCCATATTATTCCATTTCAACAGGTAAACTTCGAAGATATTTCGATCCAAAGAATTTCTCTGATCCTTTCAGAGTTATGAAGGGCTTTGTTGAAGCGAGACAGCTATTAAAGAAGATTAAACCGGATGTTATTTTTTCCAAGGGAGGCTTTGTTTCCGTTCCTGTAATAAGGGCAGCTTCAACCCTTGGCATTCCCTGCATACTCCATGAATCTGATATGACCCCCGGTCTCGCCAATAAGCTCAGCTTTTCATCGGCCAAGACTATTTGCTGTAACTTCCCGGAGACACTTGAACTCCTTCCCGCAAATAAAGCTGTTTTAACCGGAACTCCCATAAGAAAAGAGCTTTTGAAGGGCTCACGTGAGATGGGTAAGAAGATATGCGGCTTTAAAGATGATAAGCCGGTTATCATGGTTACCGGAGGAAGCCTCGGTGCTCAGAGCATAAACGAAACAATACGCTATGCACTTCCAAGGCTCCTTCCTCACTTTAATATTGTGCATCTGTGTGGTAAGGATAAAATGGATAACCTAAAGCTCAATATGGAAGGCTACAAGCAGTTCGAATATGTCAAGAACGAGATGAAGGACATCTTTGCCATGGCAGATGTAGTGGTATCAAGAGCAGGTGCCAACGCTATCTGTGAGCTTGCAGCTCTGCGTAAGCCCAATGTTCTCGTTCCTCTTTCTGCCAAAAGCAGCAGAGGCGATCAGATAATAAATGCCCGTTCCTTTGAAAAGCAGGGTTTTTCCGTTGTTATAGACAATGAGGAACTTGATGAGGACATTCTAGTAGAGAGCATCTTTGATGTTTATGAACACCGTGAAAAATATATCGAAAAGATGAAAGAATCAAACCAGTCCGGCGCCACAGAGACAATTTTAAATATTATCGAGGATGCAGTAGCACAATAACAATATCACTCCTCGCCTAATATTCTGCTTGTATAATTTTTTATATTTTTGAAAAAACTAAGCCCCCACGCATACTATATTTGAGTTCAATCTATTATGCGTTTTTTGCAACGAGATTGAAATCAAATATAGTATACGTGGGGGCATATTATTCTAATTTGTTAAATATTCAACAGATTGCTGTATACTGCAAGGGCTCCATCTGTCTCGTGTGCGAGAACCTTCTTTGCAAGTACTTTTCCGAGCTGTACACCTTCCTGATCGAAGCTGTTTAAGTTCCATACAAAGCCCTGGAACATAACCTTGTTCTCGAAGTGAGAAAGAAGTGCACCGAGAGACTTCGGATTCAGTTCATCACCGATGATAATACTTGAAGGACGTCCACCCTTGAAGTTCTTGTTAAGGTTCTCATCCTTTTTACCACAGGCAAATGCTACAATCTGAGCTGCCACGTTAGCGCAGAGCTTCTGCTGGCTTGTGCTGCCCTGGATATCAACATCGTTCTGAAGCTGGCTGTTCTTAAAGCCGATAAACTGCATCGGGATAACATCTGTACCCTGATGGAGAAGCTGATAGAAGGAGTGCTGTCCGTTTGTACCGGGCTCACCGAAGATTACGGGACCTGTTACATAATCTATAGGCTCTCCGAAGCGGTTTACGCTCTTACCGTTTGACTCCATGTCGAGCTGCTGCAGGTGTGCAGGGAATCTGCTAAGTCCCTGTGAGTAAGGAAGGACTGCTGTTGAAGGATATCCGAGTACGTTTCTCTCATAGAATCCGATCATGGCATCAAGCATTGCGGGATTCTTCATCATGTCCTTATTAGCTGCAAGCTTATCCTCTGCTGCAGCACCATCAAGGAACTGTGCAAATACATCAGGGCCGAAAGCAAGTGAAAGAACTGCTCCGCCTACGCCTGAGGTTGAAGAATAGCGTCCTCCGATATAATCATCCATATAGAAGGCTTCAATGAAATCATCGCTCTTTGCAAGAGGAGATGTCTCAGAAGTAACGGCTATCATGTGCTTGGATGAATCAAGTCCTGCTTTCTTAAGAGCATCCATTACAAAGCTCTGGTTTGTAAGAGTCTCAAGAGTTGTTCCTGATTTTGATACAAGAATGAAAATAGAATGAGCAACATCTACAGAATTAAGAACCGCAGATGCATCATCAGGATCTACGTTACTGATGAACTTAGCTTCCATCTTAAAGTTGCCTGTTCTGTGTGCCCAGTTTTCAAGAGCAAGATACATAGCTCTGGGGCCGAGATCAGATCCGCCGATACCGATCTGAACTACTGTTGTGAATTTCTCACCTTTTTCATTTACGATTTCTCCGGAGTGAACCTTGTTTGCGAAATCTGCAATTCTCTTTTGTTCCTTCACATAGAACTCACGCTTGTTAACTCCGTCAGCCATAACATCATTTCCAAGCTGACCTCTTGTGAGCTGGTGAAGAACCATTCTCTTCTCACCGGTATTTATTACTTCGCCGTTATAGAGGGCTTCAAATTTCTCAGAAAGCTGTGCTTCCTTAGAGAGCTTATCAAGTGCTGCAAGAACGTCATCATCGATTTCCTTAGCGGCATAATTGTAGGTAAGGCCCTCAGCCATATCTACGGAATATTCCTTAACTCTCTTAGCGCCGTTCTCACCTGTCATAGCAGATACGAGATCAACACGTTTTACCTTCTTAAGCTCATCGAATGAACTTAACTTATCAAGGTTTTTCCATTCAACCATTTTGTAGAATCCTCCTAAAATTTGATACGGTAATAAACCGCCATATAAAACTCAAAAAAATGGTAAAAAAATAGTATTACTTTCGCGTTAAAGTTTAGCAAAACTTGAGAAGTGGCGCAATATCTAAGTGCTTAAATATATATAAAATTGTATACTCAAAACTATATTCATTATTTTGCATAAATATGATTGATTTTTTGACATATTGAACAATTTTACGCACTAAATTCTGTAATACATGTTTTTTTATCTTCGTATATAATACAGCCATGTTATATAGCAGACAATATAATAATAGGAGGAAAGAAGAAAGTGTTGAAGAAAGTTTTGACATCTGCGCTCGTGACTACTCTCATGTGCGCGCAGCTCTTAGTACCTTCCTTGCAGGCCAAGGCAGCTACAACGCTGTACGATAATAAGACCGGCAATCAGGACGGCTACGATTATGAGCTGTGGAAAGATTACGGAACTACCAGTATGACGCTGGATGCAGGGGGGGCATTCACTTGTCAATGGAGCAACATCGGAAACGCTCTTTTCAGAAAGGGCAGAAAATTCGATCAGACTAAGACCTATCAGCAGATCGGAAATATATCATTCGATTATGGTGTTGATTACAGACCGAATGGAAATTCATATCTGTGTGTATATGGTTGGACTCTTGATCCACTTATTGAGTATTACATTGTAGACAGTTGGGGTTCATGGCGTCCGCCGGGGGGATCTCCGAGAGGTCAGATCCAGGTAGATGGCGGTACATATGACGTATATGTAACAAATCGTTATAACGCGCCTTCAATCATTGGAGATACAAACTTTACCCAGATTTTCAGCGTACGTACCAGTAAGAAGGAAAGCGGTACCATCAGCGTAACCGAGCATTTCAAGGCTTGGGAGAGAATGGGTATCAGACTCGGAAGACTTACCGAGGCAGCTCTTAACATCGAAGGTTACCAGAGTAGCGGCTACGCTAACGTTTATAAGAACGTTATGACAATCGGTGGTTCCTCTTCAGGTAATCAGGGTGGAAACCAAGGCGGAAACCAGGGTGGCAATCAGGGCAGCACTACTGTTCAGACCGGAACTTCCATGCAGTGCGAGCAGATGACCAAGTCCGGTCAGTACACAGGCAATATCAACAGTCCGTTCAGCGGTGTAGCATTATACGCTAATAATGACAGTGTAAGCTTTACTCAGAACTTCACTTCCGGAACTCACGATTTCACTCTTCGCGGTGCTTCAAACAACGATAACATGGCAAGAGTTGATCTCAAGATCGGCGGCGAGTACAAGGGAACTTTCTACTATGGTGGTTCTTATCCCGCTGAGTACACGATCGAAAATGTAAATCATAAGACCGGTAATCAGAAGGTTGAGCTTGTTGTTACAGCAGATGACGGTAACTGGGATGCATTCATAGATTCACTTAAGTGGAGTGGTGGTTCAGGTCAGTCTGCAACACCTTCCACCGGTAACCAGGGCGGAAATCAGGGTGGAAACCAGAGCCAGGACGGTAACCAGAGCAGCACACCTGCTCAGGGCAACACTTCCAAACAGTGTGAGGACATGACAAAGTCAGGTCAGTATACAGGAAGCATCAGCAGTCCTTTCAATGGCGTAGCATTATATGCTAACAACGACAGCGTAAGCTTCACTCAGTATTTTGCATACGGCACTCATGATTTCACTCTTCGCGGCGCTTCAAACAATAACAACATGGCAAGAGTTGATCTTAAGATCGGTGGCGAATACAAGGGTACTTTCTACTACGGCGATGCTAATACTGCTGAATACACTATCAAGAATGTAAATCACGGTACAGGCAATCAGAAGATTGAACTTGTTGTTACAGCAGATGACGGCAACTGGGATGCTTATCTTGATTCCCTCAGATGGGGTGAAGAGAGTGGACAGGCTACCGGAGCAACTGAGACACCTGCACCTGCTCAGACAGGAAACCAGACACAGAAGGATACAGGCAAGTATATCGCCCTTACCTTCGATGACGGTCCTTCAAGCACAACAAACGGTGTACTTGATGCGCTGGAGAAATACGGTGCAAAAGCTACATTCTTCCTTATCGGACAGAATATCAGCATGGATACTCTCAGCATCATGCAGAGACAGGTAAAAATGGGATGTGAACTTGCAAGCCACTCATATACTCATCAGGACATGTCCAGAATGAGCGCTCAGGATTGCCGCAATCAGCAGGAGTGGACTGCTTCAGCAATCAAGAATGCTGTAGGTGTTGACGTTAAGTTCTTCAGAGCACCTTACCTTTCAACAAGCAACACAATGCATGAGAACATCAATGCAACCTTCATTCAGGGTTCTACACATAATGACTGGGAAAACAGCACCTCTGTACAGCAGAGAGTAAATTCTGTACTCAGCGGCGCAAGAGACGGACAGATCATCCTTCTCCATGATTTCCAGGGCAATAACCAGACTGTACAGGCTCTTCCTCAGATCATCGAGGGTCTTCAGAAACAGGGTTACACACTTGTAACATTAAGCGAACTGTTCCAGAAGAAGGGAGTAAATCCCAATCAGAGATATAAGATCTGGTCAAACGTAAACTAATAAAAAACAGAACCTGCAATTACCGCTAAGTAATTCTCTACAGGTTCCATCTCTGCTATATAGCTTCTATGGCCGGCTCAGAAATGAGCCGGCTTTTTTGTACATCTCTTTTAGGGAAGGTTAAAGAGATTACAATCTTGAATAATAGGATTATTTAGCCAGTCTGATAACGTTCCAGCTCTTTGAAGGAAGAACCGTTGTAAGGATACCCTTCTCAACCTTAGTGTTCTTACCCTCTGTGGGAGCAACGGCATTGGGCTTCTTTTCAGTATTTACAGCCTTGAGATCATCATTTGTAAGTACGATATGATCAACTAGCTTGTAGCCTGCATACTGTCTGAGATCACATGTAAGCTCGAAATCTTCTCCAAGATTCTTGTTTACTGCAAAAATTGTGATTGTCTCATTTTCATCATCAGCAGTAACAACACTATCGATATAAGGAGCATCGCCGTGCTTACTCTCGTAGGAAGGAGACTTAACAACTGTGTTGAGAACCGTTCCTCTTCCGTAGAGGCTTGCGTGCATATATGGATAAAAAATGGTCTGTCTCCATGCGCCTGTATCACTTGTCATAATGGGTGCAATAACATTTACAAGCTGTGCAAGGCATGCAATCTTTACTCTGTCTGCGTGACGAAGAAGTGTTATGAGCATTGAGCCCACAAGGAGGGCATCCTCAAAGTTGTATACATCCTCAAGCTGATGCGGATGCTCAACCCATTTCTCAAGCTTCTTATCCTGCTCGTTGCTGTGATACCATACGTTCCACTCATCGAAGGAAAGATTGATAGTCTTGTTCTTTCTCTTAACTGCCTTTACATAATCACAAATAGAGATTACCTGTGAAATAAATTTATCCATTGCCACATTACTTGCAAGGAAGTTTGGTGTATCATCCTCGGGATTACCATAATAGGTATGAAGTGATAAATAATCAGCAGAATCATAGCTGCATTCAAGCACTGTCTTTTCCCACTCTCCAAAGGTATCCATGTAAAGTGATGAAGATCCGCAAACAACAGTCTCTATTGAAGGATCAACAAGCTTCATTATGTGGCCTGCTCTTCCTGCCTTCATGCCGTATTCCTGTGCCGTCATATGGCCGATCTGCCAGGGGCCGTCCATCTCATTTCCGAGGCACCAAAGCTTAATGTCGTGCGGATTTTTCACACCATGCTTAATACGAAGATCACTGTAATATGTGCCGCTCTTGATGTTGCAGTACTCTACAATATTCTTTGCCGCATCTATATCTCTTGTTCCGAGGTTAACTGCCATCATGGGCTTTGTATTTGCCTTTTTACACCACTCCATGAACTCGTTGAGTCCAAACTGGTTGGTCTCCACAACGTTCCATGCGAGCTCTATTCTGCGGGGACGATCCTTTTGGGGACCTACGCTGTCCTCCCAGTTAAAGCCGGATACGAAGTTACCTCCCGGATATCTTACTATCGGTACATGTATCTCATTTATGAGCTTAAGTACATCTTTGCGATATCCGTCCTTGTCCGCATTCTTATTTCCGGGCTGATAAATACCCTCATAAACCGCTCTTCCGAGATGCTCAAGGAAGGAACCGAAAATTCTCTCATCTATCTTGCTGATCTCAAAGTCTCTGTCTATGCAAAGCTGAGCCTTCTGTAATTTCTTAGCCATTTTATATCCTCCAAAATACAATCTATTGATTTTTTGTTCTTGGTAATTTTCATTATTACAGACACTAAGCCATATTTAAATGTTATTTAATCCATTTTTATTGACTTTTTGTCCGGTGTAAATTTAGAATTATTGATATAGATTTTAATACTTTCTATTCGTGAGGCATTGGATTTATGTTTAGAACTGATTACTGCGGTTATAATTACCGCAATCCCGACAAAGATATAATATACAGACCTGACGGCAGCGGCGATTATTTGTTTTTACATCTGACTTCGCCTATGACCTTTTATTTTCCTGCAGGCTCAGAAAATAGGCATAATGCAGGATATGAAACAGTTGAAAGAGACGGTCTAAGGCTTGTCCAGAAGTCTGCGGTATCAGGTGATTGTATATTATTTACTCCGGGACATCCGCAGTACTATCAGGCCGTGTCTTCTTTTTCGAACTCCTTTGTCCACTTTACCTGTGATCCAGAAGAAATCCGCGGTCTTCAGATACCGATGAACACGCTTTTCCACCCGAATGATGACGAAGCTATCATCGACTGCCTGCGGCGTATCCAATTTGAATACCTTTCAAAGCAGTCGAGAAAAGAACGTATGATAGATCTTCTTATCATGGAACTACTAATATCTGCGGAGCGAAGTATATTTAGTCCCGCGCCTTTAGAGGAAGGTGGCGGAATATACTCATTTCTCTCAGCCTTCAGAATCAATATGCTTCAAAGATGTTCAGAGGAATGGAATATAGAAAAAATCTGCAAAGAGACACACCTTGGGAGAAGTCAGCTCTATCATTATTACAAGACCTTTTTCTTCACAAGTCCCAAGGATGATCTCATCACAGCCAGAATTGATAAGGCCAAGCATCTCCTTACCAACAAAGAACTTCGTGTGTCGGATGTCGCCGAGCAATGCGGCTTTACCAACATATATCACTTCAATCGATATTTCAAAAGAGAACTGGGCTGTACTCCCAGTCAGTATAGACTGTAAAAATGCATTTATTCTATGGTTAAATAGCCATAATAAAAGCTTCGGTAAGTGCAGCACTGTCCTTTGCTGCCTTCTTTTCAAACTCAGGATAATCCATTATATCGCTGCCATCTGCCTTGTCCGATATAGCACGAAGTATTACAAAAGGTATCTTGTTGAGGAAGCAGGCCTGAGCAATTCCGCAGCCCTCCATCTCACAGCAAAGGCCATCGAATTCCTTCTTAATCGTATCCTTAACGGAATTATCCGAAATAAACTGATCTCCCGAGCAAACTCTTCCATCCCACAGTTTTCCTGTAATGTTTGCAGTATCTGCTGCCTTCCTGATATTCTCCACCATCCATGCATCAGCCTGAAATGCCAGACATCCTGTCTGAGGAATCTCACCCTTCTTATATCCGAAAATTGTGGCATCCACATCATGATAAACTGCATCTGTTGATACAACGAAATCACCGATATCTATTTTTGCATCAAGTGAGCCTGCTGCCCCTGTATTAATCACATGGGTTACCTTAAAGTCATCCACAAGAATCTGTACGCACAGAGCCGCATTCACCTTACAGATTCCGCTTTTTACAACGATTACTTCGGTATTTCCGATTTTTCCTTCATTAAACTCCATGTTTGCTTTAGTCAGTGTTCTTGACACCGTCATTTTCTTTTTCAGGCTTTCGACCTCTATTTCCATTGCACCGATTATTCCGATTTTATAACTCATAATTCTGCCCTCTTTCTACTCTGCTCCTATGTTTCATCATGCTTATTTTTTATGCAGTAATACTAATCTAAATTTATCATCTTCCGCCATCTGTGACAACGCATACAAAAAAAGGCACAGAAAAACATTTCCGCACCTTCTTGAATCATTATATTTATTTCATTCCCACAGCTGTGTCCAATCCTCGGCTCCCGGCCACAAAAATACCTGTCCCTTAACCAATCGACAGTTTCTTTCTGCCTTCTTTAGTAATTCCATCTCCTCATCAGTAAGCGGATCCTGCGTCGTGCATTTCAGATTTGAGATGTACTGAGGCTGTTTAACTGAAAACGGAATGGGGCACATTCCTCTTTGCACAGCCCACTTTAGGCATACTACAGCAGGATGTATATCATGGTTTTTGGCTACAGTCAAAACCTCTTCCAGCTCTGTGTCGGCAACATCTTCTGATGTTCTGTCTCTTTCAGGTCTGCTTGGTGACCCTATGGGGCAAAAGCCTATGGGTATTATTTCATGTGACACTGCATAATCAAACAGTTCCTGCTGCTGGAATGAAGGATGACATTCCATTTCAAGAGCAGCCGGCTTTATTCTGCATAATGGAAGAACCTTTTCAAGCTTTGAAACAGTCATATTGGACATTCCTATGGCACGGACAATTCCTGCATCCACAAGCTCCTCACATTGCTTCCAGGTATCCATGAATTCTTCTACGGAAAAGGGCTTTGAATCCGGATTTCTGGAATCCCCGTCGCAACCCGGCGCATGATAATTCGGGAACGGCCAATGCACAAAATATAAATCGATATATGACAGCTTAAGGTCACTCAGACTTTTTGAGCATGCTTTCTTAACTTCCCTATGCTGGTCATTCCATACCTTTGATGTAATAAACATCTCCTTGCGGCTTACGATTTTTTCTGAAAACAGGCGCTCGAGAACTTCTCCTATCTGACTCTCATTCTGATATACCGATGCACAATCAAGCATCCTGTAGCCTGCTTTTACTGCGCCGTATACTGCTTCCGATATCTGATCCGGAGAATATTTATCAGAGCCGAAAGTACCAAGTCCCATAGCAGGCATAACCGCTCCGGTATATAGCTTTCTGAAGGGTACCTTTTCTATATCTATTTTTTCACTCATGCCGGTACTCCTTTACTTTTCGTCCTGATCACCAAAAATTACTGCAACCTTACCGCACTGTCCGGAGGCCATAAGCGCATAAGCCTCACCTGCATCATCTATGGAAAACTCATGGGTTATCAGTTCATCCGGATGTATCTTCCAACGAACCAGCCTGTCAACAAGTTCTTCCATTCTCCACAGCGATGTCACCCAGGATCCGTATATTGTTTTTTGTCCGTGAATTATATCAGGACTGGGATTAAAGCTACATGTACCTCCTTCTCCGACAAAAGCTATTTTCCCATAAGAATGTGTTGCACGTATCGCAAGCTGTCTTCCGGGATCAGATGCTGAGCAGTCGATTGCTTTCTCTACTCCCCTTCCGCCTGTAGCCTCAATAATCTTATCAAGAGTGTCGTCACCCGGCTTAAATACTTCTGTTACAAGACCCAGCTTTTTGGCAAGTTCGATTCTGTAATCATTCATCTCAACACCGATAAGCTGATTGGCTCCTAAAGCCTTGCACAACATAAGTGTGGCGAGTCCAACAGGTCCAAGACCCGTAACGAGAACCGCATCATTTCCGCTTATGCCTATTTTCTCTATAGCCTCATATACGGTTCCAAATCCACAGGCAACCTGGGCACCATCTTTGTAACTTAACTCATCCGGAAGAGCAATAAGATCCTTCTCATCTGCAAGGATGTATTCTCCCATTCCTCCGTTCCTCTGCCAGCCATAAGCAGCACGAAACTTACTTGTGCAGGAGATGTAATAACCTCTTCTGCAGTCATTGCATACTCCGCAGCCGGAGATGTGGTAGACAATAACGCGGTCACCTTTCTTAAATCTTCTCAGTCCTTCTCCCTCTTCCACTATAAGACCGCAAGGCTCATGTCCTGCTATCATTCCGGGAATGTAGCCTTCAGCACCTTTACCGGTATGTTCTCTGTAAATGCAGCGGATATCGCTTCCGCAAATTGTTGTTGCCTTTGTCTTAATAACAACCTGTCCGTACCCGGGCTTTGGAACATCAAACTCCTTAAGTTCCACAGTCGAATTACCGGGCAGAATTGCTCCTTTCATTCTCATCTTTACAGCCATTTTTTACCTCCCTATACAACTCCTTTTCTCAGAATAATGTTCGCATACAGCGCCTTCTCCGAAGTCATTACCACACAGCAGGATTTCTCTCTTGTCCTGTCATAGAATTTCCACTTATTGATTTCTTCAAAGGCCTGTGCCCCTCGCTTATCATATTTTGAAACTATATTCTTATATTCATCCCATATAGGTGTATCCAGTTTTCCTACATCACCTGGCTCAAGGGACATCAGCATACATGGTGCAATCTGTTGTCCGTTTTGATCCGGATAGGTATCAAGCGGAAACACCTGAAGAATTGCATCAAGTATCTCCGGAACTCCATGTCCGTCAAGTCTTATCACCGGTTTTTCAAAGGTATGACCCGGAAAATTGCCGTCAGCTATTGTTATCTCATCTGTATGTCCCATCTCACATAGAACCTTTAGTAGTTCCGGGGACAAAATAGGCGGAATTCCTTTAAGCATCTGTGTCCTCCTTATATTGGGATGATTCTTTATTTTTCTTTTTTCAAAAGTACTGCTACAGCATCAAAATTTTCTTCAAACTCTATTAACAGGCGGGAATCCTGCATCCTTATCTTGTGATCACCACTTTCATAAATCTCCGTGATCTCATAGCCTTCTTTCAAAGGAATCTCAACTAATAATCTGTCCTTATGTTCAAAGGCATGAGCAATAGCAAGGGCTTCTCCGCTTTCTCCATATCTCAGTGATGCCTGATAATCCTTGAGTGCCCGGTTCGATTTTTGAAAAGGTCCAAACATTTGAGTGACACCCTTTGCGATAACCGGTGTTGTCTTTTTATAGAAATTTGTGCCCCTGTCGGTCAGTTCCCATTGCTCCTTGCTTAGTTCAAATACGTCTCCGGAGATGCAGAGTACTCCGTACATCCCGGCACATATCGAATATGCGATTCTCTTTGGTTCGTCCGTTTTTCGAAGCACAGACCATATCTGACTTTTTGATGGCAAAATAAGCTTTTGAAGATCAGCTGCAATAACCGGTATTTCTTTTTCCTCATGGGCATCCGAGAAAGATAGATAATCTGCCAGTTCCATGAATCCGGGTTCTAGTCTGTGCCCTCCTGATGAGCAGACCTCAATGGCGATACCCGGAACATTTTCACGTATCTTTTTATAGAATCTCTTGGTCCCTTCTATGCATTCTCTTAAGCCTTCGCCGTAGCTATCGCTTCCGTCACAGCCTATACCTATTGTGTCGTTATAATCAATTTTGATATATTTGAATCCGTTTTCATTTAAAAAGTCTATTACTTTAGCTGTGAGATAATCATCCACCCACTTGTTTCTCATATCCCAGAATTTTCTGGTTCCGGAAATTATGATCTTTCCGTCTCTCGTAAGCAGATGCTCTTCATCCGATACCGAATCCGAATCCTTACCTACTACCTCAAGTTCAAACCATATGCCTGCCTTCATGCCTGCATCGTTTATCTTCTCTACTACTCTTTTAATTCCTCCGGGGAAAAGGTCATCCGCAACCCTCCAGTCTCCCATATTGTCCTGCCAGCCTTTGACAGAATCAGCATACCAGCCTGCATCTATAACAAAATAGTCATAGCCCCTTCCTTTTATAACCGATAGGATTTTTTCAATGTTCTCTTCGCTTGGCTCTCCCCATGTGGTGCAATACTCATTGAAAACAAGAGGGAGTTTCGATACTCTCTGCTCGTCTGAAAGTTTATCCTTTTGCACATCCAGAAGTCTGTCGCATACCGTTTCAAAGTTGTCGGAAGATACTGTTAAGTAACACTCCGGAGTAATAAAAGTATCTCCGGATTTTATAATCTTTCTCCAGTGACCAAATTCATAATCTGCAAGTCCGCAGGTTAGGCTTAAATTCTCATCCATACGGACAGCTTCTATCTGCCATGAACAGGAGCAGGCGAGAGTGGCTCCCCATATCACTCCGGCTTCCTTATCTTCTACTGCTGCAAATGGGAAAAAACCTCTGACAGGCATTGATCCTGTAGTTCCAAACTTTTCACATCTGACACCGAATCTTGCCCATGACGGCTCGAGCATAAGATCCTCAATCGAATCCTGAACGTGACGTCCTTCTGCGCTCCATCTGCTTCTGAACCTGTGAAGAACAAGCCTTCCCGTAGCTTCATCATCTGCATAAGGAGTGATCCCGGAAAGGCACATTGATGACAATGCCTCTAAAGTGATATCTTCATTGGTATCATTAATCACCTTCGTATAAACACGAAGTGCCCGTGACTTTTTACTGCCTATAACAATATGCTGTAGTTTTATACCTTCGGCTGATGTCATGGTGGTCACGATTTTTGTATGATCACTTTCTTCTGCACATTCCTGCGATACGAATTTAAACGACATGGTCATACCCGAATTATGTCTGGTCATCCCAGCAGCAAATCCAAGAGAGGTCGAATCGCCCAGACAGGAAATCTGTACAAGGGGATCAGGTCCTCCTTTTTCCCATGCGGGGTTCTTATAGTTTTTTGGCACTACCGAAAAAGAAACCTGTCCCTTTGCAGATACTATATATACCGCATCCATATCATTTATGGATACAATCTTAAGTTGTTTATCACTCATCACAATTTACCGCCTGAAGTTGCTATACCCTCTATGAACTGTTTCTGGAAAATAATGTAGATCAGGATCATCGGCACACAGGAAATAAGAGCCGCCATCATAAGTTCAGGGTATTTTTGTGAATATTGACCGTTCATCTTTGCGAGTGCACTTGCAAGTGTGGTTGCTCTGTTATCAGGACAAACTATCATAGGCCACATAAGGTCCTTATATGCAAATACCGCAGTAAATATTCCAAGTGCTACCATTGCCGACTTTGTAAGCGGAGACATTATATATAAAAATGTCTGAGGAATATTACACCCATCAAGCCTTGCAGCTTCTTCTAGATCTCTCGGAAGCTGCATATAAGCCTGTCTTAACAGAAATGTTCCGAATGCAGATACAATTCCCGGAAAAACAAGTCCCATTACCGAGTTGGTTAAATGAAGTTTACTCACCATTACGTACTGGGGAATGATAAAAATCTGTACAGGTATCATCATCTGCAAAAGTACCAGCGCAAACATAATATTTTTGCCCTTGAAATTAAGTCTCGCAAAAGCATAGCCGCTGAGGCTCGCTGTAACAACAGCAAAAAGAATACGAAGAGCAACCATGGAAAGTGTATTGATATATAGCTTTACAAAATCCATAGCATATACTACGTTGTTAAAATTCTGAGTCTGCCATACCCTTGGAACAATTATAAAAGGATCCACCTGCATTGTTTCCGCAGTAGTCTTGAAAGCTGTCAGAAACATCCACAAGAAGGGTACCAGCATGGTGATTGATACAATTGTCAGAACTAAATAAATAGCTATATTTGTCAGTGTTCTTTTCATTGCTGTCTCCTTCTTATTCGTAGTGAACCCATTTCTTCTGACCAATCAGCTGAATCACTGTAAGGACCAGTATAACTGCCAGAAGGACAACTATAACGGTTGCACCATATCCCTTTTTACTCTGCTCGAAAGAATACTTGTAGAACAAAAATACAAGTGATTGCGTCTTTTTCCACGCAGGATTATTCAGATCGATCATCATATATATTAGGTCAAAGACCTGCATTGCCCCGATAATTCTTGTGACGAGTACAAAGAAAATCGTCGGAGATATAAGCGGAATCGTAATGTTTATAAGCTGCTGCCATCCATTTGCACCGTCAAGAGATGCCGCCTCGTAGTAGTCACTTGGAACCTCCTGCAACCCTGCAAGGAAAAGTACCATGCTGTATCCTATAACTGACCATATACCGATTGCAGCAATCGAATAAATTGCGATATTCGGGTCCGAAATCCAATTGACTTTTATATGGAATACATTATTTATAAGTCCAAAGTTGGAGTTGTAGAGCCACTTCCATACCATTGCTATCGCTGCCGGAGCAACTACCATGGGAAGGAAAAATATTGTTCTGAAGACATCTCTTCCCTTGAGCTTTTTATTTAGTAAAACCGCCAGCAAAAGAGCTATAACAAGTGATAGAGGAACTTCCACAATTGCATACTTTGCTGTATTCCATAAAGTCTGCCAGATTTCACTGTCTCCCAAGACCTTCTGGTAATTCGCAAGTCCGACAAATTTGTTGCCTTTTCCGAAATCTCCCGTTTTATAAAAACTCTGCTTTATAGTATCAATCATCGGATAGATATTCAGAATAAACAATCCAAGCATTGTAGGAAGAATAAATAACCATCCCCATATAAACTCACTTTTCTGTCTTGAAGTAAACTTCTTATTCACAGCTTTCTCCTCAAAATACGTTATTAGTAATACCATGGCTGTTACAAATAAAGATGCGCCCGGGGCTTTTCCCCGAGCGCGCCCCTTTTTCTATCTCTCTTTAAGAGCTCAGATATACATTACTCCTCTGCAAGATCTGCGTTCATCTCAGCAGCGATGTCCTTACATACTTCATCTACAGGCTTCTCTCCTGTCCATGCATCCTGAAGCTTCTCGATCATCATATCTTCCCAGGTAGTTGTATCTCTTGAATAAGGTCTGAATACGAGCTTAGCATCAAGCATCTTCATATGTCCGTTAAGATCGAATGCCGGTACGGAATTAACCCATGCATCGGATGTTCCTATGTATGCAGACATTGTTACGCCAAGTTCTGCCTGTTTGATCTGTGCTTCCTTGGAACCGAGGTACTCGATAAGTGACCATGCAGCATCAGGATTCTTTGTATTAGCTGCTGCTGCCCATCCAAGTCCGTTATAGATGGAAACGCGGTCATCAGGTGAATTTGTGTAAGGTAGAACTGCTACGTCACAGTTCTGTGATGTGTATTCGTTGTCACGATAACCTGCAAGCATCCAGGAACCGTTGATTGACATTGCAACCTTGTCTGCCTGAAGAAGCTCATTGGGAGCTGTCTCGGATACTGTTGCAAGATCAGGGCATGAACCCTCAGCTATCATATCCGTAAAGAGCTTGACTGCCTCTATAGTCTTGGGATCATCCATTCCTGAGGTCTTCTTATCATCACTGATTACATATCCGCCGTATGAATAAATGGTATTGTAGTAACCCTCCTGGTTGTTACCCGGAGCAATTGCATATCCCCAGTGTTCATCATTTGTAAGCTTCTTTGCGTTTTCAGCAAAATCTGCCCAGGTCCAGGTGTCATCGGGATAAGGAACACCCATCTCATCAAAGATTGTCTTGTTATACCAAAGAGCAATTGTATCTATATCCTTCGGTACCGCATACTGCTTTCCGTTTGACTGATAAAGCTTTACGATACCTTCGTAATAGTTAGCCATATCTATCTTATCGCTGGCTGCGATCTTGTCTGTAAGATCAAGAAGCTGATCATTCTCCATGTATTTCTGTGCTACGTTTGAGTGCATCCAGAATACATCAGGAAGTTCCCCTCCTGTAGCGCCTGCTTCAAGAAGTGTCCAATAATTATTCCAGTCAACAACCTGTATAGTTGCTTTAACTCCTGACTGAGCACTCCAGTCATCTACAATCTCCTGAAGGCCGGGTCTTTGTCCTTCATCCCATATGGTAATTGATAATTCACCCTCAACACTACTTCCGATACTTTCAGGCTCAGCTTCATCCTCGGTAGTATCTGCAGGAGCTTCTTCATTTGCTGCAGATGCTTCCTGCGTTGTTGCAGGTGCTTCTTCTGTTGTCGCAGGAGATGAACTTCCGCAACCCATCATTGAAACTACAGTAACAGCAGTTAGCAAAATAGCGAGTGCTTTCTTTTTCATTACTTTTTTCCTCCTAATACAATAGTTTTAATCTGCCAATACCTTAAATAGCCTTCTCCTGATTGCAATTCAATCATAAACAATAAGGCATTTAATGTGGATGTTCTTTTGTGCAGTTTTGATGTCATTTTGTGATATCGATTTACTCATACTGCTTCAATAACGCTTACAAAGGATGAATAGTCCTCTGAAATTGTAAAACCTTTGTTATAGAACTCTGAAAGTGTTATACCCATATTCATTAGTTCATCGCCGTAATATTCTCTGTCTTCCATCTTGTAAAGGGTTTCTTCATCAAGTCCTGCAAGTCTGAGAAATCCCGGGAGAGTATTGACATTGGATTTCATACAGTAGAACCCTACGATGGCTTTTTTCTTATCCTTTGATACCACCATCCATGCTGTCTGATCTGTCTCAAAGGGCGATCTGAGTCTGTAAAAGTCGCCAAACTGGATAAGTTCTCTGTATTTTTTCATAAACTCAATCTGTTCTTTGACCTCTTCGAAATCCTTGGAACTTATCTCGTTAAGATCAAGTTCATATCCGTAGGTACCAAAATATGCAACATTTGCCCTTGTCGCTATGGAAGTACTCCTCCCTGTCTGCTGATTCGGGACATTCGATACATGGGAGCCTATCGAAACTATCGGATATCCATAAGATGAACCATACTGGATCCGAAGTCTGTCTATAGCATCTGTATTATCAGAGCACCATGCCTGCGGCGCATAATAGAGCATACCCGCATCAAATCTGTTTCCGCCGGATGAACAGGATTCAAACAATATGTCAGGAAATGTCTCTATCAGCCTAGTATAAAGACTGTATACTCCTAAAACATATTTGTGATAGATCATTCCCTGTTTTTCCGGTGGACTGTCCATGCTAAACACTTCCGTTAACGGCCGGTTCATATCCCACTTAATATAGCTTATGGATGCTCCGCTTATTACCTTGTAAAGCATGTTGTATATGTAATCAACTACCTCTTTTCTTGAAAAATCCAGCACAAGCTGATGTCTTCCAAGTGAGGGCTTTCTTCCCGGTACGGCAAGCACCCACTCAGGATGTCTTCTGTACAGATTGCTGTTTGGATTTACCATCTCCGGTTCGATCCAAAAGCCGAAATCAAGTCCCATAGCATTGATTTTTCTGGAAAGTCCTGCCATCCCCTGGGGAAGCTTTTTGGGATTCTCTACCCAGTCTCCGAGACCTGCAAAATCGTCGTCTCTTTCTCCGAACCAACCATCATCTAACACGAATAACTCAACACCTGCCTGCTTTGCTTTGGAAGCGATATTCAGAATACTTTCCTCCGTGAAGTCCATATAGGTTGCTTCCCAGTTGTTATTCAGGATAGGACGCGGCCTGTTTTTCCATTTTCCTCTTACCAGATTGTTGTTATAAAGTCTGTGATATGTCCTGCTTAAATCATTAAGGCCTAGATCCGTATGTGCTATAACAACTTCGGGAGTTACAAAGCTTTCTTCGCTTTCAAGTATCCATGTGAATCTCTCGGGATTTATACCCATTACAATTCTGAGTCTCCCGTATGTGCTGCCTTCAGCTGCCGCAATAAAATTTCCGCTGTAAACAAATGAAAATCCAAAAGCTTCTCCCGAAAAATCGTCGGTCTTAGGCCTTTTCATGATTACAAAAGGATTAAAATTGGCGCTGGAAGTCCCTCTTTTGGATTCGACAGCTGTTATTCCGTTTGTCAGTTTTCTGACCTCAGGTATTCTCTCTCTTGCCCACGCACCGGTGAACTGCATCATCTCGTAGTTCTGGTCGGGAAGGTCCAAGCAGCAGGAAAGTGCTTTTGTCAGCTTGACCGTATCTTTTCCTTCGTTTCTAAATTCCGCATGTCTTGCTACAACCGGATAGTTATCAAAAATAGTATAGAAGAGCGTAAGTACAATTTTGGCCTGCTCGTCCTCAAGAAGTACCTCAAGAGTCATGGCTTCCTTTTCCTCATTGGCATATGTTGCGGGAAGTCCTGTTAACTCTTTTTTACCTTTGTAAATGCTGTGGCTCTTGTATACAAAAGAACTGATTCTTGATCCGTTTTCGGTCTCTACCTCAAAGGCAGGCATTCCGAAATCTGTTGTTCCGAAGGATGGATACTCCTGACGGTTAAGTTCCATCGAATAGCTCTCTGTATCAGCATCCACCGCAATATTGGGCATTCCCATCTGAAAAATTACATATGAGAAATTATCCCTGTCATGAATCCTTTTTCCGAAATAAATGTTGGTAAGTTCCCCGGATGGGGCAACGGCAATGATATAGCTGATTCTGTCGTTATACAAATGAAAATGCCCGGATGATTTATTACAAATAATATTCATTCGTAAAGCCTTTCTTTAAGTCAGTTGATAAACTACATCCGCAATCAGATAAAGACACCTTTAGTTTATTATCGATGTTCAAAAAAACTAATGGCATTTTTTGATTTTTTGATGTCAAAATTTGACTTTTACTATATACTTTTAAGTAACATTTTGACATGGGAGGAATGGTATGGCTGAAGAGCTTGTTGGATGTGATTTTTGTAAATTCGTTAACTATGAAGATTCAGATGATTTCTACCTTTATGAGATGGGTACCAACAAGTGTGAGCCCTTATATTCTTACGAACATCTCGTAAAAAACCGCATTATTATCCATTTTGTACTAAACGGCAAAGGAATAATAAGGCTTGGCGGAAAACAATACGATGTTGGCCCTCATCAGATTTTTCTTATTCCTCAGGATACCAGAACATTTTATCAAGCTGATAAAGATGATCCCTGGGAATACATTTGGTTCCATATCGGTGGTCCGAAAATTCCGCAAATTCTAAAAGAAGCCGGACTAAATGCATCTCACCCGGTATATACTCCCATAGCATGCGCAGACAAGATTGAAGCTCTTGCAAAAGATATGCTGGATAACTATGCAAGGCAGTATTATTGCGTAGGTACACTCTATAAAATATGTGATTATATGATCGAGAATTCGCAAAATAAGCCGGAGGATAATTATGAAAACTCGCTTCTTTATGTTAAGAACGTAATTTCATATATTCAGCTTAAGTATTCCGAACATGTGAAGATTGAGAACATTGCTATCTCCCTTGGTCTGAACAGAAGTTATCTCACAAGATTATTCAAGGAAGCAACCGGCTACTCTCTTCAGGAATATCTGTTGACCTACAGAATGAAGATGGCAATAAGACTTTTATCCGAAAGCAGACTTAGCATATCTGAAATTGCAGAAGCTGTCGGCTACACCGATACCTTTACTTTTTCCAAGGCTTTTAAAAGGCATTTTCATAAGTCTCCTTCTTCCTGCAAAGGAATTGATTACAGCATAGCTACCGGTATGCTTGGACGTGCCCGTGCTAATATTTTGAAAAAGAATTCCTGAATAATCCGAAAAATAACAAATTTTCAATATGAAAGTACATAAAAAGAGAGAATCAACGTAGACTGACATTGATTCTCTCTTATAATTTTTCCTATAAATTCCTAATTTTATCTTACTTAAAATATCTGTCAAGAAGTCCCTTGAACGCTTTTCCGTGTCTCGCCTCATCGCGCGCCATTTCATGTACGGTGTCGTGGATAGCGTCAAGATCAAGCGCCTTGGCACGCTTAGCAAGATCTACCTTCCCTGCTGTTGCGCCGTTTTCTGCATCAACTCTCATCTCAAGATTCTTCTTTGTTGAATCTGTAAGAACCTCTCCCAGGAGCTCTGCAAACTTAGCAGCATGCTCTGCCTCTTCCCAGGCAGCCTTAGCATAGTAATCGCCTACCTCAGGATAACCCTCTCTGTAAGCCTGACGACTCATTGCAAGATACATACCAACCTCTGAACACTCGGCGTTAAAGTTTGAACGAAGATCCTCCATAATATCTTCCGGAGCACCCTTAGCAACTCCTACAACATGCTCAGCTGCCCATGTTAACTCGCCTTCCTGCTTTGTGAACTTGTCAGCAGGTGCATGACATATAGGACATTCTGCCGGGGGCTGATCTCCTTCGTGAACATAACCGCATACTGCACATACCCATTTCATACTATATAATCTCCTTTCTTTTCGCATAAGATATTCAATTCTTATGCCTAATTAACTTAGTTATCATGAAAAATTCATCCTTACTGATATTTAGTATAACAAATAAATCCTATACATTTTATCGTTTATAAAATTTTAATAAATACAGAAATATATTATTGTTATTTAATAATGTAATTACTGTTTTTGCGATATACTATAGATGGTTAATTATGTTAGTCTCACGTCTACAGGAATGGAGATCGACTATGTCATTATTAGAAGAAAGAATTAAAAGTGTTTATGCAAATCTTACGCGAGAAGAGCGAAAAGCAGCCGATTACTGTTTAAAAAATGATTCAAGTATATATAACAATACCGTTGCCGAGCTTGCAGAAGCTTCAGGTACAACACAGGCAACCTGGAGCAGATTTTCCAAATCCCTTGGATATTCAGGTCTTAAAGGTCTGAAAAGAGAAATTTTCTCAGATGCCAAAAAAGCTGAAAAAGCAGGACCTCATATTGAATTCAAGGATATCAACCAGTATACCTCCATGCAGGCAATTGCTGATAATATCTGTGCTACAAGCTCTCAGGCTATTCAGACAACCTACAGGCTGTTTGATACCCAGTCCTTTGAAGGAGCTGTAAATGCCATAGTCGGTGCAAGAATGATCAGAATATTCGGAGTTGGAAGCAGTTCTCTTGCAGCCTCCGATCTTTTCACCAAATTCCAGAGGCTATCCTACAATGTGACATACAACGAAGATTATCATAACAGTCTTATGAACGCAGCACAGCTCCAGGAAGATGATGTCGCTATCTTCTTTTGCGATTCCGGAAAAAGTGATGCGATCATGCAGCTTCTGAAAATTGCGAATGACAAACATTCCGAGACTGTTGCCATCACAAAGCTCGGCAACAGCCCTTTGGCTCAGGGATGCAATCATGTACTCTTTACAACATCACCTGAAATCGATAAAAAAAGTGGTGTCACAAGCTCAAGATTTGCTCAGCTTTTCCTTGTTGATACTCTGTATACGGCAGTTGCTAACAAGGATTTTGCCAATATAAGACAGCATCTGCAAGATTCCTACGATCTGTTCCATGATATGGGATCTTACTAATACTTATTCTTTCAAATATTTTTCTATCCTGTGCTGAACAAGCGATGATGCTTTTTCTGCGTTTATATCCCCGATGTAGTAGGGCTTTAACGATTCTGACATAAGGCTTACTATCTCGGGGTTTCTGTATTGAAGCTTGTTCAGGGAATAAATGAAATTTTTCATATAGAATGCCTCATTAGATGTAAGCGGAGTTATAACAAATTCTTTTTTTCCAATTGTTATTGTACTGTTTGTATCAACTCTTTTTCCAGAATCATCTATGTAATAACGGGCTCTGATAGATTTATCCATAAGCTGGTCCAGAGCCTTTTCGTATACCGGAAAACCCCATTCTACGCTGTACTGATACTCATCAAGCAGGAAATATCTTATGAATTCATACGCTTTTTCCTTATACTCGCTCCTACTGTTTATGGAAAGCATCATTCCCGGTTCAATATACGAAATTCCTCCACCTATTGAAGGATATCCGTTGAAAAATATGTCAGATCCAAAATATCCGTCACGAATTATACGATAGTCCTCAAAGCTTGAAATATTATAGGGAAGCAACATTGATTTGTTTTCAATATAGCAGTTTGAATCAAGAGGCTTGTAATTCTCGCTATCCTCTGCTCTTTTTACTTCTCTTATAAGACTTATAAGATTGATGAAATTATAATTCTGAAAATCACAGGTTTTTTCTTTTATATCTATGAAGTCGAATCCCGATGTTTCATATAAGATATCAGAGCCTGCAAAATTCATGGTTCCCATTACATTCTGAATTTTGACGTTGTGCTTGTTGCACAGATTTCTATAGTTAGACAGACTGACCGTCTCTCCTGCAAGAAATTCACTTGAAGCAGCACATGTATTAATTGAGAAATATGGCATTATTGCAAACTGCTTCCCATTTTCTTTAATAGCCCTTGTAATATTATCAATATACTTTCTTGAAGAAATATCCGGATCATTTTTTAAATAAGAATCTATGGGCTCAAGAAATCCTTTTGAACGAAGGTCGCACATATCCGAATATGAACTAAGAATCAGAATATCCGGACCGCTTCCTTTTTGCATATCCTCCAGTAATCTTCCGTATGCGGAATGGTAGCCAAGAAGACTGTTTTCTGTATAATCTGTCAGTATGATATTGAACTCTCTGTTTTCCTGATTGAATATATTAACCTGCTGTCTTACAAAAGAATCGCTGGTGGTAATTCCGATTGTAATGGATTTTTTTTCATCGCTCAGAATATCTTTTTTCCTCATTGAAAATGCACGACTGCTTGCCGTGTTATAATCTGCAATAATTTCATATTCATCATTATTTTTTTCAAATAAAAGAACGATATTATCCGCATAAAATCCGGAATCAATCAGGTCACATATTTTTCTTGTTTTTTCATCCCCTTTATTAAAGGCATATATACAGTTTTTATCTACATAATAAAAGTCATTATCAGTTCCTGTAAAAAACGATGTTCCCAAAGGAACTTCCTTGGGAATACTGCTCTTTTTCCCAAGATTCATTTTCTTGGTATCAAATTCATAAACTATATATTTCCAGCTGCTGTCAGTTTCAACTGCGAATACTGTTCCGTCCGGTGCTATAAGTAGTTCACGGTCACCATGTATATCTCCTTTATCTTTGGAAACAATAGTTTTCCCTTCTCCTGTCATCTCATCATACAAAGATAAACCTTCTGTGGAACAGGTAAGTATTCCTATTTCTTTGACATAAGCCATATCTCTGATGTAACCCTCAGCATCCTGGGTAGTTAACGCTGCTGCCCAGATTTGATCACCCGAAGGAGAATACTTTACAAGTTTCTTTTCTCCTTTTCCGCTATACTCATAGTCATCAATAATATTATCAACGCCCTTTTTATCGGGATAAATAGTCCTTAAAACAAAGAAATTATCATTATTATCCGTGCAAAGATAATCAAATCTGGTATTACCCGAGCCTATAAGAATTTCTTCCGCTCTTGTTTGTCCATTCTTTATACGGGAAAAACTGTAATTAATGTGACCGTCATTGTTGCTTTTCTTTAACCCGTAAATCCCGCTGCTGTCGTAATTCAGGGATATATACTCATTGTTTTTTAAAAGTTCTATTCCCAGGTCCTCAAAATCATAGACATAAACATCCGCACCGGTTTTCTGTGCTCTGTCATCATCACCGCCAAAATTTGCACAAGAGCACAGAAAAGCCATAGTGCATAATAGCACTACAGCTTTCCCCCATTTTATTAAATTCGATAATTTAGTCTCTGCTATCATTGCTCGTAAGTAATCTGGCCGTTTTCCTCATAAGGTACTATGAGTTCATTAACTATTCTGTCTGACAGGTTTTTCATATTATCAAGTATATCTTCATAATTTGCCTCTGTCATCCTATTTTCATCCTCTACCATCTTATCCAGCATATATTTATTGATTTCCGGTGAAAAGTGGATGGAATCCATATAATTATCCAGATTTGTTATTATCTCTTCCTCATCCTGAAAACAGAAAACTCTTACATTTTCATATTTTAAAAGAGCTTTAACCATCTCCTTTTCACAGTGGATAAACGCATCTCTTTCTCCGGTTCTGTATATTCCGTCCCACCAGAGCATAGAGTAAGCCGGGAAAAAGAAATAAAACTCCGTATCAGGATGATTTTTCACTTCGTTTGTAAGTAGTTCAATATTACCCGATAGTTTATCATCATAAACGGTTTCATCCATCATGGACTTTTTTTCCTTTGGCCTGAAATATAAACCAAGGGCACTCTCACTTCCAAAGTTTTTCCACTTAGCCCAGTTATATGAGAGATTTTCATCGTAATCCACAAGATATGAATTAACCAGCATATATGGTATCTTCTCAAAAATGACACCCTTGTTATATAAATATCTGATGTCATTTAAGGGATTTTTATCATATAGATACATCGGACATCCCGTAGATTCGAAGGTCGGAGCTGCCTCCGCATTAAGTGATGAAGGGTCTATATTATAAAATATTTTCTTTATGTCATTACCTGATGAAAAGGCTTCATCCAAAAGATAACACAGATCCGCTGTCGCACCGTACGAACGTATCGCCTTTATGGATTTACAATTAAAGGCTTCGTCATACCAGCTGTTGTCATTGTTCTCGGCAACCGATGATCCTACAATAAGTGCATCATAATCAAAATGCCTCAGTGTTCCTATGCATTGATATTCCTTATCATTGAGAACAGCCTTCATGCCAAACCACGGCTTATGATAATGAAAAAAGGGATCTATAAGAAAAACCATTACTCCTATCAATAAGATAATGATAATAACAGTTCTTATAAAGTTTTTTATGAAGTTTACATCTTTGTTTTTGTTCATGTTATTACTCGATAAAATCAGCTCGCACTCAGAATTGGAAGTATATAAAAGTGCTAACCTGTGATAAAGAAATAAAGGACCAGACAAAAAGTATTACAAGAAACGCTGTAAATCTCTTTGATGGTGCTCCGCTATCCACAATTTCTTTCGCATTTTTGCTTCTTATAACGATAAATGAAATTATAAGAAGGATGATCCAGCTCACCAGATAAACCATATTTGTCATGTTTTTTGCATACAGGTTCGTCGCTGTTGTCGCAAGATAATTCTCAGGTATATCAAGCACTGCCGAAGTCTTATACATAAAGCCCGGCCAGGTAGGTATAAACAACTGCTTAAAATATTGCAGGGCATAAGTCATATTCTGAGATCTAAAAAATACCAGCGATACAAGGAACATAATATAAGTTAATATCTGTCCTATTTTCTGAGGTATTATAAACATTGGCTTTTCTCGTAAAAGATAATTCTTTTTTATATCTCCTTTTGTGGCAATTATTCCAAGATCATCAAAGACGACCATAATTCCCATTACAAGTCCCCAGCATATATATGTCCATCCAGCTCCGTGCCAGAAGCCGCTTAAAACGAATACTATCAGGACGTTAAGAGCTGTTCTTAGCTTTCCTTTTTTTGAACCACCAAGCGGTATATAAACATATCTAACAAAAAATCTTGTAAGTGTCATATGCCATCTCTGCCAGAGGTTTCTTACACTTATTGCTTTATAGGGTGAGTTAAAATTTCTTGGAAGTTCTATTCCAATCATCATACTGACACCCTCTGCCATGTCGCAGTATCCCGAAAAGTCAAAGTATAACTGCAATGAATAAGATATAAGAACCAGAAGGCCCGTCAGTGTATCCATGTAGTAGGTATACTGAAATCCATAATCCGCTATCTTAGAAAGATTATCTCCAAGCAGTACCTTTTTTGAAAGACCTATCGTAAAAAGTTCTATGCCTTTTCTGAAGTTTTCAGCTGAGGGCTTTCTCTTTTCGACGTCTCTGAACTGGGATATCATTTCTCCCGGAAGGGCAATGGGTCCCTGAATTATTTTTGGAAAAAAAGTGATGTAAAGAATGTATTCTGACAGTGATACCGATTCCATGTCAAAAGACTCTCTGTTGTCAGTCCCTTTACTATATCTGTATGAATCTATCAGAAAAGCTATCTGAGAAAAGACATAAAAGCTTATTCCTATAGGTAAAATAATCTTCAGTTCGGATAATTCTTTTCCTAATACTGCAAAAATGTTTGTAAGAAAAAAGTTTGTATATTTAAAATATCCGAGAAGTAACAGGTTTCCGATTATTCCCGTAGCTAAAAAAGTCTTGGAAAATCCTTCATATTTTGTCATCAGCTTTGTAATACCAAATGTACCGATGCAGGATATTAAAAGAATAATGACAAAATTAGTTGAAAAAAGTTCATACAAAACTAAAGAAGCCGCAATAAGGGATAAATCCGCCAGCTTCCGTTTCTCAAAATAGTTTAATCCGTACCAAATAATAAGGACTACGGGTAAAAATATTAAAATAAAAGAAAATGAATTAAATGACATGATATAATTATAGGGTGTTTTAGGTTTAAGGTCAAAAACTCCGCGGATTTCTCCGCAGAGTTTATATTATAATTACTTCAGTAATAATCCCACAGGACAATGATCCGATCCCATCTGATTTTTATAAATAACAGCATCTGCAAGCTTGTTTTCAAGCGACTTGGATGTCACAAAATAGTCTATACGCCATCCCGCATTCTTAGCTCTTGCTTGAAATCTGTAAGACCACCAGGAATAAGCTCCCTCCAGATCCGGATAAAAATATCTGAAAGTATCAATTAAGTCAGAAGCTACAACGTTATCAAATTTCTCGCGCTCCTCATCAGTAAATCCGGCATGTCCTCTATTGGGTTTGGGATTCTTAAGGTCTATCTCCTTATGAGCAACATTAAGATCACCGCAGTATATTACCGGCTTTTTTTCCTCAAGAGTTTTTATATATTTAAGGAAATCGTCCTCCCAAACACATCTGTATTCGAGTCTTGAGAGATCATCCTTGGCATTTGGAACATAGACTGTTATGAAATAGTAGTCCGGATATTCGGCAGTAATTACTCTGCCCTCATGGTCATGTTCTTCTATTCCTATTCCGTAGGTTACGTTTATCGGCTCTTCCTTTGTAAACAGGGCTGTTCCGGAATATCCTTTTTTCTCAGCATAGTTCCAGTACTGATGATAGCTCGGAAGGTCAAGCTCTATCTGTCCCTCCTGAAGCTTTGTCTCCTGAAGGCCTATTACATCAGGCTTTTCCTCTTCCATAAACTTTTGAAACTCTCCCTTGGATACGCAGGCGCGAAGCCCGTTTACATTCCAGGACACTAATTTTTTTGACATACTCATACCCCTAATATTTTTTATCTGGTCTTATGATTAATATACTTGTTATGGAACTTAGAATACATAATTTTCTGTGATCCGTAAACTCCGTAATAACCTGAAAAGGTATAGCTTAGAGCTATCGTTAAAAGGAAATATGGCATTCCGTTATATCCAAACATTTCAAAGCATAAAAGAAGAGATGAAATAGGGCAATTTGTAATTCCGCAGAAAAGTGCTCCCATCCCTATTGCTGAGCAAAGTGCAGAATTAAATCCGAATATCTGAGAATACAAGCATCCGAAGGTTGCACCTATATAAAGTGCCGGAATTATCTCACCACCCTTATATCCGGCTCCCATAGTGACTGCCGTAAATAGCATCTTAAGCGCAAATGCAGGATATGGCGCTTCTCCCTTGGTTGCAAGCTCTATAACATCCATTCCCGCACCGTTATAGTTATTATTTCCTACAAGGAGTGTTAATAATACTACGAGACATCCACCTACAAAAATTCTAAGATATGGATTCTTAAAATATTTTTTGTAGAGTTCTCCGCTCTTTTTCATAACTATGCAAAACAGAATACTTATAAGTGCACATATAACTGCAAGTACAGATCCCTTTACAGCATTATCCACAGTAAACTCCGGAACTATGCTCACAGTAAACACATCCGGTACTGTACCAAGATATGAAGCAAGACTGCTGGAAACAAGAGCAGATAATACACATGGAATAAGAGCTGCATAATACATTACTCCAACAGCCTCAATTTCCATAGCAAGAAATGCTGCCGCCATTGGTGTCCCGAAAAGTGCTGCAAAAGCGGCACTCATTCCGCACATTGTAATTATTTTACAGTCATCCTCATCAAGTCCGATAAGCTCACCAAAATTGTGCCCTATACTTCCTCCAAGCTGCAAGGCAGCGCTTTCTCTTCCGGCACTACCACCGCACAGATGAGTCAGTATAGTTGCAATAAAAATAAGAGGTATCTTTCTTTTAGGAAGATGGTCTCCCGCTGAGATAGTAGTTATAACAAGATTTGTACCTGTGTCCTCATACTCTTTTGACAGTCTGTATAGAAAAACTATTATAAGACCTGCCAGAGGCAAGAGAAAAATCATAAAACTATGTGCTTTTCTGAACTGCGTAACAATCCTTATTCCATGGAAAAAGGCAGCCCCGACTGCCCCTATAATAATTCCCACTATCACACCAAGCACCAGCCATTTAATTGTACCGGTGAATCTTCTTATCTGGTGCTTATAATGCGGTTCTTCTGTATTTGGTATTTGATTAGACATATTAATTCCCCACTATATCTAATAAGCCTCTCTAAAAAGAGAGGCTTAACCTGTATTATTTATTCATTGACGCAATAAGTGCATCTATCTCTGACTGACTAAGCATTTTACTGCTGTTTGCAGGATCCGGAGGAGCTGCTGCCGCTGCAGGAGTAGCTGCAGGCATACTAAAATTCCCCGCACCTTGCTGTGAAGATTTTCCCATTATGCTTGCTAATAATGCCTGCTGTTCAGGATCTAATCCATTTGCATCTGTTCCCATAGTTTATCCTCGTAAATAATTGTCCGTAATACTCCAATTAAGCACATTTTATCTTGTTTTTGTTATTTTCACAACCTTGTAAATTCTAAAAATATACTTAACTGTTTTTATTTTCCTATGGTCTCCATACGGCGCATATTCTTCAGATTGTCATCCGTTTCCTTCAGCATTTCTCTAAGAGACAGGCTTTCCTCATAATCGAATTCGCAGATTGAATAAATCAGATGATTCAGATATTTAGTATTATCCATAAGAAGCTTGTTATTCTGTCTGGCCATCTCTGTACGAAGTTCTTCAGCTTTTTCTTCCTCTGTCGTAACTTCTATTACAGCGAATTCATCTCCTCTTATTCTTCCGCAAACACTGTTTTCACCGAACACTTCCTTAAGGATTTCGGCAACCCTTTTAACAGCATTGTCTCCCTCATCATGACCGTGAATTGTATTGATATTTTTAAGTGAATCCATATCAATATATGCAACTACGGCATAGGTTCCTTCTTTGAAATCGGATTTAAGAAGATCATAAGCCTTTGCAAAAAATCCTCTTCTGTTCGGAAGATCTGTAAGATAGTCCTCATCACCGATATGATCAAGGACCGAACCATCTCTTGCAAGTTCTTCCTGACACTGTGTAAGCTCTTTCTCTGTGTCATACAGGAATTTTTTGAGGAAATTTATTCTTATTGAGCTAAGAATAATTCCGGTAATAAGATCATCGTAATTCTCTATTCTGAAAGAGTCATCAAATCCCATAATAAAGAATCCGTACTGCTTATCTTTTCTGAATATGTTTCTAATGACCTTAGTGCCTTTTATTTCCGATAGATCAAAAATATCAGATGTCTCCATATCCTTGATTTTCTCTTTTTTTCCGGCCTTTCCGTCTTTGATAATTATTATTCTTTTACAGTGTTTGGGCACATTCCATCCCTTTTTTAAGGAACATATCTGAGGATTTTCAAGGAAAAATACTTCTATGTTATCAAAGCACTTTTCCATTTTCTTTATAGATTCATCATAATTCTCTTTAGAGTAATTAGCCTGTGATGCAATCTCTGAGAAACGTGCCGTTTTTCCTATAATATTAATTATGGATTCCTTTGAAAGGCTGTTTATTTTCTGCCTTTTTGCTTTTACTTCATTACCGGATATTTTCCTGATAATCTGTTCAATTGCAAGAAAACCCTTTTCATAGGAATCTGTATCCTTTGTATAGGATACGCACTCGAAGCCTTCCATATTCGAAAGAGTAAGAAGCGGTTTTTTACCGAATTGCTTCAAAAATGCTTCCTTTTTGAGAATAGGAGCTTTATTTCCGATATGCTCTATATCCACAATAAGTCCATCAAAACCGGCTTCATAGATATAGTCATAAACTGCCTGATACTGATAATCATAAGCTCTTTCTTCGCTATAATTCTTATCAGTAATCATTACTTTACCGGGAAAAATGACAAGCTCTACCCCTAAGTCCCTGGCAGCCGCATCTGCTCCAAGACAAATATTACATGTATTATTGTCTTTAAATTCGGATATTAAAAGTCCAACTCTCATAAGATTTACTCTTCATCTGTATCTTCAGCACTGTATTCGGATTCTTCTATCTCTTCATCATCAAAATCATCATCCGGGACTATTTCTTCGCCTTCGGGTATCTCTTCCATGGCATCTTCGATATTTTCAAATTCTTCGTCACCGTTTGATACCTTTTCGCGTACCTTCGCAATTGCTACTACACTGACACCCTTGTCAAGATTTATCATCTTGACACCGGAGGTCACTCTTCCGTGAATGGTTATTTCCTCCATTCGAAGCTGAATAAGTATTCCGCTGTCAGTTATCATCATGATCTCATGTTCATCCTTAACAGCCTTTACACCTATTACATTACCGGTCTTCTCAGTAATCTTATAGCACTTTACACCTTTTCCACCGCGAAGCTGGATGTGGAATTCTGAAAGCTCGGTTCTCTTTCCAAATCCTTTTTCAGAAACTATAAGAAGTGAATCACCCTGGGAATTAAGCTGCATTCCAACAACCTCATCCTGGTCGCCGAGCATAATTCCTCTTACACCCATTGATGTTCTTCCGGTAGGTCTAACATCTGTCTCCTTAAATCTGATGCACATTCCGTTTCTGGTAATAAGGAATATCTCCGAATCGGACTTTGTGGTCTTAACCTCTATAAGTTCGTCATCATCATCGAGATTAATTGCTGTAAGGCCGTTCTTTCTTACATTTGCAAATTCCATTATAGGAGTCTTCTTTACAGTTCCCTTTTTAGTAACCATAAACAGATTCTTTTCTTCTGTATACTCCTTTATCGGAATAGTCGCAGTTATCTTTTCTTCGGGAGAAAGCTGGAGTAAGTTAACAATAGCTGTTCCCCTGGATGTTCTTGATGCTTCTGGAATCTGATAAGCCTTAAGTCTGTATGCACGACCCTTGTTAGTAAAGAACATAATGTAATTGTGAGTTGTAGTCATAAGAAGGTCTTCCACATAATCGTTCTCAATTGTGGATATTCCCTTTATTCCCTTACCTCCGCGGTTTTGCGCACGGAAGTTATCAATAGACATACGTTTGATATAGCCTACGTTTGTCATAGCAATAACCGTATTAACATTTGGAATCATGTCCTCAATGTTGATATCGGAATCATCATGTCCGATCTGTGTCTTACGATCATCACCGTATTTATCGGAAATTTCTGTGATTTCTTTTCTTATTACTCCAAGGAGAACCTTTTTATCTGAAAGAATAAGCTTCAATTCTTCGATTCTCTTTAAGAGTTCTGCGTGCTCCTGCTCAAGCTTGTCTCTCTCCAAGCCGGTGAGAGTACGAAGACGCATATCAACGATAGCCTGTGCCTGAGCATCAGATAATCCAAAGCGTTCCATCAACTGTTCTTTTGCTATCTGAACAGTCTTGCTTCCGCGAATAATCTTGATTACTTCATCGATATTATCAAGGGCTATGAGCAATCCTTCAACAATATGATTTCTTTCCTCAGCCTTGTTTAGATCGTATCTGGTTCTTCTTGTCACTACTTCTTCCTGATGGACGATATAGTGATGAAGCATATCAACAAGTCCAAGTATCTTGGGCTCATTATTTACAAGTGAAAGCATAATGATTCCAAAAGAATCCTGAAGCTGTGTATGCTTAAACAGTCTGTTGAGCATAACGTTTGCATTTACGTCATGTCGCAGTTCAATAACAACTCTCATACCCTCACGGTCTGATTCATCGCGAAGAGCTGTGATACCATCTAGCTTTTTAAGTTTTACAAGCTCGGCTATTTTTGCTATAAGATTGGCCTTATTAACAAGATAAGGCAGCTCAGTAACAATGATTCTGCTCTTACCATTGGGCATCGCCTCAATGTCTGTAACCGCACGAACAACTACTTTTCCTCTTCCTGTTCTATAAGCCTCCTCTGCACCTCTGGTGCCGAGAATTATACCACCTGTAGGAAAATCGGGTGCTTTAACAATCGGAAGAAGCTCCTCTATATCTGTAGCTCTATCCTCATTTACTCTGTTGTCGATCATCTTTACAACAGCAGCAATAACCTCACGAAGATTGTGAGGTGGAATATTCGTTGCCATACCAACAGCGATACCTGTAGTTCCGTTTACAAGAAGATTCGGAAATCTTGCGGGAAGTACAGCAGGCTCTTTTTCTGTCTCATCAAAGTTAGGTGTAAAATCGACCGTATCTTTATTGATATCAGCCGTCATCTCCATTGATATCTTGGTAAGTCTTGCCTCTGTATATCGCATGGCAGCTGCGCCATCACCATCTACAGATCCGAAGTTACCATGTCCGTCGACCAGGCAGTATCTCATTGACCAGGGCTGAGCCATATTTACCAAAGATCCGTAAATAGAGCTGTCACCATGGGGGTGAAATTTACCCATTGTATCACCGACAATACGTGCACATTTACGATGAGGCTTGTCGGGACCGTTGTTAAGTTCGATCATGGAGTAGAGAATTCTTCTCTGAACAGGCTTAAGTCCGTCTCTTACATCCGGAAGTGCACGGGATGCGATAACACTCATGGCATAGTCGATATAGTCCGACTCCATGGTTTTCTGAAGATCTACTTCCTTTATTCTGTCGGTGATCACCTGATCGAATACATCATCCGAAAGGTTTTCACCATTATTATTGTTGTTATTGTTATCAGCCATTTTTTATCCTCTTAAATATCAAGGTTTTTAACAAATTTCGCGTTTTTCTCAATAAATTCACGTCTGGGTTCTACTTTGTCACCCATAAGTGTTGTAAACGTAACATCAATATCAGATTCAGCTTCCTCATCAATATTTACACGAAGAAGTACTCGTCTGTCGGGATCCATGGTTGTCTCCCAAAGCTGTTCGGGGTCCATCTCTCCAAGTCCCTTATATCTCTGAATCTTATTATTCTGATCTCGTCCTACATCGTTGAGGATTTTATTTAATTCTTCATCACTGTATGCATACCAGACCTTTTTGTTCTTCTCAAGCTTGTAAAGCGGAGGCTGAGCAAGATAAACATGGCCTGTTTTAATAAGCTCAGGCATAAATCTGTAAAGGAAAGTGAGCATAAGTGTTGCAATATGAGCACCGTCAACATCGGCATCAGTCATAATAATGATTTTATTGTAACGAAGCTTTTCGATATCAAAATCATCATGAATACCTGTACCAAAGGCAGTGATCATTGCCTTAATTTCAGCATTTCCGTATATTTTGTCTATTCTTGCTTTTTCAACGTTCAGAATTTTACCTCTGAGCGGAAGAATAGCCTGCGTTGCTCTTGATCTTGCAGTCTTTGCGGATCCGCCCGCGGAATCTCCCTCAACTATGAAAATTTCACAATTTTTGGGATCCTTATCGGAACAATCCGCAAGCTTTCCGGGAAGTCCAAGTCCATCAAGGGCTGATTTTCTTCTTGTAAGATCTCTTGCCTTTCTTGCAGCATCTCTTGCATGCTGAGCAAGAATAGCTTTCTCGAGTATAACCTTGGCAACCTGAGGATTCTGTTCAAGGAAATACGTAAGCTGTTCAGAAACAATACTGTTAACTGCACCTCTTGCCTCAGAATTTCCAAGCTTTTGTTTGGTCTGTCCCTCAAACTGAGGATCTTCAATTTTTACGCTGATAATTGAGGTAAGACCCTCACGGATATCATCACCTGTGAGATTTTCCTCATTATCCTTGAGCATCTTCTTTTCTCTTGCATAATCATTAAAGGTCTTCGTAAGTGCAACCTTGAAGCCCTCAAGATGAGTTCCTCCCTCAGGAGTATTTATATTATTAACGAATGTATATGTGCTCTCATTAAAAGAATCATTATGCTGGAGAGAAACTTCCACCTGAACATTGTTTTTATTTCCCTCAAAATACATAATCTGATCATAAAGAACAGTCTTACTCTTATTGAGATACTGCACAAATTCCTTGATACCGCCTTCGTAGCAGAAGTTCTGCTCGATAATTTCTTCTCCCTCAGCTACGCGATAATCTCTTAAAGTAATACTGAGTCCCTTTGTAAGGAACGCCATTTCTCTAAGTCTCTGTTTTAATACATTAAAATCAAAGACAGTTGTCTCTTTGAAAATAAGAGCATCAGGTTTAAAAGATACCTTTGTTCCTGACTTTTCTGCTTCTGTTGTTCCGATTTCTTTAAGAGGAAAACAAACTTTACCTCTCTCATATCGCTGCTGATATATTTTGCCGCCTCTCATTACCTCAACTTCAAGCCACTCGGAGAGGGCATTAACTACAGAAGCTCCAACTCCATGAAGTCCTCCGGATACTTTATAACCGCCACCGCCGAACTTACCGCCGGCATGAAGAATTGTAAATACTACTTCAACTCCGGTAAGTCCTGATTTATGGTTAACATCAACAGGAATACCACGTCCGTTATCCATGACAGTAATAGTATTATCTGCATTTATATTAACTTCAATATGATCACAGAATCCGGCAAGTGCCTCATCTACTGAGTTATCAACAATCTCATATACCAGATGATGAAGTCCTCTTGCTGCAGTTGTACCAATGTACATTCCGGGTCTTTTTCTTACTGCCTCAAGTCCTTCAAGTATCTGTATTTGATCCGCACCGTAATTGTTTCCTTCGTTACTCATTTTTATCCTCTTATTCTTCAGGTATACTTCCGTTCACAACTCTGAATACCTTATCTATTTCAAAACGGTTGTTAACAAATTCATCTAATCCTGTACAGGTAATGATTGTCTGAATATCTCCAATTGTGTTTAAAAGATAATTTTGTCTGTTGCTGTCAAGCTCCGATAAAACATCATCAAGTAAGAGAACAGGATTTTCTTTTTTTGATTTTTTTACAATTTCAATTTCCGAGAGCTTAAGCGACAACGAGGCTGTCCTCTGTTGTCCCTGTGATCCGTATTTTCTGATATCTATTTCTTCGGGAACATTTTCTGTAATTACATTAAATGAAAAATCATCTTTATGAGGTCCTACTGTCGTCTGCTTCAGATAAATATCTTTTTGTCTCGATGAAGCCAGTTTATTTTCATATTCCGAAGCAGTTACATTGGGTTCATAGTAAATTTTCAGTTTTTCTCTTCCACCGGTAAGCTTATTGTGAATTGGATCTATTATTTCGCATAAATCCTTTATGAATTTTTCCCTGGATTTTATTATTACAGATCCGTATTCTAGAAGCTGCTTATCCTGAACATCCAGTAAAACACTGTTTTCAGGATGTTCAAACATATCTTTTAATACTTTATTTCTTTCTGTTATAAGCTTATTGTATTTTGCAAGATTCTCTAAATAAATTTGATCCAGCTGGCAAAGCTCCATATCCATAAATCTTCGCCTCTCTGCCGGACCATTTTTTATGATACTAAGATCTTCTGGAGAAAAAAATACAACATTGCATCTTCCTACCAGATCGGAAGCTTTTCTAATTTTTTGTGAATCTATAGCAATCGCTTTGGATTTACTTTTTCTAAGGTGCATATCCACACGGTACGAAGCGCCATCTCTTTCAATAATGGTTCTGATGTGTCCCTCTTCCTTACCGAAGGAAATTATCTCTTTGTCTTTGCTTCCCTTATGAGACTTAGTAGTAGCAGCAAGAAAGATTGCTTCAAGAATATTTGTTTTTCCCTGAGCATTATCACCATAAAGAATGTTGGTTCCGCTGCTGAATTCAATTTTTAAATTCTCGTAGTTTCTAAAATCTGTAAGTTCTAATGATTTTATTATCATTTCTCAATTTGTACCTGAACACCTTCGTACTCAACGGTGTCTCCGCTATAAAGCTTACGTCCACGTCTTGTTTCAACTTCACCATTTACTTTCACAAGACCGTTTTGAATATCAACTTTTGCATCAACACCGGATTCCTCAAGACCGGCCTTTTTCATAGCCTGTCCAAGCTTTATATATTCGTCTCCATCTCTTAAATTAACTGTTATCTTTTCCATTTTTTTAGCTCACTGTTGTAAAGTTAATAGGAAGTACAAGATAAATATAATTTGAATCCTTATCCCTTATGAAGCAGGGAGCTTTGGGATTAACCATATAAATATCAATACTTTCGTCATCAATTGCTCTGAGGGCATCAATTAAAAACTTGGGATTAAAGCCTATAATAAGATCTTTACCCTGTTTTTCTATATCAATCTCTTCATCCATACTTCCAATGGTTGAATTTATCTTCAATTCCATTTTTTCGTCAGTAATAGAGATGATAACTGGCTTTTTATCACCTTCTTTTACGAGAAGAGTAGCTCTGTCGATGCAATCGAGCATTTCTTTTCTTGATATTGTCATCTTGGTCTCATAATCACTTGAAAGCATCTGATCAATATTGAAATACTCACCCTCAAGAAGTCTTGAAACCACAATAGTTCTGTCAAACTCAAACAAAATGTGCTTATCTGTAAAGAAGATATCAACATTATTCTCTGTGCTATCAGATATAATCTTGCTTATATCAGACAAAGTTTTACCGGGAACTACTACTTTCTTTGATTCATAACTGTTTTGAAGTTTAATTTTTCGGATAGAAATACGATGTCCGTCAAGAGAAACCAGTTTGAGTGTATCCTGATTTATCTCAAAAAGCTCTCCGCTCATCATTTTATTGGCATCGTTTTCCGCAATAGAAAATATAGTCTGTTGAATAATATTTTTCAGAGTATATTGAGATACTGATATTCCGTCTATTCTCTCTATATTGGAAAGATAGGTGAAATCATCGGCATTTCTTCCTACAATACTGAATTTTGCCTTTTCACAGCTTATGGTAACCTTACCGTTTGCATCAGCTTCTATGGTAACATCACTGTCAGGAAGCTTCCTGATGATATCAAAGAATATCTTTGCATCAATAGCGATATAACCTCTCTCGATAATATTACCATCAAGCTCTGTCTGAATTCCAAGATCAATATCATTAGCGATGAACTTAATTACTCCCTCTGTTGCATCTACAAGAATGCACTCCAAAATTGACATTGTTGTCTTATTGGGAACAGCCTTGGATACAATCTGCAATCCTGCAATAAGATTTGATTTGGAACAAACGAACTTCATGAATTAAAAACTCCCTTCAACGAGATAAAATTATGCACATATCTCCATATATATAATAAATTAAGAGGCCTCTGGCATATGTGTGGAAGCCTACGCACCTTAACAACATAACAATATATACTTGAAAAGCCATCTGGCTTTCCTTAAAGTGTAGCTGACTAAGAAACACAAAAGGAAAGGATCCAGATGACTTCAGCTACTACTTTATTCAAGGAACTCTTAAATGTCAATGATACGATTATTGATGATATCAAAGTCTCAAAGAACCACTATGATGAAAAGGTTCTTATAGCCAGGATTCATCCTCGCAAAGGGCAGCAATGGAAATGCCCTATATGTGGTAAGCGATGCAAGGTTTATGACCAGCCATA
>NZ_FMYB01000099.1 GCF_900104155.1 Butyrivibrio sp. INlla16
TACCAGACCATCCGGAGTAATCAGCCCGATATAGGTATCCACAGGCTGGGGGTATTTTTTCCCCGGAACCCTTTTCGATGTACGCTTGTACAGGTAATATGAATCACCTTTTTTCTTGATGGTAGTCCCCTTAACGCGTTGTGCCTGAACCCATTCTGGATATACTTTTTCAGTCTTCATACCTTCCTCCTTTCGTATAGGTGGCGTATACCTATACTTTAGGTATATTATACCTCTACAGAGCAGAAAAAGGAAGAGGGAAAAGCACTTTTGTATAATGCTTTTCCCTCTAAGTTTCATCGCTAAAAGACCCTATATTTATTTTGCTTCATGAAACAACCCTAAAGATTGGAGGAATCAAAATGGAAACAAGCAAACCAGAATTAAAGCTTATCCAGATGTCAGATGTAGAAGCTGAAGAAGTTTCATGGCTATGGTATCCGTTTATACCATATGGAAAGCTGACCATCATTCAGGGAGATCCCGGGGATGGAAAAACAACTTTTGTACTAAATGCAGCAGCAAAGTTATCAAAAGGAATTTCGTTAGATACAGGGCTGCAGAGTGAAGAACCTATAAACATCATATATCAGACAGCAGAAGACGGACTGGCTGATACAGTAAAGCCAAGACTTGAAGGAGCCGGGGCTGATTGTTCAAAAATCCATGTGATAGATGAGAGTGATAAATCGCTATCAATGGTAGATGAAAGAGTTGAGCAGGCAATCATAAGAACAAACGCTAAACTCTTGATTCTGGATCCTCTACAAGCATATCTCGGAGGTGGAATGGATATGAATAGAGCGAACGAAGCAAGGGATATGACTAAGAAGCTAGGAGCTCTGGCAGAGAAATACAAATGTGCAATTATCCTTATCGGACACATGAACAAAGCTTCCGGAAACAAGGCAGCCTATCGAGGAATGGGATCAATAGACTTCTATGCAGTAGCAAGAAGTGTCCTGCTGGTAGGCAGGATAGAAGGAGAACCGGAACTAAGAGCAATAGTTCAAATAAAGAACAACCTGGCAGCATTCGGACATTCCAAGGCCTTCAGATTATCAGAAAAGGGATTTGAGTGGATTGGAGATTATGAAATAACTGCGGACGAAGTTCTCGGAGGAATCGCACCGAAAGCCAATAAGCAGGAAAGGGCGATAGTGCTCCTGAGAGAACTGGCAGAAGACCATAACATGCTCCCAAGCAACGAGATAGTAGAACTGGCTAAAGAGGAAGATATATCAAAAAGAACTCTGGAAATAGCCAAAAATGAACTGGGAATAAAGGCCAAGAGAATTAACAATATCTGGTATTGGATATTGAAAGAAAACGAATAACATCCAAGAACGCAACAATGCAAGGTGTCTGAAAATACAATCTTAAGATTGCAAGGTTGTAAAAAGAAAAACACACTGCATTGTTGCGGACTAGAAGAAAGGAAGAAATGAAAAACGTACAGATATCACAGGAATTATTTATAAGGTTGATAAGATTACTGGTCTTTGAGTTTGATGAGGACACTGATTTAATCAAAAAAGAACTAGAAGACAAGATGGAAAAACTAGCAAGGCATGAAATCTATTCAAAGTTCAAGACGGCACC
Source organism: Butyrivibrio sp. INlla16 (assembly GCF_900104155.1). GTDB lineage: Bacteria > Bacillota > Clostridia > Lachnospirales > Lachnospiraceae > Butyrivibrio. Next base: position 1,603 of record NZ_FMYB01000099.1, read on the forward strand.
AACAGAAGAGGAGAAAGAAAAAGCTCGTCAGGACTACCTCGACATGGTGGGGATGCACAAGGATTTTAGATGGTGATTTTCCTTGATGGATTGAACGGGAGCGTGACACGCTCCGGTAATAATCAGCCAAGGAATGAATGGTTTGGCAGGCGAGCGGAGCGAGCTTCCCCATAACGTGTCGTTATGGGTAACCCCCTATGGATAATGACATTACACATCATTATCCGGGGGCTCTCCGAGGGGCCTGCCGGCGGCAAAAAATATTACGAAAGGAGTTTGTTTATGATAACAGTAACATTTCACATCTCATGTAAGAAACATTCGCTCACCAAAACAAGAGATGTGGTATCGGTGAGCAAACACAATCTTCGATTATTTCAAAGTGAAGAGTATAACGAAGAAATGATCGAAGTGGAAGTCGGGAGTGAAGTAAATATTCTCGACGATGTAAAAGAGATTTACGAAAGGGAATTCTCCGAAGCTTTTGCGGAATACAACAAAGATAAGAGAAGCGACAGACAAATTCCGGACTATCTGGAGTATGTATCCGAAAGCAAAAAGAACGATGTGGCTACAGAAGTAATTCTCCAAGTAGGAGATAAGGAGTTCTGGGCTGATAAGACGAGAGAACAGTGGAATGCAATGAAGCCACTGTTAAGGGAACAGCTTGAATATGTAAAAGAGATAGTTCCGGAATTCAAAATCGCATCGGCAGTAACACATTTGGATGAGGATTCACCTCACATGCATGTAGTAGGAGTTCCGGTAGCAACGGGATACAAACGAGGACTAAGCAAGCAGGTGGCAAAGACAAAAGTATTCGACCAGAAAAGACTGGAAACGATACAGGATCAGATGCACGATTTTGTAGAACATCAGATGAAAGACCATCCGGAAATCTTTGGAGATGAAACACTTAAGCCAAAAGAAAAGGGCAGGAATAGCGACTTCTCAAAAGAATTCTACTTGAGGCTAAAACAACAAGAATATGAAAAGCTGGAAGATAAGTGCCAAGAGAAAGAAACACAGATTGAAGCTCTGGATGGAACGGCTAAAGAAATGAAGGAGGACATCGAAAGCACAGTTAACCAATATGTGGACTCAGTGGTAAATACAGAAATGAAAAAGGAATTCATGAGATACGCAACACTTGAAAATCCTAAGACTACACTGGGAAAATTAGTCTCGAAAGCCTTCAAAACATTCAAGGAATGGTGGGATAAGACCAAGAAGCCTGAGGTAGCTGAAAAGGCTAGGACAAGTCTCTTACAAAAGCTTAGAGAGAGCCAGGCAATAGTTGATCAGAGAAAAGAGCAACAAGTCCCTAATCTTAATAGGAATAATCTAAGATCTGAGAGATGAATAACTGATAGTGCAATAGGCAAGGGGCTGTCGCACTAAGAATTTAGTGCGAGGCCCCTTTGTTACCTTGCCAACTCATGCTATTTATCATAAGTCAAAGTAATCACTATCAATCTTCTTTATTGTTACTGTTCTCGCATCGGAAACACCAATATTGTACTCAATCATAAGCTCGGTGAGCTTTTTTCCATCAATCAGTAAAATGGTGGCATGAGGATATGATTTTGCGTATTCGATAGCTGGTTGAGAAAATGAGGATGTTGTTAAGATTACAGACTCTTCCCGGCGCTTAAGAGCCGGAAGATTAAATTCCTCAAGAGCCAATTAACGATACAAGCTGAGATATCTCATTCTTAGCCCACTGAATGTCGTTGGAATCCTCGGGTTCGTTGTATTCTTTACGAAGAGTAGTTATGATTAATTCCCATTCCGCTTTTGCCTCTTCATATCTCCCAAGTTTCTTGTATAGGAACGCTAATGAATAGAGCATATCTATTTTATGAGGGGCAGTTTGGGCGATATAGGCATTCTTAAAGCTTTCAATTGCATTTTCATATTCATTAAGCCTGTTAAAACGTTCACCCAGCTCATATTGACCAAGCCAATCATCTTTAGGAATTCTGTTCCAGATTTCTTTTGCTCCTGCAGGATTCCCTTTGGCCATTGCAACATCACCAAGGAGTATATCCTTAATGTATTTGTTTTCTCCGGTAAAATATGCCACCTCCAGTAAGGCTTCTGCTTTGTCAAAGTATTTTTTACTGACCATTGCCTCTATCAACATGCAATAGAGATTAGTGTTGCCGGGAAACTTACGGGCATAAGGCTCACATACCCGGATAAACCAGTCATTATCGCTGTGGTACTTATACTCACTTCCGCCCCGGACGCTTCGGTATAAAGCAAAAATCTCTTCATCAAGAGGGCTTATAGTCATTGCTCTTTCAAGCATCTTGCCTGCGGACAGCATATCAGTATTGCATTTTGACAGATAAATCTTGGCGTAACGTTTGATCGCTTCTGTATCATCAGGATTCTCACGAAGTATTCCATCCAAAACACGCTTGGCATAAGAAAAGTTTTGATCAGTCATAGTTTCTCTTTTAAGCATGTTGTCTATTCTTTCCAGTTCGTCATCGTGAGAAATTGAGAACAGTTCATCGATCCTGACCCCAAAGAAAGCAGCCAGCTTAGGTAACAGAGTAATATCCGGTAAGGTTGTGCCTGTTTCCCATTTGCTCACAGCCTGAAAAGAGATTCCGAGATATTCGGCAAGTTCTTCTTGCGTTACAGATTGTTCTGCACGTAATTGCTTAATTATTCTACCTAAATTTATATCCATAGTTGAGTTCCTCCGATTTGTTTTCATCAGCTGATGAATTTACTATAGTGCACGTGGGGCAAATTCACAATAACTGCTTATTTTAGGAAATTCAACCTGTAAGCGAATTGTGATGAAGCTGAGTATGTTTCTGTTAATTCTCCTCCTATATTTATGATTGGAAGATAATCTTACAAAAGACAGACAAAGATTTAATGAGTAGAAAGTGAAATAAGAGTATTATTTTTGATCGCAGTTATTAAAGTCGCCACCAGCCGCATACAGTAGCCCTGAGCTTTCTACCATACGCAGCAGGTAGACAGCAATGTCCGAATCTGAATAGGAATAATCTCAGTTTGGAGAGATGAATACTCTGCTGCGGTAAGCAGGGGCGTGAAAACGTCCTTGTTTTACGTATGTACATTGGATAGAATAAGAAATAGTGGTTATAAATTCAATTACAGAGTTTGTAGCAACATATTACATTACAGGGCAACTTAGAACGGCATGGGGAGAAGAATATCAATGATAAGACTGGTTGAAAAACGTGATAAAGGAGCATGGTATGCTCTCGACAAGCATTTGCCAGAATCTGTGTTTGATGAAAAGGTAAGATGTGGACAAGGGTATGTATATACTGAAGACGAGGTAATCATCGGGGTGCTCAGATATAATCTTTTCTGGGATAATACTCCGTTTTGCACAATGCTATTCATAGATTCCGATTATCGCAATCAGAAATATGGAAAACAGTTGATGGAATACTGGGAACAGGATATGAAGTCACGGGGATACGGAATGCTGATGACATCCACTCAGGTCGATGAAGATGCACAACATTTCTATCGTAAGCTGGGATATAAAGATTGTGGCGGATTTGTGGTCGATGTTCCTGGATATGAGCAACCGATGGAAATGATAATGATAAAGGCGGTTTAAAACTGCTATATTGCAGCATAACCGACATTAGGGGGAATTGTTGAAAACGTTAATTCTAAACGGATCTCCGCGTGTTTCAGGAGATACAGTGAGTTTAATCAAATTAATTACATCAGGCTTAAAAGGCGATACTAAAATAGTAAATGCTTATTATTGTGATATTTCTCCTTGTGTAGATTGTCGTCATTGCTGGAAAAACAGTGGATGCGCAATAAATGATGAAATGCAGGATGTATATAAGTATATAGAGGAATGTGATAATGTTGTTATTGCTTCACCCATCTATTTTTCTGAATTAACAGGAAAATTACTTGATATAGGAAGTAGGTTGCAGACTTATTTTTGCGGAGAGTATTTTCGTAAGGAAGAGCTGAACATCAAACCTAAAAAGGGTGCTGTAATCCTGGTAGGTGGAGGCGATGGGAAAATAGAAAGGGCATATGAGACTGCTTGCACTCTTTTACATCACATGAAATGTTATGATATTCATGATGTAGTGTACAGCCATAACACTAATTTGGTTCCGGCTTTGGATGACAAACAAGCTGTTAAAGGAATCAATAATCTAATTGAATTTTTTAATGGCTCTGATAAAGAGAAAAGTAGTTAAAGATAACTAACTTTCATGTCTGGAGTGGAAGGGGTGGAATTTAGTGGTTCTTCCTCATCGATTAGTACTTGGCTATAGTATAGCATTCCAAGGCGGTGTATAATAGACATATATTGATTCCGAAAGGATAGAGGGATATGTCTACTACTTCTTCTCTGGACTTACAGAGTTTTTACCCTGCTGATTTAAAGATACTTGATGTTGAGGAAACTGATGATGAAATCATTATCAGAATGCATTCTGTAAGTAACAACTGCACCTGCCATAAGTGTGGGGCGCCTTTAATAAAACATCACGGCTCGCATCATAGGAAGGCTCAAGACTTACCAATACTTGGTAAGAGGGTTACTCTTGATATGCAGATATTTGATTACAATTGTAGCA
>NZ_FMYB01000038.1 GCF_900104155.1 Butyrivibrio sp. INlla16
TCATATAACGTAGCAAGGCTGATGCAATTAGAAGATCCTGTGAACCGGATACAGATGATAGATATAATGGATGAAGTGGACTCGGATCTTACATGTGTGGCAAAGTTTATTTTTGAACCAATTCCCAGTATGTATTGATTTTTGAGAATAACAATACCTTTACTCCTTTTGATGACGCATAGGGATAACTATGCGCTTTTTTATGCTGAATATAGGATAATAACATCTCAAAAAGCAACTACTCCACCTGATTATGGCATTCTCCTGCACAAAAACTTCTTCATGAAACAACCCTATCCAATCTTACTTTTTTGTTGAACTTGGCCGGAACCCTTGCTATACTTTATTTAATCGAATTTACAAAAGCTCCGGCTTTTCATTCACTCTCTTGTTACCAGCAAGAGAGTTTTTTCATTTTAGACTGCTTCTGGACTAAAGTATCCAATCTCTTCCCATACCTTTCTGTCTGGACAATAGTAGTTGTATTCACTGGAATTCTCTTTCTTCATGGCATATCCAAATTTGAATATCCCCTGCTGGATTCCAATTCTTACGAACTGTGCATCCTTGTGCATTGCCTCGGCAACCTCAGTTATAGGAACATTTCTACCAGTAAATCTTGGTAGTTCTACATATAACTTTTTGTCTTCCATACCTTTTCACCTCCCTTCTTTCAAAATACGAATTATTAGTTCGTATTTTGATAATACGTCTTCATAATTCATTTGTCAACAATAAATATGTATTTTCAATTCGTAATACGTTCTTGCAATTCGTATTACTACGTGTTACAATTCTCACAAGGAGGTCAGTACAATGAACAATGGATCTGATATTGGAAATAGAATTAAGCAGGCCCGCAAAGCTCAGCACCTCAGTCAGACTGAACTGGCTAACAGACTAGGTAAAACCATGCGTACAGTACAGAAATATGAAAGCGGTGAAATAGAGCCTTCAATAGGTGTACTGAATGAGATAGCAAATATTCTTAATATCTCTCCTGCTGAACTTATTGGATATCAGAAGAAGAACATCACTTTAGACACACTCTCAGATGTCCTCTATGTTCTTAACGAACTAAATAAAAAAGCAGGGATTAACTTCAATATAGACGTAAATCGTCCACCCAAAACCGAAGAATGGAGCTGCAGTCTTAAATTCATTGGAAACGATGAAGCAGCAGAAAACAACTCAGATCTCTGCCTCTTTCTGGAAAGATATGCAGATGAGCGAGAGAGCCTTGAACAAGGCTTTTCAAATGAAGATAGATTTAATCACTGGTTCGAAACAGAACTTGCATACTACGCAAATGTAGCATTGCCCGATAAGAAAGGTGATTAAGGGTTATACCCTTTTTCATAAATAACCTGAGCATCAAAGGAGGTCGATATTATTTGAAATTACCAAACGGATATGGAAGTGTTATGAAAATGTCCGGGAAACGCAGAAAGCCCTATATGGTAAGAGTAACCACCGGATGGACCATTGATCCGGAAAAAGGTACCAAAAAGCAGACGTACAATGTCATAGGATATGCTGAAACCAAGCAGGAAGGCTTGCAAATGCTATCAGATTATCATCAGAATCCATTTGATACAAAAGCAGCCAAAATGACATTCACAGACGTATATAATGCCTGGTCTGAAGCAAAGTATCCTGCCATCTCTAAATCCAACGTACATGGGTATACAGCCTCATATAACGTATGTGGCACCCTTTACAACAAAACTTTTAGAGATATAAGGCTGGCAGAGCTTCAGAATGTCATTGATACCTGCGGAAAAAATTATCCTACGCTCCGTAAGATCAAAGTCCTTTTCAATCAGCTTTACGATTACGCCCTTAAGAACGATATCTGTAACAAGGACTATTCCGAATTTGTTGATATCCTCAAGTATAAGGACAAAAATCCAAATAAGGTTGAGAGAGATATCTTTTCAAAAGCTGAGATTGAAAGGCTATGGGAACTCAAGGATGATCCGTTCTACCAGACAGTACTGATGCTGATTTACAACGGCTGTAGAATATCTGAACTACTGGATTTGGAAAAGAAAAATGTTCATCTCGAAGAACAGTATTTCGATGTGATACTAAGTAAAACTGAAAATGGTATCAGAAAGGTTCCTATAGCAGATAAGGTTCTACCATTCTACAAAGCCTGGTATGAATCCTCTGACTGTGAATACCTTCTTCACACCGATGAAAACAAAAAGTTCACTTACAGAAATTATAAAGACAGCTACTGGACACCACTAATTGAAAATCTTGGGATGGAGCACACTCCTCATGATACAAGACACACCTGCATATCAATGCTGGCAGAAGCTCATGTAGATCCTACAATGATAAAGAAAATCGTAGGACACTCCGGGGCGATGTCTCTGACAGAGAAAGTGTACACCCACCTTGATATCCAGTCTCTGGTAGAAGCAATTAACAAGCTTCACTAGACTCGAAAAAACCTTGTCAAGTGAACTTGTATGGTTCGTACTAAGCTCGATAGTACCTCGCTAAGTACTCTACTCAAACAAGATCTAAGACTTGAGAATTTTGCTGTCTACCTGCTGTTTACTCGCTGTTTACGGTACAAAATTTTCTGCGTTTCACCACAACTGAATACAATTATAGATAAAAGAAAAACCCCAGAAACACTGAGTTTCTGAGGTTTGTAAATTCTTTTTGAATCTCGAAAGATCATCTCTTTGAGAACTGAGGAGCGCGACGAGCCTTTTTGAGACCGTACTTCTTTCTCTCCTTCATTCTAGGATCACGTGTAAGGTATCCAGCCTTCTTAAGTGCAGGTCTGTACTCATCAGAATCAGCCTGAAGAAGTGCTCTTGAGATACCGTGACGGATTGCACCAGCCTGACCTGTTGTGCCGCCACCGCGAACTGTTACGTTAACATCGAACTTATCAAGAGTATCTGTCAGTACAAGGGGCTGACGAACGATAACCTTAAGAGTCTCAAGTCCAAGATACTCGTCGATGCTTCTCTTATTGATAGTGATATTGCCCTTACCGGGTGTAAGATAAACTCTGGCGATAGACTTCTTTCTTCTACCTGTGCCATAGAAACTTGCTGCTTTAGCCATTTTCAAATTCTCCTTTCAGATTAGAATGTAAGTACTTCGGGCTTCTGAGCTGCATGATCGTGCTCAGGACCTACATATACGTGAAGCTTTGTGTACATCTGTCTGCCAAGAGAACCCTTGGGAAGCATTCCCTTTACTGCATGCTCGATAACACGCTCCGGGTGTGTCTCCATCATCTGACGAAGAGTGAACTCCTTGTGGTGTCCAACATAATCTGTGTGGTGCCAGTACATCTTCTGGTCCATCTTCTTACCTGAAACCTTGATCTTCTCAGCGTTGATTACGATTACATAATCACCTGTATCAATGTTGGGTGTATAAATCGGCTTATTCTTTCCTCTAAGTACATTAGCAACGTTAGAAGCAAGACGACCGAGTGTCATATCTGTTGCGTCTACAACATACCATTTCTTCTCAACAGAAGAAGCATTAGGCATATATGTGTTCATTCTAATTACCTCCATAACCAGTTAACAGTTAAACTCTGGTGCGAAGAACCCTTCACCTGATCCATTCGCTTATATATTGTATAAGATATACGCCTCGTTACTTACCGGGATAACTTTGGCGATAATCGTCACACAGTCATATATTATATGCTCATTTCTTTCAATTTGTCAACCTAAAATCCACCGAAAATAGCACAAAATAGCTGAGGTTATAAAAATTTTATAATCCCTCGGGGAATCTGTATTCTATAAGGAAAAGTCCCTGCGGCGGAGCTGTCGGTCCTGCTGCCGCTCTGTCCTTTGCTCCGATCATCTTTTCAACGTCCGAAGGCTCGCCCTTCCCCCTGCCTATCTCCATCAGAGTCCCGGCTATGATTCTCACCATATTATATAAAAAGCCGTTGCCTGTGATTCTAATCACTATCTCATCGCCCTGTCTCACAGTCTCTGCCGAAATAATCCTTCGAACATGGCTTAGTGCCTGAGATCCGGCTGCACAAAAGCTTGAAAAATCATGTTCTCCCACCAGGTACTTGGCAGCCTCGTTCATCCTCTTTTCATCAAGAGGATAGCTGTTATGGCAAAAATAGAGCCTCTTAGTAGGCACCATTGTCTTAACGTTCAGGATTCTATACTCATATGTCTTCTCTGAGAGGCACTTTCTCGGATGGAATTCAAGCGGAACTTCCTCCGACCGCATGATTCTGATATCATCGGGGAGCTTATTATTCAATGCCGGTGCAAAGCTTTCAGCAGGAATGGTGGATTCTGTTTTAAACACCACCAGATTCCCATATGCATGCACTCCGGCATCTGTCCTGCTGGCACCGATAATCTCCGAATCCTCACCGGTCAGCGCATCAACGGCATTTTTCAGCTCGCCCTCTATTGTCCGGGTGTTTTCCTGAAAAGCGAAGCCGTGATAGCCGCTCCCATCATATGCAACTGTCAGCATAATATTTTTCAAATCTTAGCCCTCAATTATATGCATATAAGGATATATCAATAATAAATTGCACAATATTGCGTCAATCAAAACAGAATTCCCACAGCGATCATTGCGCATAAATACACAAAAATCACTATATATGCAAAAATATCCCATTTCTTATAAGCAAGAGGCTTCATTTTAGTCCTGCCTTCGCCGCCTCGATAACATCTGGCTTCCATAGCCATAGCAAGGTCTCCTGCCCTTCTGAAGGCAGATATGAAAAGCGGAACAAGAAGCGGTATCAGACTCTTAGCCCTCTGGATAAGCGATCCGCTCTCAAAATCGGCACCTCTTGCCATCTGAGCCTTCATGATCTTGTCTGTCTCTTCCATCAAAATCGGAATAAATCTGAGTGCAATCGACATCATCATAGATATCTCATGTACCGGCACATGGAACACCTTAAGCGGGTTCATGAGGCTCTCCATACCGTCCGTAAGCTGATTTGGGGTGGTAGTGAGCGTCATTATTGAAGACCCTGTTATAAGGAAAACAAGCCTCACTCCCATCATAACCGCTATTTTAAGTCCCTCTTTGGTTATTTTCAGTTTCCAGAAAGTCACCAGAGGCTCTCCGGGCGTCAAAAAGAGATTAAACAGCATAGTAATAAGAAGCAGTAAATAAATAGCCTTCATGCCCTTAAAAATGAATTTTGCGGGCACATTTGACTTCATAATGGCAAGCACAAGAAAGGCTGCTGCTATCAAATATCCTATAAAATTGTCTACTACAAATAGGGATACAATATATACCAGTGTCGCTACAATTTTTACCCTCGGATCCAGTCTGTGAATAGCGGAATCCGTCTGGTAATACTGTCCCAGCGTTATATCTCTAAGCATTCAGTACATGCTCCCAACTTTTTATATAAAAATCATCCAAAAACCCGCATAATCTCGTCAGCCGCCTCATCAATCGTGGTAGCATCCGTATGTACGGGCAATCCGGCTTCTCTGAGCTCCTCCATAACATATGTAACCTGCGGTGCAGCAAGACCTATAGCCTCAAGCTCTTTGTAATGGGCGAATACTTCCTTCGGGGTTCCGTCATAGACTGCTTCACCCTTATTCATGACTATTATCCTGTCGACGTAATTCGCCACATCCTCCATGCTGTGTGACACCAGAATTACCGTGATGCCCAGTGTATCATGCAGCTCAGCGATTAGATCAAGTATCTCGTCCCTGCCTTTAGGGTCAAGTCCTGCTGTGGGCTCATCCAGAATCAGCACCTCCGGCTTCATAGCAAGAACTCCGGCTATAGCCACCCTCCGCTTTTGTCCTCCGGACAGATCAAATGGAGACTGATAAAAATATTCATCCGGAAGTCCTACCTTTTTAAGGGCATCATACGCTCTAAGCTCTATCTCTTTCTGAGGAAGCCCCAGATTTTTTGGCCCAAAGCACACATCCAGGAAGCAGTTTATCTCAAAAAGCTGATGCTCGGGATACTGAAAAACGAGTCCCACCTTGGCTCTGAGATTTTTTCTGTCATATTCGGGATCGTTTATGTCCTTGCCATCAAAGTAGACAGAACCTGATGACGGCTTCATAAGACCGTTCAAATGCTGCACAAGGGTCGATTTTCCCGATCCGGTGTGTCCGATAAGGCCTATAAACTGGCCATCCGGTATCTGAAGTGACACATCATTTAAGGCTGTCCTTGCCATCGCTGTATCGGCTTCATATATGTAATTTACATGATCAAGTATTATTGCCATTTTAATCCCTTCAAAGCTGCTACAAGTTCCTTGCGGTCAAGAATCCCCTCGGGAATATTAAGTCCTCTTTGCCTAAGCTCATGCGCAAGAAGAGTTACCTGCGGAACACCCAGCCTCAAATCCTTCAGCTTATCAACCTGTGAAAAAATCTCCCTGGGAGTACCCTGCATCTTCACATGCCCCTTATCCATAACAAAGACCTTGTCGGAGTATATTACTTCTTCCATATAATGCGTAATTAGAATGATCGTTATCCCTTCCACGTCGTTCAGGGCTCTCGCCGCGCGGATAACCTCTTTTCGTCCGTTCGGATCAAGCATGGCTGTCGGCTCATCAAAAATGATGCATTTGGGGTGCATTGCAATAACTCCCGCAATGGAAACCCTCTGTTTCTGTCCTCCGGAGAGGTGATTGGGTGAGCTTTTCCTAAATTCGTACATTCCTACAGTCTTAAGGCTCTCCTCTACTCTCTCCCATATCTCTTTTGTGGGAACACCCATGTTTTCCGGTCCAAATCCCACATCCTCTTCAACAACCTGTCCTATTATCTGATTGTCGGGATTCTGAAAAACCATCCCCGCTTCCTGTCTGACACTCCAGAGATTACTTGCATCCGAAGTGTTCATTCCGTCAACAAAGACAGTACCCTCAGTGGGGAATAAAAGTGCATTAAAATGCTTGGCCAGTGTAGATTTTCCTGAACCGTTGTGTCCGAGAATGGATATAAATTCGCCCTTTTTGACTTCCAGATCCACTCCGTCAACAGCGGTGGTTATTCCCTCTACGTTGCCTTCCTCATCTCGTCTGATATATTCAAATGTCAGATTCTCCGTCCGGAGCATTGTTTCTGAACTCATTTTGCCTCTTTTTCAGTATTATTGCGCTCTTTAGTACATCCTCACTATTTTATTATATGCAGTTGTGAAAAACAAGCGCAGCTGTGCACTTCTTCTGCCATATTTAAAAAGTGTAAAATTTTTTCATAAAACTGCCGATAACTTTAGTGTAAAGGAACTAAAAATATCGATTTATTATCATTAAGGGGCAGCTTGTGGTAATACAACATAACATGCAGGCATCGTATGCAAATATGATGACCGGTATCACAACTTCAGAACGAGCTAAAACAGCCGAAAAGCTGGCTTCAGGATATAAGATTAATCGCGCCGCAGATAACGCAGCAAGTTTAACCATATCTGAAAAAATGCGCCGCCAGATGAGGGGACTTACACGCGCTTCCTCAAATGGCAAAGACGGCATTTCTATGGCCCAGGTTGCTGACGGTGCTTTACACGAAGTACATGAAATGCTTCAGCGATGCAACGTGCTCTCTATTCAGGCCGCTAATGGAACCCTTGCGCCTGAAGACAGAATAGCCATCAATAACGAAATCAAGCAGTTAAAAAGTGAAATAAACGCGATCACCAGTCGTACCAAATTCAACGAAACTCCCATTTTCCCTAAAAAAGGTCGTCTTCCGAGATTAACTACTCTCAATCCTCCTTCTTCTATAGCAAATGGGATGAAATATCTTGCACAGAAAATCTCTAATGAGTATTTCCCCAACGCTGTAGAACAGATACTAAACAGTTTTTCTTCTATGGGAAATACAGTAAGGACAGCGGCTGAAAACGATAAAACTCCCTATTATTCAACAATGACTATCAATACAATAGACGGTGTGGATAACGTATTGGCATCCATGTCCGCCCAAATTTCATGGCCCGGACAGAACTTCACACCAGGTTCTCTACTGCTTTCAGTGGATAAGGCCGATTTCCCTTCCCTGAATTTAAGCCAAGATAAACTCAGTTTGCTTGAATCAACGGTTGCACACGAAGTAATGCATGGTGTTATGGCTACAGTTTATCCCGAAAGAATGAATATAGGTACAGGTCCTGAAGACTTTCCGTTATGGTTTATAGAAGGAACAGCGCAGTTATCAGGTGGCGGCTATTCATCCGGTTGGAATAGTTATCTCAGTAGTTGTGCAAGTACACTTTCCAGTGCAAACGATCCCTCCAGAGACTATAATATTGCTGCATACCTCTCACAAGGCGGACAATATACAGTGGACGGAAGAGTTTATGGTCATGGTTATCTGGCAGCTGCCTATGCCGGTTACCTTGCTTCCGACACAAATGATTTCTCAAAAGCCACCATTTTAACCGGAATGAACAAAATCTTCCAGGGTTTCATCGATAACAAAACCGATAGCTTTGATACCGTTCTTACAAGCCTTATAGGTATATCCGAATCCGATTTAAAGGATTGCATCAACAACGGTAGTTACTCAAGTCCTGTATCAGGCAAAATGGGCGCAGTAGAATTTGTAAGAAGACTCTCATACGAAAGTCTTGGTGGTGTAGGATCACTTATTACTCCTTCACTTAGCACAGGCGGAACAAATATACTTGGCGAAACTGCGAAAAAGAACAAGCAACCGATTGAAATTAAGAATACCACTTTGGGTTATGTTCAAATGGACCTTACTACCGAGAACCAGAAAGGACGCGGATCTTCTATCGCTCTTCACCTCGGAACAGACGCTGATATGACAAACAAAGTGGAAATTGAACTTTTTGACATGAGCACAGATGCACTTCTTATTACAGATGTAAATCTTCTGACAGAAGATAACGCAACCAACGCTATTGACAATTTTTCTAATGCAATCCTGATGGTAAGCGGTGTAAGAAGTTATTTTGGCGCTATTCAGAACCGTGTCGAGCATACTGTATATAATCTCAATAACGTTGTTGAAAATACTACCGCTGCAGAGTCACGCCTGCGTGACGCCGACATGGCTGAAGAAATGGTGAGACTTTCCACATTAAATATCCTTCAGCAGGCCGGACAGTCTGTGTTGGCACAGGCAAATCAGACCCCTCAGGGTGTTATGGCACTTCTTCAATAAATTTGCTAAAATGACTTTATGTCAAACGAATACTTTAAACCACTAATTATAATAATTGCACTTATTATCTTATGTTCCTTACTGGCCCGTACTATGTCGGGTGGTGAAACACTTGCAGAATACGCAAACAAGCATCCCGATAAAGCTTACGGAACATCTACGGAGATTGTTTCTGATGGCAATGCAGAGTAAAATCTGTTAAATTATTTTAGGAATTAAAATAGTGTGCCGCTAAGCGCACATAAAAAATGAGCGATACGACTAATCGTACCGCTCATTATTTTTATTATGTTAATTATACAAGCTCAAGAACAACCATCATAGCTGCATCGCCCTTACGCTGACCGATCTTAACGATTCTTGTGTAACCACCGTTACGGCTAGCATACTTAGGACCATACTCTGTGAAAAGCTTCTCAACAAGGTCGATCTGCTTTGTGTTCTTCTTTCTTCCAGCAGCTTCCTTCGGAACCTCAGTTACAGGATAGAGGGTCTTGAGGATCTGTCTTCTAGCATGCATACGTGAAGGCTTATCCTTTTTGATCTCCTTCTGAACAGTATCATAAACTGTTACCTTCTTGCCATCCTTAACTTCCTTAACGCGCTTGCCATCCTTGTCCTTGCGGGCAACCTTAGCCTCAACAGTAACTGTCTCGTAGTTGTCCATCTCCTTAGCTGCAAGAGCGATGATAGGCTCAACGATCTTCTTTACTTCCTTAGCTCTAGCCTCGGTTGTAACAATCTTACCATTGTAAAGAAGCATTGTTGCCTGGTTTCTGAGGAGTGCTCTTCTGGGCTTTGTAGCCTTTCCTAACTTTCTGTACATTGCCATAATAATTTACTTCCTTTCTCAATCGCAGAGTTCCCTCTGCTGTGGTGCATACCGGAATACGCTTTGGTTTTACTCCCGATATGTTGTGTTAATACCTAATGAGAATCCGCATCCGTACACGTCGGCTTTACCATCAGCGAATACTAATCTGTTTTATCAGTTCTGATCTTCACCTGTTCTAAGTGCAAGTCCAAGCTCATCAAGCTTTGCAAGCACTTCCTCAAGGGACTTACGTCCAAGGTTACGTACCTTCATCATATCATCGGGAGTCTTGTTTGTAAGCTCCTCAACAGTATTGATTCCGGCTCTCTTGAGGCAGTTGAAGGAACGAACACTGAGCTCAAGCTCATCGATGCTCATCTCAAGAACCTTTTCCTTCTCATCATTGTCTTTCTCTACCATAACTTCTGCAGTCTTGGCATTCTCAGACAGATCGATGAAGAGGCTAAGATGCTCACTAAGAACCTTTGCTGCAAGGCTTACAGCCTCATCGGGAGCAAGTGTTCCGTTAGTGTGAACATCAAGTGTCAGCTTATCATAGTCAGTAACCTGACCTACACGTGTATTCTCTACACTGACATTTACACGTTCAACTGGTGTATAGATAGAATCTACTGCAATAACACCGATAGGAAGATCTGCAAGCTTATTCTTATCAGAGCTTACATATCCTCTGCCCTTTGTGATGGTGAGCTCCATGTAGAGCTTAGCATCCTTACCGGACAGTGTTGCAATAACCTGCTCAGGATTTGTGATTTCGATATCCTGATCAACCTGAATATCAGCAGCTGTGACTACACCCTCGCCTGAATACTCGATGTATGCTGTCTTGGGCTCATTAGTCTCAGAATTATTGCGAATAGAAAGATTCTTGATATTCATTATGATCTCAGTTACATCTTCCTTTACTCCGGGAATAGAACTGAACTCATGCAGTACACCTTCGATTTTGACCTGACTTACTGCTGCTCCAGGCAAAGAGGAAAGCATAATTCTTCTGAGTGAATTACCAAGAGTAATTCCATAACCTCTCTCAAGAGGCTCAACAACGAATCTGCCGTACTTCTTGTCCTCTGAAATCTCAGCAACTTCAATATTTGGTCTTTCAAAATCAAACACTGACATACCCTCCTTATGGTTTTATGGTGTTTCTAAAATTAAATAATTCAGAGCCGGGTTCGAAAACGCACGCGCTTTCGAACTATGGCCACGCTGAACTATTTTAAATTACTTAGAATACAACTCGACGATCAACATCTCGTTTACAGGAACGTCGATTACATCTCTTGAAGGGAATTCTTTAACTGTACCGCTAAGGTTATCCTTGTTAACATCAAGCCACTCAGGAACGATTCTGCCTGCTGTGATCTCTGCGATATCCTTGAATCTCTGGATGCTTCTGGAAGCTTCCTTAACTTCGATAACATCGCCTGCCTTGATGAGGTAAGAAGGAATGTTAACTTCCTTACCATTTACAGTGATGAACTTATGAAGAACAACCTGTCTAGCTTCTCTTCTTGTTCTTGCAAAGCCCATACGGAAAATAACATTATCAAGTCTGCGCTCAAGAAGGACCATAAGGTTCTCACCGGTCTGTCCCTTCTGACGATCAGCCTTGTCGTAGTAGTTACGGAAAGGCTTCTCAAGAACGCCATAAATGAACTTTGCCTTCTGCTTCTCACGGAGCTGAAGACCATACTCGCTCATCTTCTTGTTTGCTCTGCTGTTTGTTCTCTTGGACTTCTTGTCATATCCAAGGAATGTGGGATCCAAATCAAGTGATCTGCATCTCTTAAGTACTGGAACTCTGTTTACTGCCATTATTGGCTCCTTTCTTGTTCAGGAAAAATCCTGACTGTTGTTTACAGCACGACACTACCTGTGCCTTCATCCAACGAGTTAAATGTTAATAGTGTCTATATACTCCATCAGAGCCAGACGTAAAAACGCAGGCTCTGAGTGAATATCATATAGGATAAATTATACTCTGCGGCGCTTGGGCGGGCGGCATCCGTTATGAGGTACGGGAGTTACATCCGTAATACTGGTAACAGTAAGACCACTTGCAGCAAGAGCTCTGATAGCAGCTTCTCTTCCTGAACCCGGTCCCTTTACAAAGACATCAACAGTCTTAAGGCCATGAATAAGTGCAGCCTTTGTTGCTGTCTCTGCAGCCATCTGTGCAGCATATGGAGTAGATTTCCTTGAACCCTTAAAACCGAGACCACCGGCACTTGCCCAGCTAAGAGCATTACCTGCAGCATCTGTCAATGTAACGATTGTGTTATTGAAAGATGACTGAATGTGTGCCTGTCCGTGTTCAACGTTTTTCTTGACACGCTTCTTAGTCTTAGAAGCACTTGATTTCTGATTTGCCATTTTAAACTAACCTACTTTCTTCCTATGAATTATCTAAAGTTACTATATAATAAGAGAATTACTTCTTCTTATTAGCGATTGTTCTCTTGGGACCTTTTCTTGTTCTAGCGTTGGTCTTTGTTCTCTGACCACGAACAGGAAGTCCTCTTCTGTGACGGATACCTCTGTAGCATCCGATCTCTGAAAGACGCTTGATGTTCATAGCGATCTCTCTTCTAAGATCACCTTCTACGTCATAATCATTACCGATAATCTCAGCAATCTTCTTAACCTCATCATCTGTGAGATCACGAACACGTGTGTCGGGATTTACATTTGCAGCAGCAAGAATTTTGTTTGAGCTTGTTCTACCAATACCATAGATATATGTGAGACCAATCTCAACTCGCTTATCTCTGGGTAAGTCTACACCTGCAATACGAGCCATTTTTAATATTCCTCCATTTAAAAAAATTGTTTGCGGAAACCTTTTGTTTCCATAATTAAATGTTACTTGTTTGATTGGGGCGATTATTCAGCCCAATCGGACAGTAGTTAATCCGATCTTTCCAATACACATTGGTATCAAAAAGTAATGTCAAAATGACTCGAATTAGCCCTGTCTCTGTTTGTGCTTAGGGTTTTCGCAAATTACACGAATAACGCCTTTTCTCTTGATAACCTTGCACTTTTCGCACATAGGCTTAACAGAAGACCTAACTTTCATTTGTAACTCCTTTCTGGTATATATGCGTATAAAAGGGCATACTGATACCCCTTTTTAAACGACCGCATTCAATCATAACATATATATAGAACTATTACAAGCATTATTTTAAACTTGCTTTTATTCGTCCCGAATTACAGGAGCTAAGCGATTACTTATCTCTCCAAATTATTCTTCCTTTTGTGAGATCATAGGGTGAAAGTTCAAGTGTTACCTTGTCTCCGGGAAGAATACGAATAAAGTTCTGTCTGAGCTTGCCACTGATATGAGCAAGTACGATATGACCATTCTCAAGCTCAACCCTGAACATTGTGTTGGGGAGCTTCTCAACTACTTTTCCTTCAATTTCAATTACATCTGCTTTAGACATCTGATCTTAACCTCATTTCTATATCACATTTAAGTGGTTCATTTAATAATTGTCAGTATCTCGGGTTCTCCGTCAGGCGTTACCGCAATGGTATTTTCATAATGTGCCGCCAAAGAACTATCAAGAGTTACAACAGTCCATTCATCATCGAGAAATGCTATTTTTCTGCTTCCCATCGTAATCATGGGTTCAACACAGAGAGTCATTCCCGGTTTTAAGAGTATTCCTCTTGTTAATTTCCTAAAATTGGGAATATATGGCTCTTCGTGTAATTCTCTGCCGATTCCATGTCCTGTAAGTTCCCTTACTATTCCGTAGCCATGCGGTTTGATATATTTATCAATCGCCTTGGAAATATCATATAAGTGATTTCCGGCTTTGGCATATTTGATGCCTTCAAAAAAGCTCTCTCTTGTGACATCAATAAGTTTCTGTGCTTCCGGGGAAATATTTCCTACGCCCCAGGTTCTGGCTGCATCTGAATGAAATCCTTCATATATCAGACCCGTATCAAAAGAAACTATATCGCCTTCTTTTAAAATAGTCTCAGCTTTAGGTATTCCGTGAACAACCTCGTCATTCACGGAAATACAAACTGATGCCGGATATCCTTCATAATCCTTGCAATTCGGTATTCCACCGCGTTTGCGAATGGCTTCTTCGCCAATTGCATCCAACTCTAAAGTGGAGATTCCCGGTCTGAGCGCATTATGTAGTTCTTCATGAACCTGTGCAAGCAGCTCACCTGCTTTTCTCATGAGGTTCAATTCTTCGTCCGTTTTAATGGTGACCGGCATTACTCATTACCTCAATAATTAACCGAGAATACCTGTAATCTCATTAAAGACTTCCTGCATGTCCTTTGTTCCATCGACAGTCTTAAGAATGTTCTTCTTTGTGTAATAGTCGATGAGGGGCTGAGTCTGCTCATGATAAACGCTAAGACGGTTCTTAACTGTCTCCGGCTTGTCATCATCTCTCTGAACAAGCTCACTGCCACAAGTATCACAGATTCCTTCCTGCTTCGGAGGAATGTGCTCAATATGGTAAGTAGCACCACACTTAAGGCATGCTCTTCTTCCTGACATTCTGCGAACAATGTTCTCATCCGGAACATCTACGTTAATTGCATAGTCAACCTTGTCGCCAAGCTTTGTAAGCTCTTTGTCAAGCACATCAGCCTGAGGAATTGTTCTCGGGAAACCGTCAAGAACATAGCCGTTCTTGCAGTCATCCTGCGCTACTCTGTCAAGAAGGATCTCAACAGTAAGCTCATCCGGAACAAGCTGTCCCTGGTCCATGAATTCCTTTGCTTTCTTTCCGAGTTCAGTTCCGTTCTTGATATTTGCTCTGAAAATATCACCTGTAGAAATGTGCGGAACCTGATATTTATCAGCAATCATTTTTGCCTGTGTTCCCTTACCTGCACCGGGTGCACCTAACATAATAATTTTCATACTGGAAGTCTCCTATTTTTCTTATATTTCTTAAATGCACAATAAGAGGTTAGGAAGCATACCTTTCGGTATGCTCCGAAACCTCTTAAGTTTTAATCATCTAAAAAACCTTTGTAATTACGTACCAACATCTGTGATTCAATCTGTTTCACCGTTTCAAGAATAACACTTACAACAATGATAAGGCTCGTACCACCGAAGGATACGTTAGCACCGAATACACCATTGAAGAATATCGGAAGGACACCGATAATGGTAAGTCCAACAGCTCCGATGAAAATGATGTAATTCAGAATGTTTGTTAAATAATCACTGGTAGGCTTTCCGGGACGAATACCGGGAATAAAGCCACCCTGCTTTTTCATATTATCTGCAATCTCAAGCGGATTAAATGTAATTGATGTATAGAAATATGCAAAGAAGATAAGCAGTAAAACATATACAACAAGTCCGATTGAATACTTGAGATTTGAGGTATTGCACCAGTAGCTCTGATTCAAGTATTTAAGGATCTCACTCCATGCACCTGTTCCCTTATAGCCAACAAGCTGGCTGATGATGATCGGGAACTGGAAGAGAGACATCGCAAAAATGATAGGCATAACGCCTGCGGTGTTAACCTTAAGAGGAATCTCTGAATGATTTCCGCCATAGGTCTTTCTCCCCTGAATCTTTTTAGCATACTGTACCGGAATCCTGCGCTCTGCGCCGTTCAGAAGAACAACGAGAACAACCATTGCTACGATTACCGCAACAATTATGATTACGGATACCACTCCTCTGGCAATGTTCTTGCCTGTTACAAACTGTGTAAACAAGCTGCTGAGGTCGGAAGGCATTCTTGAGATAATGTTAATAGTAAGTACGATAGAGATACCGTTTCCTACACCATTATCTGTTATACGCTCACCGATCCACATAAGGAACGCACTGCCTGCAGTAAGTGCTGCAACAATCTCTACTACATACAGAGGAGATTTCTCGATGAGGAATCCACTTCTGTAGAAACCTATAGCCATTGCTACTGACTCAATAAGAGCAAGTGCTACAGTGATATAACGTGTGAGAGCTGCAAGCTTTTTTCTTCCATCCTCTCCATCACGTTGCCATTCCTCAAACTTAGGAATAGCAATCGTGAGAAGCTGGATAATAATAGAAGATGTGATGTAAGGTGTAATATTGAGTGCCAAAATTGACATGTTCTCAAATGATCCACCTGTGAATCGATCCATAAAACCAAAGGCATTGTTTTCCGATAATTCAGCAAACCACTGCTGGAAAACAGATACGTTCATTCCGGGTACCGGAATTGCTGAACCAAGTCTAATCACCAAAAGCATTGCAAATGTGAATAATAACTTTAATCTTATATCTTTGATTTTGAATGCGTTCTTAATTGTTGTGAACATCAAATCACCTCTGCCGTTCCCCCAAGAGCCTCGATTTTCTCCTTAGCAGATGCACTGAAGGCATTTACTTTAACCGTAAGCTTTTTGGTAAATTCACCGTTTCCAAGTATCTTAACACCATCATACTCATGCTTGATGATACCATTATCCTTAAGTGCCTGAATGTCAACAACACTGTCGTTGTCGAAGCGCTCAAGTTCGCTTACATTTATAGCTACAATCTTCTTAGAATTGATATTCTTGAATCCTCTCTTAGGAAGACGACGGAAAAGGGGCATCTGTCCACCCTCGAATCCGGGTCTCGGAGCACCTGAACGAGCCTTCTGTCCTTTGTGTCCCTTACCTGCAGTCTTGCCATTTCCTGAGCCATGACCGCGGCCTCTTCTGAAATTGTCACTCTGAACAGAACCCTCAGCAGGTCTCAAATTAGATAATTCCATGACTTTCCTCCTTTATTAGTTCAGTTCTTCGACCTTAACAAGGTGTCTGATCTGCTGGATCTGACCTCTGGTAGCAGAGTTATCCGGCAGTTCTACACTGCTGTTAAGCTTCTTAAATCCCATTGATTTTACCGTAGCAACCTGCTTCGGAACAGCACCAATAGTGGACTTAACCAATGTGATTTTAAGCATTTTTCCACTTTCTTTATTAGCTGCCATTGATTTTCTCCTTTACTAGTTGCCTATTTATTATGCGATAACTTCTTCTACAGACTTACCGCGCTTCTTAGCAACTTCTTCCGGTGTCTTGAGATTTGCAAGACCATTGATGGTTGCATAAACTACGTTCTGCTTGTTGTTGGAACCAAGTGACTTTGTACGAATGTTCTTGATTCCTGCAAGCTCACATACAGAACGAGCAGGACCACCTGCGATGATACCGGTACCTTCAGGAGATCTCTTAAGCAGAACCTCTGCAGAACCGAACTTACCAACGAAATCATGTGTGATACTGTTGTTCTCATCAAGCGGAACTGTGATGAGGTTCTTGGTAGCATCCTCCTTACCCTTACGGATAGCATCCGGAATTTCAGTAGACTTTCCAAGACCTACACCTACATGACCGTTTCCGTCACCAACTACAACGAGTGCGGTGAACTTCATGTTACGTCCACCCTTTACAACCTTAGTAACTCGCTTGATGGTAACGACTTTATCTGTTAATTCAAGCTGACTTGCATCAACGATTGTACGCTTCATTATCTTTCTCCCTTCCTTAGAATTCTAAGCCTGCTTTTCTGGCTGCCTCAGCCAGTGCTGCTACCTTACCATGGTAGATGTAACCGCCTCTGTCGAAAACAACAGCCTTGATACCCTTTTCCATTGCTCTCTTAGCAACAACATCACCAACGTATGCAGCGGCCTCAACATTATCTGTAACCTTAAGAGCTGACTTAATGTCCTTCTCAAGTGTGGAAGCAGAAACGAGTGTCTTACCGGCAACATCATCGATAACCTGAGCATACATATGATTATTACTTCTGAAAACTGCAAGACGCGGTCTTTCAGCAGTGCCGCTGAAACGATTGCGAATTCTCAGATGCTTCTTTTCGCGACTTTTCTGTCTGGACTCTTTACTAACCATTTTTTACTCTCCTTATCTCTTACTTCTTACCGGTCTTACCAACCTTGCGGCGGATAACCTCATCAGCGTACTTGATACCCTTGCCCTTATACGGCTCAGGAGCTCTCTTCTCTCTGATGATAGCTGCATGCTGGCCAACCTTTTCTTTATCTATGCCCTTGACGATGATAGCATTACCATCAACAACTGTCTCGATTCCTTCAGGATCATCGAGTTCTACAGGATGTGAATAGCCAAGGGTTAAGGTGAGTTTCTTACCGCTCTTAGCTGCTCTGTAACCTACACCATTAACTTCAAGTTTCTTCTCATAGCCATCTGTAACACCAACAACCATGTTATTCAGAAGACTTCTTGAAAGTCCGTGAAGCGCTCTGGTCTTCTTCTGATCATCAGGTCTCTTAACTTCGATCTGACCATCTTTCTGCTCAAACTGCATCTCTGCAGGGAAAACTCTCTCAAGAGTGCCCTTAGGACCCTTAACAGTCACCTTATTATTTTCTGCAACTTCTACTGTAACTCCAGCAGGAATTGCGATTGGCATTTTTCCAATTCGTGACATGCCCGTACCTCCAATTTACCATACAAATGCAAGAACTTCGCCACCAACCTGGAGCTCTCTTGCTTTCTTATCAGTTACAACACCCTGGTTAGTTGAGATGATAGCGATACCGAGACCACCAAGTACTCTCGGAAGCTCCTCTCTACCTGCGTATACACGCAGACCGGGCTTGGAAATTCTCTTCAATCCGGTGATAACCTTATCATTTCTGTCAGCACCGTATTTAAGTGTGATGTGAAGATTCTTGAAACCGTTCTCTTCAACAACGTCAAGTTTCTTGATATAACCTTCGTCAAGAAGAATGTTTGCAATAGCAAGCTTCATCTTTGAAGAAGGAACGTCAACTGTGTCATGCTTTGCAGTATTAGCATTACGAATTCTTGTAAGCATATCTGCAATAGGATCATTCATTGCCATTTTGAAAAAGCCTCCTTAATTTTCTATTATTGCTCCGCCTTACTGTGCCCGTCTGCACAGAGACACGAAGCCGCAATGGTTTAAATAATTACCAACTAGCCTTACGTACACCCGGGATCTCGCCCTTGTAAGCTAACTCACGGAAACAAATTCTGCAGATTCCGTATTTTCTGAGATAAGCATGAGGACGACCGCAAATTCTGCAACGGTTGTATGCACGTGTTGAAAACTTGGGTTTCATCTGCTGCTTTACCTTCATGGATAATTTAGCCATGTGTTCGATTCCTCCTTAATTACTTAGCGAAAGGCATGTTGAAGAGTGTTAAAAGCTCACGAGCCTCTTCATCAGTCTTGGCAGTTGTTGTGAAGATGATGTCCATACCTCTTGTCTTATCAACCTTATCGTACTCGATTTCAGGGAAAATAAGCTGCTCCTTGATACCAAGAGCATAGTTTCCTCTGCCATCGAAAGCGTTCGGGTTAACACCACGGAAGTCACGGACACGAGGAAGTGCAAGGTTTACAAGGCGATCCATGAACTCGTACATCTTCTCACCACGAAGAGTTACTTTACATCCGATCGGCATACCTTCTCTTATCTTGAAGTTAGCGATGGACTTCTTAGCCTTTGTATAAACAGGCTTCTGACCGGAGATGATCTGCATATCGTTTGCAGCGTTCTCAAGAACCTTAGCGTTCTCCTTAGCTTCACCTACAGCCATATTGATTACGATCTTATCGAGCTTCGGAACTTCCATGACGTTCTTATAACCGAACTTCTTTGTCATAGCGCTCACGATCTCGTCTTTATATAAATCTTTATATCTACTCAAAGCTCCTTACCTCCTTTCCTATCAGTCAATGACATCACCGGTTGACTTTACGATGCGGACTTTCTTACCATCCTCAACCTTGAAACCAACACGTGTTGCCTTTCCCTTATGAACATACATAACATTGGAGATGTCCATGGGAGCTTCCTGCTGAACGATACCACCGTTGGGGTTAGATGCAGAGGGCTTTGTGTGCTTTGTTACCATGTTAGCACCCTCAACTACTACCTTGCCGTTCTTTGTGTCAACGGAGAGTACCTTGCCTTCTTTATCTTTGCTCTTACCGGCGATAACCTTAACAGTGTCGCCCTTCTTAATCTTACTTGTAGACATTCGGTGCCTCCTTATAATACTTCCGGAGCGAGAGACAGAATCTTCATGTACTTCTTGTCACGAAGCTCTCTTGCAACGGGTCCAAAAATACGAGTTCCTCTCGGGTTACCTTCATCGTTGATGATTACTGCAGCGTTCTCATCAAAACGGATGTAAGAACCATCCTTACGGCGAGTCTCTTTAACAGTACGTACTACAACTGCCTTAACAACATCACCCTTCTTTACAACGCCGCCTGGTGTTGCTTCTTTAACCGAAGCAACAACTACATCGCCGATTCTCGCATATCTTCTTGTAGAACCACCCATAACACGGATTGTAAGAAGCTCTTTCGCACCTGTGTTATCAGCAACTCTAAGTCTGCTTTCCTGCTGAATCATGTTATTTCTCCTTTATAATCAACTATCAGCTAATTACTTAGCACGCTCAATAATCTGAACCAGTCTCCATCTCTTATCTTTAGAGATCGGTCTTGTTTCCATAACCTTGACTGTATCACCTATATGGCACTCATTGTTCTCATCATGAGCCTTCAGCTTATAGGTTCTTTTTACGATCTTCTTGTAAAGAGGATGCTTTACATGATCTTCGATGGAAACAACGATGGTCTTATCCATCTTATCGCTTGTTACTTTACCAACACGCGTTTTTCTTAAATTTCTTTCCACGATATACTCCTTTCAGGATTCCAATTACTGTGCTGCCTTCTGTGTGATGACAGTCTGTATTCTCGCAATATTCTTTCTAACTTCTTTGATTCTTGCTGTGTTATCCAGCTGGTTAGTTGCGTTCTGGAATCTCAGATTAAAAAGTTCCTTTTTAGCTGATACAAGCTCCTGGCTGAGTTCCTCAGCAGACTTAGCTTTCAGCTCTTCTACATACTTATTAGTTTTCATTGGATGCACCGCCTTCCAAATCAGCCTTTGAAACGATCTTGCACTTGCAAGGAAGTTTGTGTGTTGCAAGACGAAGTGCTTCTCTTGCAACTTCTTCATCGACTCCGCCGATTTCAAACATTACACGTCCAGGCTTAACAACTGCTACCCAGTAATCTACAGAACCCTTACCGGAACCCATACGAGTTTCAGCAGGCTTTGCTGTAACAGGCTTGTCAGGGAAAATCTTGATCCAAACCTGACCACCACGCTTGATGAAACGAGTCATAGCGACACGGGCTGCCTCGATCTGATTTGAACGAATCCAGCAGGGCTCAAGCGCTACTATTCCATACTCACCGTATGCGATTGTGTTGCCGCGTGTAGCCTTACCAGCCATAGAACCGCGGAACTGCTTACGATGCTTTACTCTCTTCGGCATTAACATTATTTATCGCTCCCTTCCTTATCTGAATTCTCGGATGCTTTAGTAGGAAGTACTTCACCCTTATAGATCCATACCTTAACACCAACCTTACCATAGGTTGTATCTGCCTCAGCAAATCCATAATCAATATCTGCTCTAAGTGTCTGAAGCGGGATTGTGCCCTCGCTGTAGAACTCGCTACGTGCGATATCAGCACCACCAAGACGTCCGCTGCAGCATGCCTTGATACCCTGTGCGTCTGTCTTCATTGTTCTGCTCATGCAGGACTTCATAGCACGACGGAAGGATACACGGTTCTCAAGCTGCTGTGCAATGTTCTCTGCAACGAGCTGAGCGTCCTTATCGGGCTTCTTGATCTCTTTAATATCAACAAGAACCTTCTTGTCTGTGAGCTTTGAAAGCTCTTTCTTAGTAACTTCAATCTCAGCACCACCCTTACCGATTACGAAACCGGGCTTAGCTGTATAAACGATAACCTTGACGCGGTCAGATGCTCTCTCGATCTCGATCTTTGAGATACCTGCAGCGTAAAGCTTCTTCTTCAGAAACTTTCTGATCTTGTAATCTTCAACAAGGTTGTCTGCAAACTCATTGTTCTCTGCATACCATTTGGAATCCCAATCTGCAATGATGCCGACTCTAAGGCCATGAGGATTAACTTTCTGTCCCATTGAACTTACTTTCTCCTTTCTTATCTCTCATCCAGAATTACAGTCAAATGGCTTAATCTCTTCTGAATTCTGTAAGCTCTACCCTGAGCTCTAGGCTGAATTCTCTTCATAATCGGGCCATTGCTTGCATTGCACTCTGCAATGTACAGATTAGCTCTGTTCATGCCGTTGTTGTTCTCAGCATTTGCGATTGCAGAATTAAGTAACTTATAAATAACGCTGGAAGCGTATCTCGGATTGTACTCCAGGATAGCAAGTGCTGTCTCAACGTCCTTACCCCTGATGGCATCCATTACGAAGCATGCCTTCTGAACAGGGATTCTTGCGTAAGATAATTTTGCTGAAGGTCTTGTATCCTTCTGAGCATTTCTCTCTCTTTTAACTTGAGATCTATGTGCTGTTGCCATAGATTTAACCTCCTTTCAATGTTGAACCAAGTCACACAGACTTAGCGAACTCCGCCCTTCTTCTCGGCGCCTGCATGACCTCTGTAGGTTCTTGTAGGAACGAACTCACCAAGCTTGTGACCAACCATATCTTCCGTTACATATACCGGAATATGCTTTCTTCCGTCATGAACAGCGATTGTGTGTCCAACGAAGGAAGGAAAAATCGTGGAACGACGGGACCATGTCTTAACGATTTGCTTCTGATTCTCTGCATTCATTGCATCGATCTTCTTAAGAAGACTAGCATCTGCGAAAGGTCCCTTTTTAAGTGATCTAGACATTGTCATTCTCCTTTTCTATCAATCAGGCATCAATTACTTGATTGCCTTACCATCTCTTCTTCTAATGATCATCTTGTTAGAAGCCTTTTTCTTCTTACGTGTCTTGTAACCAAGAGCAGGCTTACCCCAAGGTGTGCTGGGACCGGAACGACCGATAGGTGCTCTACCCTCACCACCACCATGCGGGTGATCATTCGGGTTCATAACTGATCCGCGAACTGTAGGACGGATACCCATGTGACGCTTACGACCAGCTTTACCGATGTTGATAAGGTTATGATCAATGTTACCTACTGTACCAATTGTTGCACGGCACTCGATCGGAACAAGTCTCATCTCGCCTGAAGGAAGACGAAGAGTTGCATACTTACCTTCCTTAGCCATAAGCTGAGCTGAGTTACCTGCTGAACGAACAAGCTGACCGCCTCTTCCGGGATAAAGCTCAATGTTGTGTACGCTTTCACCGACAGGAATGTTTGCAAGAGGGAGGCAGTTACCGATACGAACCTCGGCTGCAGGACCATTCATGATTGTCATGCCATCCTTAAGTCCCTGAGGAGCAAGGATGTAAGCCTTTGTGCCATCCTCATACTCAAGCAGTGCAATGTTTGCAGTTCTGTTAGGATCGTACTCGATACCGATAACCTTTGCTGTGCACTCATCCTTGTAACGCTTGAAGTCGATGATTCTGTACTTTCTTCTTCCACCGCCACCGCGATGTCTTACAGTGATTTTACCCTGGTTATTACGTCCAGCCTTAGAATTCTTAGAAACAAGGAGGCTCTTCTCAGGTGTCTTCTTTGTGATCTCTGAGAAATCAGAACCTGTCATGTTTCTTCTGGACGGTGTATATGGGCCGTATTTCTTAATTCCCATGATTCTTCTCCTTTTTGATATCACGCACGGTTTAAAACCCGGATCCGGACTTTGCTTTGATCCTGTGCGTATAGTTAATTAGTTATTATCAAAGTCCCTGGAAAATCTCGATGTCCTTGCTGTCTGCAGTAAGCTGTACGATTGCCTTCTTGATCTTAGCAGTTCTGCCGTAAGTCATTCCGCGTCTCTTAAGCTTGCCGTTTGCGTTAAGTGTGTTTACCTTAGAAACCTTAGCGCCGTCGAACATCTTCTCAACTGCTTCCTTTATCTGAGTCTTGTTAGCTTCAGGATGAACGAAGAAAGTGTATTTCTTTTCGCCCATGGCATTCATGCTCTTCTCTGTAAGTACAGGCTCAAGGATTACGTCATAGTACTGTAATGCTGCCATTATGCATACACCTCCTCAATCTTAGCAACTGCGTCCTTTGTAAGAACGAGTGTCTGAGCGTTTACGATATCATATACATTGATTGTGTTTGTAAGCGCTGTCTTAACTTCAGGAAGATTGCTTGCTGACTTAACAACCTTAGTATCGTTGTCTGCAAGAACAACAAGTGCCTTACGTGTAGCCTTGAGGTTGTTCATAACCTCTGCAAGCTTCTTTGTCTTGAATTCATCCATCTTAAGCTCGTCAAGAACGATAAGCTTACCTGTCTGAACCTTATCTGTGAGTGCAGACTTAAGAGCTGCTCTCTTCTCTTTCTGGTTCATCTTGAAAGAGTAATCTCTCGGAACGGGAGCGAATACTACACCGCCGCCTGTCCACTGAGGAGATCTTGTTGAACCCTGTCTTGCATGACCGGTTCCCTTCTGTCTCCAAGGCTTACGACCACCTCCGCTAACTTCGGAACGTGTCTTAGCCTTCTGTGTACCCTGACGATTGTTAGCAAGCTGCTGAACTACTGCCAGATGTACGAGATGTTCATTTACTTCAACTCCGAAAATGGCATCGTTAAGATCGATGTTGCCAACTTCTTTGCCTTCGATATTATAAACAGATACGTTAGCCATCTGTATGTCCTCCTTTCGTATTCTGGAAATTATGCCTCAACCTTTGTGGTTTCCTTGATTGTTACAAGTCCCTTCTTAGGTCCGGGTATTGCGCCCTTTACAAGGATCAGATTCTTGTCTGCATCTACACGAACAACCTCAAGATTCTGAACTGTTACCTTTACGCTTCCCATGTGACCAGGCATTCCTTTTCCTTTGAATACACGGCTCGGATCAGAACTGGATCCGTTAGAACCCTGATGACGGTGGAACTTAGAACCATGAGCCATGGGTCCTCTGTGCTGACCATTCTTCTTGATGGCGCCCTGGAATCCCTTACCCTTGGATGTTGCTGTAGCATCAATCTTGTCACCAGCGGCGAAGATGTCTGCCTTGATCTCGCTTCCAAGCTCATACTCAGCTGCGTTCTCAAACTTGAACTCGCGAACGAATCTCTTGCATGATACGCCAGCCTTCTTGAAGTGACCCTGCTGAGCCTTGTTTACACCATGTGCATGTACGATTGTCTTCTTGCCGTTCTTGTCTCTGTTGATGATCTTTTCTTTCTTATCAACATAGCCGACCTGAACTGCACTGTAACCATCGTTCTCAACGGTCTTGATCTGTGTTACTACACAGGGGCCTGCCTGTAAAACAGTTACAGGTACAAGTGAACCGTCTTCGTTGAAGATCTGAGTCATACCGATCTTCGTAGCTAAGATAGCCTTCTTCATTGTATTTACCTCCTTATTACATCTACAGCGGATGCTTAAATCGTTCGCAATGTCGTCTCAATTGCCCTTGGGCAACTCTCCAGTCTTACGGCATCATGCGTCTCGCATCATACTAGTAGAGGTTTAACATTAGTTGCCGATGAATTATTTCATCTTGATGTTGATGTTTACACCTGCGGGCATCTCTAATCTCTGAAGAGCCTCAACTGTCTTAGGTGTAGGTGTGATGATGTCGATCAGTCTCTTGTGTGTTCTCTGCTCGAACTGCTCTCTGGAATCCTTGTACTTATGTACAGCACGGAGGATTGTAACTACTTCCTTCTTAGTCGGAAGCGGTACAGGTCCGCTAACCTGAGATCCGTTCTTCTTTACTGTTTCGATGATCTTCTTTGCAGATGCATCTACGAGCTGATGATCATACGCCTTAAGTGTAATTCTCATTACCTGATTTGCCATAAAAAAAGTCGCCTCCTTTTCGCACTTTAATTAGATAAGTACGACAAGCGGTGACTGTACACTCTCCCGTGTGTGTCATGGACTCAAACCATTCTCATCCTGTTCTCACACGTCGTTTCTGCTAGCATAGCTTCGCAGACAAATTGTTTGTACAGTGACTTGTCGTCAGATTGTCTGACCTTGCGGTCTCTTGACATTCGCTCCACGGAAAACCTGTCTCACTGGATAAGACAGCAACCTCACGCTTCACAGCTATCATGTCACAGCATGGATAACTATATCCCATTTTTTCATTTCATGCAAGCGTTATTTTCAAAATTAATCACTTTTTAATAAAAATAGGCAATTTTAGCTACTTTGACTTGATGCTTTTTAATCTATTTTATGCATAGCCTAGTTTTTTATGCATTTTGGGATAAAATCTTTACTTGTTTCTTCTATAATATAAGTGTAATGATAAACAATAGCAAGGAGTACTTCTATGTGGATTGCAGATAATTGGAAAGATTACGAAGTTATCGATACCTCCGGCGGTGAGAAGCTTGAGCGCTGGGGTGATTATATGCTGGTTCGTCCGGATCCGCAGGTGATCTGGAACACCAAGAAAAAGCACATGGGCTGGAAAAAGTGGAACGCCCGTTATCAGCGAAGCAATAAAGGCGGCGGTGAATGGGATTTCCGTTCACTCCCTGAAGAATGGACTATTAATTATAAGGAACTTACTTTTCATTTAAAACCCTTCAGCTTTAAACACACAGGACTTTTTCCGGAGCAGGCTGCCAATTGGGATTGGTTTTCAGGCCTTATAAAAAATGCGGACCGCGACATTAAAGTTCTTAACCTCTTCGCCTACACTGGCGGTGCTACAGTATCCGCTGCAAAGGCAGGCGCTGCTGTAACCCACGTCGATGCCGCCAAGGGCATGGTTCAATGGGCAAAAGAAAACGCTGCAGCTTCAGGTCTTGCAGATGCTCCTATCAGATGGCTCGTTGATGATTGCGGTAAATTCGTCGACAGAGAGATAAGACGCGGAAATCACTATGACGGAATCATAATGGATCCGCCTTCCTATGGAAGAGGCCCCAAGGGCGAGATATGGAAAATTGAGGACTGCGTATATGACCTTATACTCAGAAGCGTTCAGTTGCTTTCGGATAAACCTCTTTTCTTCCTTATTAACTCATATACCACAGGACTTCAACCTGCAGTTCTTTCCTATATGATACATACAGCAATTGATCCTATCCACGAAGGAACTGTAGAAGCTGATGAAGTCGGGCTTCCTGTTTCTTCAAACGGATTGGTTCTTCCCTGCGGCGCCAGCGGCAGATGGACTGCAAAATAATATAATCTGGCAATTTTTCAAAATAATAATCACAAAGCAAAAATGCCATCCCGTTAACCTTCATAACGGGATGACATTTTTTCTTCCTTATATATAAAGAACAATTTTATACATACATCATTCTGCTTTCTTCTTGCCACGCTTGCGTGCTGCATTCTGCTCAGCCTGAATCTCACGTCTTATGATCTCCATGGTCTCGCAGTCAGCTCTCTCCTCCTCTTCGGTAGGAGTCATACCATAGGGCTTACCGTCACCGGCATCAATTCGCTCACGTATCTGCTGCATTCTTCTGTCAAGCTGATTGATCAGATCCGCACTAAACTTAAGATCCTCAGAGATAAGTTCCGCATTCTCGATATCTTTCTTATACTTCATCTTGTGTTCAAGGCTCGCCCAGAAATCCATCGCGATGGTTCTGAACTGCACTTCAACCTTCATGAACTCTTTGTTTTTCGTAAGGAAAATCGGAGTCTCTATTATAAGATGAAGACTGCGGTAGCCACTGTCTTTTGGAGTCGCGATATAATCCTTCTCTACAAGGACATGTACATCGTCCTGCTTTTTCAGACAATCAGCGACCATATAAATATCATCAACAAAAGAACAGATAGCGCGGCATCCGGCGATATCCGAAATATTACTCTCGATATTTTCAATCGAAAACGGGATTCCCTTGCGATTTAACTTTTCGTAGATGCTAACAGGAGTTTTGATCCTGCTCTTAATATTCTCAAATGGATTGCGATTATTTTTAAGTGAAAGTTCCTTATTAAGTATCTCTAACTTGGTTCTGACTTCGGATAATGCGCAATCATATTTCATCATCATCATCTGGAATTCCTGCACCTGCCCTCTCATGATAAGCAGCTGCTCGATTTCCTTCTGTGATACATTGTTAACGTTTAACAGTGACTTCTGCTCATTGGTCATCAGCGTCCTGTCGAGCTGAGTCAAGTCAAGATTTCCAATAGCCATGGGCATTCCTCCAAATAACTAATATGCCCCCTCCATTACAATTATATCACTATCATTTATTTAATTATGAACTAAATATAAAGCTTTTATAATGTTATGAATAAAACATCACATAATTCTAAAAAATCTGAAAAAAACTTTCCAAACTACTCTTCGTCATTCTCTGCAGTCATATCTGCATAAGAAATGATGCGATAGTTGAGTGTAGCTCTGGGTCCTGCCAGAACCTTAAGTCTGTCCTGAAGACGTCTGTGTACCAGCATACACTCCTCAACACCGGTTCCTGTAAGAAGCACAAGATACTGCGTTCTGGAATATCTGCAGAAAGCATCACCATGTCTCAAAGTCTCGTTAATAGCCACTCTGAGGGACTCCATACGTCTCTCGGCCTTTTCCTCCTGTCTGATCTCCTTGCCCTCGTAATCGGCGATTGTGAGAAGAAGAAGGAAAACAGTAAGACCGTGTCTCTCCATATTCCTGCTGAGAATCTGATAAGAAGCTCTCATCTCAGGATACAGGCACTCGTAAGGGCCACCCTCTTCCTCAAGCACAAGACCGCTCTTAAGCCCATTCTCACTGGAATCCTGGCTAGTTGCATGATCTTCGGAGAAAGCGGCATCCTGAAGCTCCTGATAGCAGCGCTGCATGTTATCTGTAGGCGCTATTCCAAGCTCCTCAGCATAATATCTGATCATCTCCTCATAGAGAGAATATGCCCTCTTATAATCCTTCATAAGCCTGTAGGCATCTATCTCTCCAACCTGCCACTCACAGTCGGGATCGATTGCTGACGCATTATGAAAAATCTTAGCCATAGCTTCGTAGTTCCCGGTAGCTCTGTAATAGCCCGCAAGGAAATCTACGCATTCCTCATAGAGAGTCCTTAAATCCTCACTCTTTTTGGATATCCAGTAAAGCTCGTTAAGCTCGGGCAAAAAGTTACCCTTATAAATATCGAAGGCCTTCTGGTAGCTCTTTGCCTTATCCTCATCCTTTTCGGAATTTCTGGCATTGTTTATAAAAGCTGTAAACTCAACGTTATCAGCTGTAGCCTCAACGCTTGGATCAGCCTTATAAAGACCGTCTGAGAATACAAACACATTACCGCCCGGAATTCCGGCCTTCTCAGCAACCTTCCTGAACTGATATATCAGGTTGTTCATACTGTTGTTAAGGTTACTCTTAACGTTAAGGTCTTCCGAATAAATATCATCCTGAAGATCTTCCTTCTTAACCCCTTCGCTTCCGGCAGAAAAAACTCTTGCCACAAGCTGAATATACTTAGATGCGCGGTTTCTGCCGAGAGTAATCTCCTTACCGTTGCACTCAATTCCAAACGCGCCTAATGTTTTGATGTATAACTTTGTTTTCTTCATGACTTTTTTCGCTTTTCTCCCATACCCGTAAAATATATTTATAGCCGATGCTTCGACATATACCCGGTATATCCCCAAACCACATATCCGAGAGGAAGCATCATCCCCTGAAGAGTATTGTATCATAAAATCACAAATTATTGCGAAAATATTACCACACAAAACTCAGAATATGATTGGTTATCACAAAACCTCGCTTATTCTGTCTTCCATGCGCTTCATCTCCTGGAACTCTCCCATATCAAGGAACGACATCTCGCTTATAGGATACATGCCCACTCTGCCGCCGCTTTTCATAAGGTCATCGGCCAGATCCGTCATGTGGTACATAACATCCGGAGGTATCATATTAAAGCATGCAGGATTCACGACATACATACCCGTGTTGACAAAGTAGGAAAGATGCGGTTTCTCCCTGATAGCCGTCACCAAGCCTTCCTTCTCAGCATCCAGAACCCCATATGGAATAGGAAAGTTTTTAAGTGAAGATACAATCGTTATTCCATTCTCGGATGCAATGTGGTGCCTTATTATACTGTCATAATCGGCATCGATAAGTATATCGCAGTTCGTCACAATCACAGGTCTTTCGAATTTTTCCTGAATAAGTCTGATGCTGCCGGCGGTGCCAAGCGGCTTATCCTCTTCCACATACTCAATCTCATAAGGAACCTTCTGCTCTGCGAAATAGGACTTTATCATCTCCTTTTTATAATTCACAGTCAGATAGAACTTTCTCGCCCCATATTCGTGGAACCTGTTCATGATTCTCTCAAGAATAGGAATATCGCCCACAGGGATCAGCGGCTTTGGCAAAATCTTGGTGTAGGGATAAAGCCTTGTGCCTTTACCACCCGCCATGATAATTATCGGTGTGTCGGAGAGCGCAAGATCTGCCGCCTCAATGTAATCAGCCTTACTCTTATCCCGGAAAATAATATTAACAATTTTATTTTCCTTATCAAGGATCGGAATAGACGTAATATGTGCGCTGTTCATCAGGAAGTTGCACTTGTCCGCCTCATTTTCATACAGAAATCTCGGCGTCTTATACGCAGCCATCATGACATTGTCATTAACATCTCCCGATTTCAATATCCATCTTCTGATATCGCCGTCTGAGATACTCGCCACAAGAACACCGTCATCTTCCACTATGTACAGAATACTTCTGGTATTAACATCAATTTTCTGCATAGCCTGAAGTATGGTTATATCCTTTGTTGAGATGAACTTTTCAAGAGTAATGCTGTTTTCTTCCGACATACGTACCCCCTCATGGCTGTTGTCAGTCCGTTTATAAACCTCTATTCATCAGCAATTCCGCATATAAAAAATCTTCTTCATTATCTATATCAACACTGGAACGTGTAGACATCACATAAGCATAGCTTCCGTCTCTGTAGAAAAAATTGTCCTCGGCAAAAGCTACTATATCCGCAATATAAATCGAACCATTCAACCGATATGACTTCTGCATTTTCTGCCTCTGATTAGCACCTTTTCTCTCTATAAAGCCATCCATACTAAAATTCTCACGCAGTGTACCACACCAGGAAAGCGGATGCTCCGTCTCACACACGGACACCACAAAGTTCGCTTTCTTTTCTATAAAAAGATCGTAAGCTCCTCGTATATCCTCAGAAGTCCTGAGCGGGGATGTTGGCTGAAGGAGGCAGAACGTATCGAAGGTTTTGCCACTCTCCGCATACTTCTCAATCACTTCTGTGACCGCATCCCAGGAACTGGCTGAATCTGAAGCCGTCCTCTCACTTCTTAAAAACGGAACCTCTGCGCCAAGCCCTCTTGCAATCTCTGCATACTTCTCGGAATCTGTCGATACCATGACTGCATCAAAAACTCCTGAACCCAGAGCAGCATCAATCGTATAGCCCATAAGAGGCTTCCCGTTCATCGGCTTTATATTCTTATCCACAAGCCCCTTCGAGCCGCTCCTCGCGGGGATTATAGCGAGATTCTTCATACTGTATGCCTCATCCATGTTATAAAAATCGCCTTAATAGCATGCATGCTTTTCAATCATTTTGACAGATCAAAATCCACATCATAAAAGCTTTTCTTCAAATCCAATTTATCGTCCAAGATAAACTCCTCGATAATCTCTGCCATCATCTTCGATGTACCTTCTTTTTCATAAGGATTACCGTTATGCTTTACCTTCTCCCTGAACGAAGCGTCCAGCGTCTTATCAATTGCCGCCGCAATACTCTTTTGGTCCGTATCACAGTTTATGACAGATTCTGCTGCCACTCTTCCCTTCTGCCTGTCACCGATATTTATCGTAGGCACATGGAAAGACGGAACTTCAATTATTCCGCTTGATGAATTACCGATTACAAAAAGTGCACCTTTTACAGCACTTAAATATCTGCGCATTCCCAGCGAATCTACAAGATAGAAGTTATCATGCTCAGCAGCATATTTCGCAAGGATCTCGTTCACCTTCCTGCCTCCGGCATCTGCTCCCGCTTTTGTAAAAAGATAAGTGATATCCGAATACTGCTGGGCAGCTGCCAGTAGCTCATTTGTCTGCTGCTCCGCACTATCATCTTCAAGAGTCACCGGATGGAAAGTTCCGACAGCATATCTATCACCAAGTATTACTGCTCCCTTTTGCGACCTTTCAGCCACATTCAATCTGGCACTATTAATACTCTTCTCAAGCTCATCTCGCGCCATGATATCCGCTTTGCATGCATTCTCAACACCAAGAGCGCCGACATTGAATACTCTTGAGGGATTCTCTCCCAGCTGAATAACTCTTTTTCTGTACTCCTCCGTTGATGTGAAATGCAGCTGGCTCATCTTCGTAATACTGTGCCTTACCGCCTCATCCACAGCACCCTGCGTGGTTTCGCCGCCGTGTATATGAATAATCGGAATCCTCGCATTCATGGCAGCACTGCAAACAGATAACATCTCATATCTGTCTCCAAGAACCACTATCGCATCAGATCTTTTTCTATCAAAATACTCTCCGAAAAGCGTAACCGCCTGCCCCATTATCCTTGAAATATCTACAGGCCTGTCGCCTTTTACTCCATCAAAAATATCTATTTTTTCATCTATCTCAAAACCAAGTTCTGAGGAATCCTTCTCGATTTCCTTGACTGTCTCGCCGAATTCCTTAAGCAGATGTGCGCCGGTAGCCACAACCTTAGGACACACCTTTCCATCATCAAGAAGCCTTTTTATCAAAGGACGAAGAAGACCATATTCAGCTCTTGTGGAGGTAATGATTGTTATGGTTTTCATAGTTCGATTAGCTCATCCTCTTTAAAATCCCTCTTCGCCTTTTGCCCTATGACTTCATTCCATCTCATGGGTGAGATGCCACTGCCTGGCCTCTTGGTGGTAAGATTATCTTCTGAAAAAATATCACCGGTCTTTATTTCTTTTGCAGCAATTATGCTCTTTCTTGCCACTAATCTATTCTTAAGCTCCGCTTCGGTAGGCTGCTTATTTCCATCGCCAAGAGCCATCTCTATATTCCTGACAGAAAGGACCATCTGCCTTAGTTCATCAGGTTCGAGCGACGCCTTATGATCCGGACCTTCCATATTCCTGTCCAGTGTAAAGTGCTTCTCCAGAACCGTTGCGCCAAGTGCTGCTGCCGCTATCGGAACCTCTATTCCCTGTGTATGATCCGAATATCCGACATCACATCCAAACTTCTCCTTTAGTGCAAGCATCGCTTTCAGATTCACATCCTTCATCGGTGTTGGGTAATTTGTTGTACAGTGAAGTATGGTCAGTTTCCCTGTCCCGTTTTCCTTAAGTACCTTCACTGCATCCGCAACCTCATCCATGGTGCACATTCCGGTCGAGAGAATCATATCCTTGTTAGTCTTAGCTATCTCTACAAGGTATGGATAATTGGTTATCTCTCCGGATGGAATCTTCCATATATCAAGAAGCGGATCAAGAAACCTTATACTCTCTATATCGAATGGCGTAGACAGGAACTTTATTCCCACCTCCTTGCAGTAGTTCGCAAGTGTAATAAAATCATCAAAAGGCAGAAGGAGTTTTGAGAGCATATCCTTCTGAGATTCTTCCTTACCTATATTATTCTTTTGATACTCTGCCATAGGCGCGCTTTTGGACACCAGGCTTGAAAGCTTCGCCGTTTGGAATTTAACTATATCCGCGCCGCATTCCTTAGCGGTATCCACAAGCTTTTTTGCCAGTTCCAAAGAACCGTTATGATTTACGCCCGCCTCAGCAATTATTAATACTTTATCCGCCAATGCTTATCCCTCATAAGATATGATTACAGACTAGTTCCATCTTCTAAGTATTCTGGCCGGAGCTCCAACCGCCGTGCAGGATGCTCCGATATTTTTTATAACCACTGATCCTGCACCGATAATCGCATCATTTCCAACTTCCACACATTGGAGAATCGTTGCACCTGCTCCGATCAGTGAATTAGCACCAACTTTGCTCTCGCCGCACACCTTGGTTCCAACCGCCACATGCGCAAAATCACCGATTTTGCAATCATGTTCCACTATAGCCCCCGTGTTAATTATTGCGTTATCCCCAACGGAGGCTCCTGCGTTTATCACAGCAGTTTTCCCAACAAATATCCCGCTTCCAAGCTTTGCATCAGCAGCTACCACCGCGGAGGGATCAATTATATTTGGAAAAGAAAAGCCCATATCCTTCGCCATGAAAAACAGCTTACTTCTAAGGCCGCTCGGCTTAACAAATCCCACAGTTATAAATGCATTCTTAACGCCTCCAGCTAAAAGCTCGGGTAACTTATCGTCTCCGCCCACAACCTCGCAGCCAAGGATATTATCCCCGGGCTTTAGATTGACATCCGTTATGAAGATTTTCTCGAACTTCCTGGACCTGAGCGCTGCATCAATCACCGACTTGCAATGCCCGCCGCCACCGATCATAACTATGCTTTCCATGTGGATTCCTCCGAGAGACTGGTGCTAACAAATCAATATATTCCTAAGATATATTATACTCGATATTTCGTATAACGTGAACATCCGACCTTTCTTAATCAGCGTCACATTTCAGATAAATATTCCTCAACATTCCTATATTCTCTGCCATCTGAAAGTACCTCTGTCTCTCCGGAATATAGAACACATCTCTTTTCAATCATTCCATATATCGTCCTAATGTGATCCAGTTTCTTCTCATCCATAAGATGCTTCCACTGATTATCTGCACGTTCACTGCTATGTTTTATTTCATACAATTCACAGCTGTCGGTTTCCTGATCATAAATGACCATATCAATCTCGCCGACATCAAATTGGAGCTTAAAAACCCGCTTATTCTTCCCCAGAGCCTTCTGTGTCTCTAAGAGGACAATATCCTCAAGCATTATCCCCCGTACATCTTCAAGGATTTTACTTGAAATAAGCAGTTTTTCGCGTTCACTAAGCGCTTTGAATTCCTCATTTCTCATAATTAAATACACAAGAGCCTGTGCCTGGCAGTACCTCATTCCAGGCTGAGTAAAAATTGTACGCCAAAGGTCACCTGTACCAGCAGCATTGGATTCAATTTTTATATATTCGATTAAATCCAAAGCTTTCAAATACTCTTTGATCTCAGTTAATACCGCTTCAGAAATGATCTCTGAGAGTTCCTCATTTTCCTTTATATCAAGAATCCCTTTCAACTTCTTTATGACATCAGATGTATCTATCTCATCAAGCGCATCCGTTCTTTTCTCAGGTTCTCTTGCACTTCTAAGCATCTGTGCAGATGACCTAATGTCCCTTGTAACAAACTCCTTCAGAATGACTTCCTTGGTAAAATCATGATTCATATCCTGAATAATACGATTGATGACATTAGTGAGTTCATGGGCATCATATAACCTTTTCAGATTCCTGAAATGAGTCCCCTCTTCATAACATGCCAGCGAATGCTGGATATTCTTGCATATCGCCGTATCAATATAACGTCTGGTGCTCTCATCATCTCTGAAAGATGCCTCCTCAAAATCCTCATCATCTCCAAACCTAAGTTCACCCGCTTTTAATGTTCCGCCATATCGAATATAGTCATCTATACTAGTTATCCCTAATAGCCTGGCATGCTCTCTGTATGGAATATATGTTGTGTGTACCATAACAGCACGATCGTATAACTCTTCATTGGAAGCAAAATAAAATCCCAAAGAATCCGTTCCGGACAATATAATCTTTAGTCCCTGCGCAGCATAGACATCCGAAAAGAGCGACGCAGAATCAATGAAGTCACTTATCAGAGTAACTTCATCAATAAACAAATATTTAAATCCGCCCTTTACTGCCAGCTTCATAGCCTTATTCATTTCAGCCATCGTATCTGCTGTCGTCGCCTTAATATATAACGACTTAGTGAAATCAGCATCCTTCATGCCTAGAAAGAGCTGCCTTAAAAGAGTCGTCTTACCTGTACGACGAAGGCCATAAATCAGGCAGACTTTATCAGACTGCTTTCCATAGATATACTTTTCCAATATCCCATAGCAGTCCCTTTTCTTAAGCCCTTTAGCAGCATCTGCCATATTTCTTAGCGAGCTTCCATACATGGCATTCACTTCAAAATCAAAGTCATTAGAAACTTCAGGCTTTCCATAGGCCACACCAGCTTCCATCAGATAGTGTCCCTTATGCCCATTTTCAGCTTTTCCGAGACTCCTAAGACTCTTTTGAAGTTCTTTCCTAAGCTCAATCTGCTTCCGAAGAATTGCAGCGTCCTCTTCACTCACGCTGTCATAATGCATCTTTCCATTATCATCCTTCCATTGATGATAATTATATATTTTTTCGTTGATCTTCTTCTGCGTAACATAGCCCCTTGGAAGTTCACTAATCTTCTTATTTAGTTCAAAACTGTCATTATAACTACTCATAATCATTAACCTCTAAAATAATTTTAACCCCAATTAACCCTAGTGTCTATAGGTTAAATGAGGTTAAAGCCAAAAAGGGCTGCCGCTCATTGCGACAGCCCCCTGCATATCAAGCTTGCTGTAATTTCTTTAATTCAAGTATATCTGCTGAATTCTTCTGAATAGCACGTTTCATTATGTCAATATCGGTTATTGCATTTTCGAATTTGTCGCTATTCTTTATATATCTGTTAGATGCATCCAGATAGCACGCCTCAATAGTATTCAGCCTTCTAATAACATTATTCTCGAGCTGATCAACCTTAATACAGGTGAGGTCACTCTTAATACAGGTGAGGTCACTCTCAATACAGGTGAGGTCACTTTCAATCCTGTCAAAACGCTTATCATGCTCATCCAAGCGTCCCTTTATACCGACGACATCCTGCTTGAGACCTGATACATCTTCCTTAAGTCCTGATACATCCTGTTCTAAACCAGAAATACTTTCCTTAACTATTTTTGCAATTGCTTTTAAATCTTTGTCATTCAATGACATTATATTTTCCTCCTAAAATAACTATTGTTGGAGGTCCCACCATCATCGGAGCATTTAAAAGAATCACATCCGATGAGTACAATATTATCACAAGCTTGTATGGGAGGCTATTAGCAAAAATAACAAAGATAAAAAATGGGGTTTTCCACTTTTGTAAGGACTATCCCATCCATTCCCTGATCTGATCATCAGTAAACTCGCGCATATCCTCGCCCGAATCCCAGACCTTGTACCAGATGACAGTCCTGTCTATCGCCTCTGAGATGTGCCACTTAGGTTCCCAGTCAAAAGTACTTTTTAGCTTTGAAGAATCAAGCTGCAAAAAACCTGCCTCGTGAGGCGCATTCATCTCTGATAAATCCTTCCAGGACGCACCTTCTCCCCAGCTATTTACAAACTTGTCCGCAAGATCGCCCGTAGTCACACAAGACTCCGGATCAGGCCCAACGTTAAAGGAGCCTGCCAGCTCAGGATTCTCCGCCTGTTTCATAGCTATGAGCAGATATGCGAAAACAGGCTCAAGCACATGCTGATACGGCCTTGTGGAAACAGGATTTCTGACAGCGATGCTCTCACCCTTTATCGTCGCTCTCACACAATCCGGAATTATCCTGTCCGCAGCAAAGTCCCCGCCGCCGATGACATTTCCTGCGCGTGCAGTAGATATCTGTATATTCTTATTATCCTTGAAAAATGATTTCTCGTAGGAATGAGTCACTAATTCCGAACAACTCTTTGAATTCGAGTAGGGATCATAGCCGTCCAGCTTTTCATCCTCACAAAAAGCATGATCAGGGCGCTCCGAATTCTCATAGACCTTGTCAGTAGTGACATTTAAGAAACTTACCTTTTCTGAAAACAGTCTCATGCACTCCAGAATATTCACCGTTCCCATCACATTGGTCGAATAGGTATTAACGGGATCTTTATAGGATTCGCGCACAATAGGCTGTGCCGCCATATGAATGACAACCTCAGGAGAAAAACTCTCAAAAACTTTCTTCAGCTTATCAAGATCGCGAATGTCCCCAATCTCACTTTTCACATCATGACAAGTACCCAAAATATCATAAAGCTTCGGATCTCCCATAGGCTCGAGGGCATAGCCGTACACATTCGCTCCGAGATGGCGAAGCACAGCGCACATCCAGCTCCCCTTAAAACCCGTATGCCCGGTAACAAGAACCCGTTTCCCGGAGTAGAATTCCTTTATAGCTTTAAGATTTTCAGCATTCATAGGCACGTCCCAACATCTTCATATCATAAAACAGCCTGAAGTATCACTTTCGCCATATAAGCCAGCTTCTCATCCGTCATTCCGGGATACAGTCCAACCCAGAAACTGTCCTTCATAATTCTGTCTGTATTCTCAAGAGAACCGGCAACTCTATAGCCATCCCCAGTTGTTCTCATTTCATCAAAACACGGATGTTTAGTGAGATTTCCCGCAAAGAGCATCCTCGTCTGAACGCCGCGCTCCTCAACAAATTGCACAACCTTATTCCTGTCCACGCCCTCTTTGCAGGTCATAAGATAGCCGAACCAGCTGGGTTCTGAATTCTTAGTAGCAACCGGAAGAATCATCTTATCTTCCGAGCCGCCTTCCTCCAGGAGCTTTGTCAGGAACTCAAAATTATGCTTTCTCTTCTCCACAAATCCCGGGATCTTATCAAGCTGCGCACAGCCGATGGCCGCCTGAAGATCCGTGGCCTTTAAGTTATATCCGAAATGCGAATAGACATACTTGTGATCATACCCCTTTGGAAGCTCCCCATATTGCCCATCAAACCTGTGTCCGCACATATTATCTTTACCGGAAGGGCATACACAATCGCGCCCCCAGTCTCTCATGGATCTCACAATTTTATGAAGGAGCGGATTGTCAGTATAGACTGCTCCGCCCTCGCCCATTGTCATATGATGAGGCGGATAAAAACTCGAGGTTCCAAGGTCTCCGATTGTGCCTGTAAAACGCATCCCGCCTTCAATGGAATATCTGCTGCCCAGGGCATCACAGTTATCCTCCACAAGCCACAAATTATTTTTTTCGCAAAAACTCTTAACCTCAGCAAGATCAAATGGATTACCAAGAGTGTGCGCAATCATTAAAGCCTTCGTCTTTTCGGACAAAGCCTCTTCAAGCCTCGCGACATCTATATTGCATTCAGGAATCTTAACATCAACAAAAACAGGAACCGCGCCGTATTGAATTATAGGCGCTACAGTTGTCGGAAACCCCGCGGCAACCGTTATGACTTCGTCGCCTCTACGAACCCTTCGCTCTCCGAGAAGCGGAGATGTCAATGCCATAAAGGCAGCAAGATTTGCAGAAGATCCGGAATTAACAAGAGAACAGAACTTCACGCCAAGGTACTCAGAGAGCTTCTTCTCAAACTCGTCCGTATATCTTCCGGAAGTAAGCCAGAATTCCAATGCGGAATCCACAAGGTTAACCATCTCCTTTTCATCATAAACTCTTGATGCGTACGGAATCCTGTCTCCCTCATGGAATTCATCGGATTTTGTGTGATATTTTTTTGCATATTCAGATACCATATCAAGTATCTGCTTTTTCATCATTTCCTGATCAGACATCATCTCTCCCACCGGAACTTAAATCACCATGAGTGTCTTCCCACTTCATCCAGGGTGCTTCACCTCTGGCGATCATGCCCTCAAGAACGTCGTGCTCACGTTTCGTGTCCATGCATTGCCAGAAACCTTTGTGGTTATATGACATCAATTCACCCAAGCCGGCAAGCCTCTCAAGGACATCCTTTTCAAAAACAGTAGAATCTCCTTCGATATATTTAAAAACATCAGG
The DNA here is from genome assembly GCF_900104155.1 of Butyrivibrio sp. INlla16. Taxonomy (GTDB): domain Bacteria; phylum Bacillota; class Clostridia; order Lachnospirales; family Lachnospiraceae; genus Butyrivibrio. The sequence continues at coordinate 39,786 of NZ_FMYB01000038.1, forward strand.
CTGTAACACCATGTATCCGGCATTGATCGGTCTGGCATCTGTAATTCTTTTTTCTCTAAAAGCGCGAACCGAATTATTCTCAGCAATATCAAGAACTCCCTTTTCCTGATCGAGCATTACTGAAGTAAGCGTAGCTATCTTCCCATGATCCTTATGGAATTCCACCAGTTTATCGATATTGACATCACATACGCCATCACCGTAGGTCATCATAAAAGGTTCATCGCCAATATACTTCTGAATCCGCTTAAGTCTTCCACCTGTCATCGTCTTAAGCCCGGTATCAACCACGGTTACCTTCCAGGGCTCTCTATGTATATCGTGGAATTCTATACTATAGGTGTCAGCCAGATCGTAGGTGACATCAGAAGTATAAAGGAAATAATCCCCAAACCATTTCTTGATAATATGCTGCTTGTAGCCTGCGCAGATTACAAACTCGTTATACCCAAAATGAGAATAGTATTTCATGATATGCCAGATAATAGGCATACCTCCTACCTCAATCATGGGTTTTGGTTTATACCCGGACTCCTCAGAAAATCTGGTTCCTTCTCCGCCGGCAAGTAATACAACCTTCATTGTTTTTCCCTCATTAATATGGCATCACAGTAACATTCAGACTCATCAAGACCTTAAGCATAGCTCTGTAAGATATTCATACGTTCCATAAACATCATATAGTCATTGTTTCTACCCTCAAACCATACAGGATCAACCTCGCTTATCCGATTCATTCCGATTTCATTTACCGCCTCTATCGCAGCCTGTCTCTGAGTTATTCTTCTGGGAAGCGTTGTCTGGCAAAGAGCACCATCAACATTATCATATGCTTTGAATGCCTGGTTGAAATCCATAAGATCATGCAGCCGTAATGCCTTTCCGGTCTCATTATCAATCAGTAATCCCCAGTTTTCCCAGTGCCTGTCCGTATTTCCCACCAGGTAGTCAAGAATATTCATCATATAATATCCGTATCCATCCAGTCTTATAATCTCATCAATCGGATCCATTTCATGATTAACCGCATAAATATCAAATGCTGCTCTGGTCGCAATACTATATTTCTTGCTAGTCATTATCTTACTGACAGAAACGATGTCTCCATCAAAGTTTTCTTTTTCATACAAAACCTGATTGCACTTGAAGCATCTGCAAATTTTGCTAGCCAAAATCTCATTCTCCACATTTTGAATATCGCCATCTTTATATAGCCAAAATCCGTCCGCTTTCCTGACCCAAGCCTTAGGGCATACTCCGCTTGTCGAAATATCATCCGCTATTAGGTGCGCATTATCCACTGTCATGGCTTTGCCCCTTAATGACAAATCGACAAACGCATTATCTAAATGATTATCGTAAATATTTATATCATCGAAGGAGACTTCTTCATCATCCGGTTTCACCCAATAAATATCTTTAAGAGATAAACAGTGGTAAGAAAGCGCAACCTTAGCCCTCTCCTTATCAGTTGTACCTTGCTGCGCCCCTATACTGCTTAGTATTTCCTTTGCATATTCACGGTCTAATGTCAAAACCCTTGATGCACACCAGTAATAAAAATTGGTAAGATTATTAACAAGAGTATCTACATCAGTTGCTTCTTCCAGCCACAGATCAAAAGGCATAAAGGCAGAATTATGCACTTTTGCAATACCATTATCCGCTATCTCAGCAATAATTCTATTGTCATGCATTATCTGCCAATTACTCATAACATCTCCACATGCCACTTTTGCAACACTTCTTTAAACATCAACTATTTTAGTCCCTATAATAATTACAGGGTCATATTCTTTAATTGTATTTTTAGCCCCGTCCATTATTTCAACCAGACAATCCGTAGCATCTATCCTTATAACATCCGGTTTAATTCCCATATCTTCACACCAGTAATCCACATTAGTTGTCATTACCTGATATGGAACAGCGCCATCGCGTTCTACAAACCCGCTGTACTTTGGATAATCCGAAACATCATAAAAAGTCTTTTTACCTTTTTCATTTAAAATACCAAACGATTCCACATGAACATTTCCGCAAAGCTCCGTATTCTTTATCAAGTAAAATCTTATAGCCTCTGACGGTTCAAAGGCCCAGACATTTTCAGCAATACCGGACACCATAATAGAAAACAGTCCGGCACATGCTCCGATATCCAGAACACATTTCGCTCCACCGATTCTGCTCTTTATCTCATCAAGCTGCTGCAAATTCCCATACTTATCGTCATTATACATTCCCGGAACAATTATTTCCGAAAAAAACGTCCCCGTCAGCATTTGTCTGTATACTCTCGGGTGCTTCAGCGGATTGAGAATTTTATGATTGGCTAAATCTATATATTCGCCTGACAAATCGATGCTCTTTTTTTGAATATAATCACAGAAAACCTGCTCTTTCACCGCATCGTTGGCGCTTTCCCAATCCTCGCAAAGATATATTTTCCCAAACCCTTTTTCCTGTAGATTCCTAACTACTTCACCTGATGCACTACTGCCTATTGCAAGCAATATTATGATGTAGGTGCCAAAAGTCACATTTATACGTGACCTTGACATATTTTTTGAACATTGATAACTGAATAAAACTATGTTTGACGACGGTTTTCTTTATTGAGGAGGCATAGTCCCCCTCTTTATTGTCATCATCCTGGAACCAATGCCCGGCATTTCGATTTGCCATTAACAAATCGCATCAGTTTGGCAAAATTTTGCGCACCAACCTTAAAGCCAAAGCAATATTTTGCCTTTAGCTTTCCACGGACAGGCATTTTATCAACACCATATTTATTTCTGAGGATTGATGGAGATGTTTCTACACCATTCCTGATTCTGCTGATTTTACTGCGTGTATCATCATCCATAATCTCCAATGATCCTAACAAACGGTTTCTGGAGTTTAATGATATGGTCATTGTGGCAGTTCACTTCTTCAACTGGGGATTGCATTCCCGTTGGTGAGGACAGTTTTCACATGTTTCTCTTGGGAATGATACACGAGAACAGTTTGTCTGCTTTATATGAGAACTGCTCTTTGGGACATTTCCTGCAGGACACTTTGATACCGTGCCTTCAGCCGTAATCTCAAAGTCAGCCAGTATTGGTTTTGGTTGTTTACCAATAAGACCAGTTAAAAAACTGCAATACCCTTTTTAGCTGCCTGCATCTTTATCTCATGGCTGTCATAAGCCCCATCGGTTATGAGTGCGACAGCTTCGGGAGATTCTTCCTGATTGTCTATGTATTCCTTGATGAATGAGGCATCACTTCTAGTATTTACATCATACTGGTAGTCTGTGATAATGGATCCGTTTTCACTAACAGTTTCCGTGATATTGGCGACATATCCGCGGTGTTCTTTACCAGCCTTGCTTCTGAAAGTCGCCTCCGGATCAGCTGGATTTTGAAGAATAGTTGCATCCATCTCGCCCTTATCTTTTGGAATGATATGACCATTGCCATCATCCTTTGTCTGCTCTGAGATCGCCCTTTCAAGGAGCTGATAGTCAGTAGTCTCTCCGTGGCTTTCCTTACATGTTGGAAGGAGTTGAACAGCATCATCGATTACTTTTTGAATCCGTTCTGACTGAGGAATTTCCTTTTCGTAATACACAACACGGTTTCTGTTGTTAGGATCCGCATAAGCTTCCAACCCTTTGATCTTGTCATTGTAACCGCCTCGTTTAAGGCTTGCTACAAGATTTGACAAGCAGGTATACAACAGTTCCAGACGTCCCATCTTCTTGATGTTAGACTCAATCATCATAC
>NZ_FMYB01000048.1 GCF_900104155.1 Butyrivibrio sp. INlla16
TTTACAAACGCAATACTGGAAGGTATGAACAGTATCATACAGAATGTAAAACGCAGAGCCCGCGGTTTCAGGAATACTGAATATTTCAAAACAATGATCTACCTGAACTGCAGTGATCTGGATATTGAAGCGGTGATAACTATGGCGTAGCACTCTTATTCATTGATTCCTTGGGTGCCCTGTAGTTGTGTGGCAATGGTATGTCAAGGGTTTCCACACAATGGAGCGAAGCTCCCTTGATATACCATTGCCACACAGCTACACTTCCAAGCAGGAATCAATAATAAGGAAATGTTGTTACCCACTATAAATGGGGATTAACCATAGTTTTTGCATCTCCAATCTATTACTTCACCATGACAGCGCAGATGGAGGCTGCTATCCAGAGAGTTTACTGTATTGGCAAGCCTGAAGCAAAGAAGACAGTTCTTCTGCTCAGTTCAGGATCTCCCGGTGTATATGATGCTGCGATTGCCCAATATAAGGCATACATGGGATATGCAGGTATTGAGGCAGCAGGCGTAATTACTGCTAATGGGGACGAGAACAAATCCGAAGCCAAGATGAACGAGATAAGGGAATTTGCAAAAACACTGTAACAGACTTGTAAGACAAGTGGTTTTTTAAATTATCTGAAAAAGCCTTTTGACGGTATTTACTGTAAAAAGGCTTTTTTTCTGATATAGTGAAACTATGTTTTGTTGACGGAGGATGTATGAAAATGAGGCATTGCGGGACACAGACAATTGAGACCGAGAGACTGATACTGAGGAAATTCAAAGTTGAAGATGCTGATGCTATGTTCTTGAACTGGGCAAATGATGAAGAGGTCACGAAGTTTCTAACGTGGCCGCCTCATGGAACTGTTGATGTAACAAGGAATCTACTGAGGCAGTGGGTGGATTCATATAAGGATAAAAAGTACTATCAGTGGGCTATTGTCTTGAAAGAAATAGATGAGCCAATAGGCAGTATCTCCGCCGTCGGTATGAAAGAAAACATAAATATGATCCACATTGGTTACTGCATTGGAAGAGCATGGTGGCATCAGGGGATTACATCTGAAGCTTTAAATGCTGTTATAGATTTCTTTTTTGATAAGGTGGAAGCAAATCGTATTGAATCAAGGCATGATGTTAATAACCCTCACTCCGGTATGGTCATGAAGAAATGTGGAATGCAATATGAGGGCACGCTACGTAGCTCAGATATCAACAATCAGGGGATCAATGATTCCAGCTGGTATGCAATTCTTAGATCTGACAGGATTGATGGATAAAGAGAGGAAAGAAGACTGGGAGAATAGATGACAATAAGACAACTTGGCTATGATGAATACAACGGAAAACGATATAAAGCAGAAGTCCGGTCAAACAAGTACCTGTCTATAGAGCCTGCAGATGACGGCTTTTCTGTGGAATGGATAGAAGCGGATAACGAGATTGTGGAGCCGCTTGAAGATGATATGCTGTCGGAATGGCTAGACAATCCGGTAGCTTATGGAGCATTTGAAGGAGATGTTCTTATAGGCTTTGTAGAAGGATTTCTGGAAGCGTGGAATAACAGATACAGAATATCAAATATCTGTGTGTTTGATGTGGGACTTCGTAGCCAAGGTGTAGGGACTGCACTTCTTGAAACAATTTTGAAAGTGGCTGTAGATAGCGGTGCGAGAATGGCTGTCCTGGAAACACAGAGCTACAATTCAAAAGCGATTTTGTTCTATAAAAAGAACGGCTTCGAGCTTATAGGATTTGACAGATATGCCTATTCTAATGAAGGCCCGGAAGAGCACAACATGAGAATTGAGATGGGAAAGAGACTATAGATTATGATGGATATTAAGAGGATAGAGACTGGTGGAATTACTTATATTGAGCCAGTTAATGGAGCCACAAGTGAGTGGTACTATGGCATGGATTATGAGCACGGGGACCTTTATGAGGCAGAGGAAGTTTTTCGTGAGGGTTATAAAGTAAAGGGAAGAAAGCTATGTCTGGTGCATTATCCTGATGGGCAGGTTTATGTTCCTGTGCCAAAGACGGAAGGGCACTATAGTGATATACCGGTATTTTTTGAGAACGGAATTTTTATAATCGATGTGGATTTTCCGAAAGAAATGATCCGGATAATGAGATTCAATTGCAATGATTATCATGTAAGTATTCATGAGGAAATTCCGCTTTCTTCAGTAAAGGATTGTTACAATTTACAGCTGCATACTACACCGCTTATGCTTTCAAGGCAATGCGGAAACGAATTAGATATTGTCTGGCCGGAAAAACTCATCCTTTCAATGGGAGATCATGACACCTTTTTCATGAGGGACGGAGAAAAACTGTTTTTTGGCAGGTGGTATGAAGAAGGCGAAGGCGTTGATTACAGATATTGGGAGGAGATTATCGTCAGGAACCTTTCCGGAGATGTGATCGAGACGCTTCCAGGAGATATAATTCAGATGCCAAACGGAGAGATGTGGCATTTGAAGTAGAGCTTGTGATCTGTTGTATCAACATAATTGAAGAGGTGTATTTGAAATGATAATTCGAAAATATGAGGAAAAAGACCTACGGCAGATGATAGATATTTGGAATGAGGTTGTTGAAGACGGGATTGCATTTCCTCAAGAGGACATGCTTGACGAGCAATCCGGGAAAGAGTTTTTTAGATCACAGAGCTATACGGGTGTGGCTGAAGACAATGGAAAGATAGTAGGACTGTATATTTTACATCCCAACAACGTAGGCAGATGTGGGCATATTTGTAATGCCAGCTATGCGGTAAGCTCAAAGTGTCGTGGAAAGCATATAGGGGAAAAACTTGTAACGGATTGTTTGGGAAAAGCCAAAGAACTGGGGTTTCGAGTATTACAGTTCAATGCTGTTGTCGAGAGTAATATCCATGCCAGACATCTATATGAAAGACTTGGTTTTGTTCAACTCGGGACAATACCAGGCGGGTTTCGTATGAAGGATGGAACTTTTGAGAATATCTGTCCTTACTATCATGTCCTGTGAAACAATAATGTTTTACGAATTATGACAAGAGACTAATTATCAACAGAACTTTTAACGGGGAGCAATAATGGGGAAGAAAAAAGTGGAACACGTTGTTTTTGACGGCATGCGAGAGATAAAAAAGAAATATAATATCAGTGAATACAACAAAAAATCTCATGCTGATAAAAGAAAGCGGACAGCGACAATGCATGTTAAAGACCCAAAACAATAGGGAGAAAAATAAATGAGTTTCGAATTATTACCATTAGAGGATGCGGACATATCAATATTCAAACATGATATGCAGGAGGCGTTCCAGCGTGGTGCTGCGGAATGGGAAGATGATCCGGAAGAGGAAATATTGCCGGAGTCACATATAGATAAATCACTGAATACAAAGGGAATGGTAGCTTATAAGGCAGTTGTGAATGGTGAGCTTTCAGGTGGAGCTATTATTGTAATAAATGGCAATCATGGTCACTTGGATTTTCTGTATGTGAAAAGTGGTATTCAGAGTAAGGGTATAGGTCAGAAAATCTGGAATGCTATTGAGACGGGACATCCTGAGGTTACGCTCTGGGAGACGTGCACGCCATACTTTGATACAAGAAATCTGCATTTTTATATAAACCGTCTTGGCTTTGCGGCAGTGGAATTTTATAATCCAAAGCATAAGGATCCTAGTGCTCCGGATGGAGATGATGGTTCAGATTTTTTCTTTAGGTTTGAGAAGAGAATTTGACCTATGAACAAATTATGCTGCTCTATTTCACCACTTTTTCTCTGTTTTCTGGAAGGAACCCTGATTATAATCTAGCTTGTAAGGATAACTTAAAGGAGGAGACTTGAAAATATGACACCTAAAATCTGGTTATGCATTGTATTGATCGGAGTACTTGCGCCTGCATACCTTTTGTTTGGTGTAGCAACTTCCAAAAACGTCAAGGAGATGTCGGAAAAGAATAAAGAAGAGCTTGAAAAGAACAGAGCCAGGCACAGATACATGGTACTTGGACAGAGCTGGGGGATGGGTATAGGAGTTGCAGTTGGATGTATAGCAAGTTATCTCTTATCCGGAAAAGTGTCGACAGGTATGTGTCTTGGAACAGGACTTGGAATGCTTGTAGGTATGATGGTCGGAGCAATGATTGACAGGAAAAAGGCATCGGAAGAGAAGTTAGATGCATCTAATAGATAATAATAACAAGCGGCAGGATGCAGTTTCCTTTGAATTGTGTCCTGCCTTTTTCATGAGTATAATTATTCATAAAATATCAGGAGAAAAATGAAAAAAAGGAAATATAAGAACATGATAATGTTGGGGACAATAATAAACAGTGCAGCTATAGTTGCTGCCGGTTTCCTTGGAAATATAACAGGGAAGTTATTTAAAGAAGATCAGCAGGATGCACTTTGTAAGGTATGTGGTATAAGTACCCTTTTTATAGCAATTTCAGGTGCTATGGAGGGTATGATGAAAGTTGAGAACAATGCACTCGTGGGTGGCAGATCCATGCTTGTAGTTCTATGCCTTGCCATAGGAACAGCTATAGGGGAACTGATTGGAATAGAAAGAGCCTTTGAGCGTTTTGGGGAATGGCTTAAAATAAAAAGTGGTAATGGCAAGGATTCGGAATTTGTAAACGCTTTTGTGACTGCATCGCTTACGGTATGCATAGGGGCTATGGCTATTGTAGGCTCAATACAGGATGGAATCAGCGGAGATTATTCAACGCTTGCTGTAAAGGCTGTGCTGGATTTTATAATAGTAGCCATTATGACAGCATCTATGGGAAAAGGGTGTGCTTTTTCTGTAATACCGGTGTTTTTGCTTGAGGGGTCGATAACTCTGCTGGCGAGACTGGTATCACCTATTATGACTGATATGGCTGTTTCGTATCTGTCACTTATCGGAAGCATACTGATCTTCTGCGTTGGTGTTAACCTTGTTTGGGGCAAGAAAGTGCGAGTGGCTAATATGCTGCCTGCCTTAGTGATAGCGGTTATTGCAGCATACATACCGGCTATGTAAAGCTAGGGAAAATGAAATCAGCCGATGGACCTGAAAAAATGTTTGGAGAACTGTGATGAGGATTATTCTTTCACCTGCAAAGAAAATGAATGTGGATACGGATAAACTTGAGTGTCAGGGACTTCCGGTATTTATTGACCAGACGGAGGAAATACTTGAGTGGCTCTGCAATAAGTCACATTCTGAATTACAAGAACTGTGGGGATGTAATGATAAGATTGCTGAGCAGAATTATAAACGTATTAAAGAGATGGATCTTCGTAACAGGCTGACACCGGCTATACTTTCATATGAAGGAATCGCGTTTCAATATATGGCACCTGCGGTGTTTGAAGACAGAAGCTTTGATTATGTGCAGGAGCATCTTCGAATTCTTTCAGGTTTTTATGGTGTGCTGAAACCGATGGACGGAGTTACGCCATACAGGCTTGAGATGCAGGCTAAGGCAGCAATTAATGGACATAAGGATTTATATGATCTGTGGGGATCCAGGCTCTATGATGAAGTAAGTGATGGTACCAGTGTTATAATAAACCTTGCATCGAAGGAGTATTCAAAGTGCATTGAAAAATACCTGAAACCGGATGACTGTTACATCACCATCACATTTGGCGAGATGGTAAATGGGAAGCTTGTGACAAAGGGGACATATGCCAAGATGGCCAGGGGAGAGATGGTGAAGTATATGGCTGAAAACCAGATTGAAGATCCTAATGAGATAAAGAAGTTTGACCGGCTTGGACATGTCTATAGGGATGATCTTTCATGTGACACTGAAATCGTTTTTGAAAAGAGAAAGTGACTGGATATATATGAATGAAATGGAAAAGATAGCCAGAGAGAATCACCGTAACGGAAATAACTGTTCAGCCTCGCTTGCCATGGCGTTTGCTGAAAAACTAGGTGTGACACCTGAGAAGGCAAAGAAAAGCGTGCCTGCGCCAAGAAGCATTGACGGTAAATGCGGCGGGTATCTCAGCGTTGTGGCGATGTTTGAGAAGCTTGGGATGGATAAAGTCGGTGAATATGAGAAGATGTTCCTTGAGAAGAACGGAAGTCTTTACTGTAAAGAACTGATCGCATCAAGGGCAGGAACCGGAAGAACATGCAATGATATTGTCGGAGAAGCAGCAGCCATGCTCGATGAACTGATGAAGAATTCCTGAGGGAGGTCTGTTTCAGATGTCTGACAAACAGCCACCAAGGGATAATCCTTAAAACAGAATAACAGAAATAATTCGAAGCTTTCATTACAGCAGATCATGATTCTTGTGGTCTGCTTTTTTTTATTAATTTATATAGAAGAAATAGCTTCAGAAAAACTTTTTCAAAAAATTTCATTTTGGAGGTTGTGGAATGACCTCTCCCAGTGGGAATAAGTGAAGGGGTAAATAATCCTTTCGTCGGACATTGAAAACTGAATAGTCATTCATCAGGTACAGTCCTGTACTGTGGAGCCGCAAGGGTACGCCTTGAGCGAGATAGCCCCTCTGGAATGCCGGTAGCACCGGCATGGCGAAGATAAGTACAGGGATAATGAGACTTCCGCTTAGCCACAACTAAACGTAATGGGAGCGGCCCGGCGAGACCCGCGGGGAGGAGAGAACCTATGGAGCTGTGCTGCAGCCACCTGATGATTTCCCGGAATCTTCTGATTCATTGTATCGGGGTGTCGAGGACAAGTAGATACGTTAATTTCGCTGGAATAATTACGAGGGTGATCCTTCTGTATACCAATATGGAAGGGCTCCCTCTTTACATAAAGATAGAAGAAGGTGGTGATGGGTATGAATGAAATCCAGCGTGGCGAAATCTATCTTGCAGATCTTGGCGAGGGAGTTGGATCTGAGCAGAAGGGGGTGAGGCCCGTACTTATTGTTCAGAACAACAGGGGGAATAAGTATTCCCCGACAGTAACTGTAGTACCAATTACAACTAAGATCCACAAAAGCAGTGGACTGCCTACTCATGTAATCCTGGATGGTGTAGGTGGACTTAAGGAAAAATCAGCAACGATTGCTGAACAGATTATGACAATTGATAAAACTAGGTTGATCGAATATATGGGAGAATTGGACGAAAAATTTATGAGAAAATATATCGATAAAACAATCTTAGTTCAACTCAATATTGATAACAAGGGGAGAGGTGGAAAGAATGGAAACATACGACATAAGACTTTGCGAAAGGCCAACACTGACTGTAGAAGAAGCGGCAGCTCTCTACAATATAGGTGAGAACAAATTAAGGGATCTGACAGATAAGGATTCATGTCCTTATGTTTTATTCGTCGGAAGAAAGAGACTTATAAAAAGAAAACAGTTTGATGAATATATCGGAAAGGCATATTCCATATAATCGGCATCATGGTGTGAAAAAGGTTGATGTGCTAATTTCAAAGCATATCAACCTAGTTTTGTGAAGGAGGCAAAATATGGAAAGAAGAAAAGACTCTAACGGGAGAGTTCTTAAGGAAAATGAAACGCAGAGAAAAGATGGTACATATATGTATCGCTGGAGGACAAGTACAGGTAAGCGTGAAACCATATATGCACCCGACCTGGATAAGCTCCGTGAAAAGGAGGAAAACATCCAGAGAGATAAGTATGATGGAATAAGGACGGATGCTAAAAACGTAACCTTAAATGAAGTATTTGATCTGTGGAAAATCATGAAGAAGGGACTCAAGGATAATACATATCAGGGTTACATGTATACCTGGGAGAGATTTGTCAGAGATGACATTGGGAAGAACAGAATAGTTAATATGAAGAAATCCGATATCCGCAGATACTACAATAAAATGCTTGATGAAAGAGGATTAAAGGTAGCAACGATTGACAGCATACATACCGTGCTCCATCAGGTTCTTGATGTTGCAGTGGAGGACGGTTATCTGAGAAATAATATCGGAGATAAGGCACTGAAGGAATTAAAGCAATCCAGAAACCTAGGTTCAGAAAAGAGAAAAGCACTTACTGTTGCTGAACAGGAGCTGTTCCTTGAATATCTCAGAGTAACACCTATGTATAATCACTGGTATCCGGTATTCTCATTTATGCTTGGCACGGGACTCCGTGTGGGAGAGTTGACAGGATTAAGGTGGAACGACATTGATGAAGAGAATGGATTTATTGATGTAAACCATACGCTTGTGTATTACCAACATGCAGATAATGGATGCTATTTTGGAATCAATACACCAAAGACAAAGAAAGGTGAGAGAATGATTCCAATGATGCAGTCTGTGAAAGAGGCTCTTGCCCAGGAAAAAGAGTATCAGGATTATACCGGAATTCACTGTAAGGTGACAGTTGATGGTTATACGGATTTTATTTTTGTAAATCAGAATGGTAATGTGCAGAATCAGGGAACATTGAACAAAGCCCTTAGGAGAATCATCAGAGACTGTAATCAGAAGGTACTTGATAATAGAAAAGGAAATCAGAAGGTTGTCCTTCTTCCAAACTTCAGCTGTCATAATCTGAGACACACCTTTGCAACAAGATTATGCGAAGCCGGGGTGAATATAAAAGTCATTCAGGAGATCCTTGGCCACTCCGATATATCGACTACTCTCGATATATACACGGATGCAACGAGTGATTTCAAGAAGAAGGAGATGAGTGTCTTCGAGGAATTTTTAATTAAGAAAAATAAGAAAGACTGATACATAGCGTCATGAGTCTGGTCATGGAACCGGATGCATGGCGCTATTTTATTCCTCTTTTCTTTCCATATAAAAGGCGGTGATCTTTATGGGCTCATCGCCTTTCCTTATCCTAGGCTTTGACGCGACATGTCATCCGATTGTTGAAAATTAAGACTCATTTAATAAAAAATGTCGTATAATCTTGATGTAGTGAAGTTATGAGAAATCATTAGAGTTATAGAACGCAGAGTTTGTTTTCAAGAACGATAGTTTTGATATGGTATAATGAGGAGTAGGTAAAAGGTGGAAAATGATTATTTGATGTTGTCAGGGGCAATCAATTCCGCAAAGTCAACCCAGGTTGCTCTTAATTCGCTGAGGCTAGGGGAAGCAGGATTAAATGCCCATAGACAGAATTTGCTAAATAGAGCGCCGGTTACAGATAGTTTTGCATCTTTTCCGAGAGACAGCATAGAGATTGAGGATTTGGCATATCTGTCGGCTCATGAAGATCATGAATTTGCTCTGCTCCGTGGAAAGAGGAATGATATTTTAATCCATGGAGAGCATTCAAAGGTAAATTTTGATGAAGATCTGGAAGCACTATTACTTCAGGGGAAATATGAACTTATTGCTCATTCGCATCCGGATATAGAGCTTACTGCTTCAAGAGAAGATCGTGAATTTCTAAGACGGATAGGACAGAAATCAAGCGTGATAATCTCATGGTATACTGGCAATATGATGAAGTTTTATGCTGACCCGTTTGAGGAGTTGTTTAATTAGGAGGCAGCTATGGATAGAGAAAAAATTGGATTTAAGGCATGTCTGAAAGCAATAGGAGAAGATTTTGCAGCCGCATATAAAGACAATATGGTTTTTAGTTGCGGAGAAACGGAGCAAGGTTTGTTCTGCTTTTTGGGTATTTCAACACATGATTATGAAGGAGAAGGATTGTGTTTGAAATCAAATGTGGATGATTGGGACTATTATGCGTCCTGCTACGTTCTTGAGAATAATGAAGTTAAAATGGATAAGTGTAAGCTTCCGACGTTGGTTTGATTTTTTCATTCTATGAAATGATATGTGTACGTATTCAAAGGTAGTTGTGGTAAAAGACTATAGCTACCTTTTCTAATAGTTTTATCAATAGGTGTTATCCTAGGTTTGGTGTCCGTGGGTGAGAGACAAAATATTTACACCCACCCATACACCCAAGTTACACCCATTACACCCATAACTGATAAAAGTATATAAAAAGCAGTGTGAGCTTCAAATAAGAGCACATCAGCAAATAAGAGGATTTAAGAAGATTTATGAGAAGTACAAGCAGCTGGGAATATCGTCCCGACACTCAAATCATTAAACCCTGATAAGGCTTGATTTTACTGGGGTTGAGCGATTTAGAAAGACCGATTTGACAACAAATTGACAACAAATCGGGCTTTTACACCGCAGAAATTCGCACGCTACCGAATAGTTTTTGATTTTTGTTGTCAGTGGCCTAAATGTTTACACAGGCCGTCGCTTAAATCATTGAATCCGGAAAAGCCTTGAAAACACTGGCTTTGAGCTGACAAAAAGAGCTGATTTGACACTGTTTTGACAACAAATCAGATTTCAGTATTGAAGGCAATCGGATGGATATGAAGAGTCAGGTTTTATAGGGTAGTTCCAGATAAAGACATATACTTGATGTTTAAATCCAATTGAATACTCATTATGAGTTCCAGAGGGACACTTTTTAAGAGAAAAACTTAAAAGGTGTCCCTCTTTTGTTTTGGCAAGGCTCTATCACACACAAAACCAAAGATTGGAGGAATGAACATGAAGAAAAATGAAGAAGAAATCACTGATGAGATGCGCGAGGAAATTCGTTCACAGATGCGAAGAACACGCCGTAAGTACCTGCGGTATAAGGATGCAGAGATTGTCTACTCCATCCAGCACAAGAAGCTCCTGGAGCTTGCAGGAAAAGCGGGTGCAATCATTCGCTTCGATGGTTATGTGCTGATAGACAGAGACCGGTTCGATGCCTACCTTGACCAGTTCAGGGAGCCGTCAACTTTGATAGTGAAGGAATGAGGTGCGACATGACCGGAAACGTATGGAAGTTTTCAGACCAGATTGATGATGAAGACCTGCTATTCATGCAAAGAGATTTCATAACGCTGTGGATGGCAAAGGACTATTACGAGATGGGCGAAAAGCCCTTCCGCAGGCTGGCTGAGCAGGCAGGAGCCATTTACAAGATAGACAAGATGGTTCGTATCAATCGTCACATATTAGAGGACTACATGAGAAAACATCCAAAGCTTGCAGAGCGCAAGTATGGAACATTCGGAAGATTGCCAAAGGAGGAACAGTAAAATGGGAAAAATCATAGCACTCACTAATCAGAAGGGCGGGGTTGCGAAGACCACGACCGCAGTAAATCTGGGGACAGGACTTGCTCAGGCAGGTAAAAAGGTTCTGCTCGTCGATGGAGATCCGCAGGGTTCTCTCACAATATGCATAAGGGAGGTAATGGACAATGGCACAAAGAGTTGGACAGAAAGTAAAGCTATCTAGTATTGATGAGCTTCTGGGAGTTCCCAGCATGGAGGGAACAGTAGATCTTGATGTTATGACCATTTATCCCTTTGAGAATCATCCATTCAGAGTTGTAGATGATGAAAAGATGGATGAGCTTGTGGAGAGCATCAAGGAAAGCGGTGTTCTCACTCCGGTTCTTGTAAGGCCGGATGATGAGGGCAATTATGAGATGATCTCAGGGCACAGACGTCTTCATGCGGCAAAAAGAGCCGGACTTAGGAAGATTCCTGCAATCATTAAGGAAATGACCAATGATGATGCGACTATTGCCATGGTTAATGCGAATATGCAGAGGGAAGAGATTCTTCCTAGTGAAAAGGCTTTTGCTCTAAAGATGAAGATGGATGCAATGAAACATCAGGGGAAAACAACTTCGTCCACTGAGTGGACGAAGTCGCGTGCAGGAGACGAAGCTGGAGAAGCTCATGGATTACACAGATCTCAGGTACACAAATATGTAAGGCTCACATACTTGCTCCCAAAACTTTTAGATATGATTGACGAAGGAAGACTTGCTGTGGCTATTGGAGTAGAGATCTCCTATTTCAACCACACCTACCAGCAATGGCTCTGGGAATACATCCATGAAAACGGCATGATTAAGCAGGAACAGCTCATGGATCTCCGCCAATATCGTGATGATGACTCTCTCACCCAGGAACAGATGATAGACATCCTTATACAGAAGAGAGCCACTCCTCAGATCAAGAAGAAAGTTACGTTTAACGAAAGAAAGCTCAACAAGTATTTTCCTGCTTACTACTCTCAGTCTGAGATCGAAAGGATCATGATCAGTCTCCTGGAGGAATGGAAAAGAACTCACGAAAGCGAGGACACTTAATAATGATGGAATACTTTTATGGTGCGCAGTCAGCGCAGTTTGCTTCAGTGGAGATCCCCAAGGAGCTTCTGACAGGGAAGGCGTTTTCTTCCCTGTCCCCCGGAGCCAAGCTTATGTACGCAGTGCTTCTTGACAGAATGCGTGAAGCCAAAAGGCATAGTTGGTATGATGAGCAGAACCGGGTGTATATCCTTTATCCACTGAGAAAATTGGAAGAAGACATCGGCTTTTCCAGACACACAGTAATCGATTGTATGAAAGAACTTGAAGAAATTGGACTGATATTACGACTACAGGAAAAGGGAAAGCCCAATAAGATCTACGTCAAGAATTTCAACAGACAAAAGATATTTCAGCTGATTGGGTAGTGCAAATATTGCACCACTATACGCCATAGAAAGTCGTAGAAAGTCATTGAATGGAGGAGAAAAGAGCTTTGAGCGACAAGATAACATTTGACTATTTTTATGGTCAGGAATCTGAAATGCATGCTTATTACAGGCTGCCTAAGCTTCTTTTTACAAATAAGATATTCAGAAACATGAGCTCTGATGCCAAGATCCTGTATGGTCTGATGCTGGATAGAATGTCAATTTCGCAGAAAAATAAGTGGATAGATAGCGAAAATAGGGCATTTATCATATATTCACAGCAGGAAGCCATGGAAATGCTGGGCTGTAAGGAGAATAAGGCTATAAATCTTTTTAAGGAGCTGGAGGCTATAGGGCT
Source organism: Butyrivibrio sp. INlla16 (assembly GCF_900104155.1). GTDB lineage: Bacteria > Bacillota > Clostridia > Lachnospirales > Lachnospiraceae > Butyrivibrio. Next base: position 12,849 of record NZ_FMYB01000048.1, read on the forward strand.
CATGGAACGCAAGAAGCAGGGCCAGGGGAAAGCAGCTTTATTGTATCTGAAGGACTTCGTTGAGGAAGATTCAGAAGAAGTTCAGACCCGGGAAAAACCAATGTCTGAACAAAATGATGAAGTTTCAGACATGGGAAAAATCAAGGTCAAGACCTTTGAAAAACCAATGTCTAGAGATGGGAAAAATCAAGGTCTAGACATGGGAAAAACCAACCCTAATTATATTAATACTAATAATACTAACTTAGTTAAAATAACAAATCATATCACATCGATGGAGGCTGATCTGAATGATGACTACAGAGCGTATTATGAAATCCTTAGAGAAAACCTCGATATGGATACCATGATAGAGCGTCATCCGGAATACAGGGATGATCTTGAGGGAGTCTTTGACTTGATTCTTGAGACAGTTCTTTCCACCCGGAAGACAATCTGGATTGCCAAGAATGAGTATCCCAAGGATTTGGTGAAGTCCAAGTTCTTAAAGCTCAACCACATGCACCTTGAGTACGTAATCGACTGCCTAAAGAGCAACACCACCAAGATCACCCACATCAAGAACTACATGTTGGCAGCTCTGTTTAATGCTCCTTCAACCATGAGCAGTTACTACCAGGCAGAAGTTAACCACAACATGTATGGCACATAATCGTTATATTGACAACATTGTGCAACACTCATATAATTTACTGTAAGTGAACATAAAACAACACTCATGGAGGACAATGATATGCCAAGAGTTAATTTAGCAATCACACAGGAATTATATGATCAGATCGAGAAAGCAGCCAAGAAGGAGAAGGTAACAGTCAACTACTACATCTGCGATATGTTGGAAGAGAGGTTCGGCAAAAGAACTGTCTACGACTATACACTTGCCATCAACAACATGATCGCTGAGGCCAAGACAATGAAAGCAGAATTTGTCCTGGCAGATCTTCCGACCTTCGCAGGTGTAAACGATGTTCTGATTGAGTACGAGATAAAAGAGTCACCGGCCCAGGTCAGATCCCGTCTTGGCAAGATGTTTACAGAAGCAGTCAAGAAAGGGAATGCCAAAGGCATCGAGAGGGCTGTGATTGAAAGAAACGGTGTAGAAGAGTTTAAATCTGCTTCAAGAGCTGCTGTCTACTGTAACAAACTTTATAAACAAAAGAAAAACAGCAAGTGAGTGACCTGAGCTTTAGCCACTCTACGCTGGAGGAGGGGCTATGTTCATATTAAAGATTTTGATGAAGTTGGTGTTGTTCCCACTGGTTCTGATACTTTTCTTTCTGAGAATCTGGGTAGAACTACTATACAAAATTGGAGAGGTTGCATTCGGACTGTTCTGCATAGTAATGCTGGTTATATTTGCTGTTAATGTTTGGGTAATGTTCAAATGGCAGATGTGGGAGCCACTTGTAATTGATATTGGGATTGCTTTTGTAATATATCTGGGGACACTAGGTACAACCGGAATAGTAATGGCATTTCAGGCGCTTACTGATAAGCTTATGGAGTTATTAGAATCGTGATTTCAAAATGAGAGTTGTTGATACCCTATCAGATAGGGTATATTATTAATGGTAGTAGGAGATTATATGGCAAGAAAGAAAAAGATAATCTATCTAAAGAGGAAAGAAATAATATCAAGAAGGCAATAGGTATTCTTGAAAAGAGCCTCGGAGGTGGCAAGAAATGAATGATAGTGTTTATGAAAGCATTATGACAGGCCTTAATGAAGCTATTGAAGATGCAACTAGTAAAAAGCCAATACTAAAGAGACAAAAAGTTACTGTGGAACCTGTAAAAGTGTATGAAGCAGAAGATGTAAAAAGAATTAGAAATACTACAGGAATGTCACAAAAAACCTTTGCAAGTTATATGGGAGTATCAGATAAAACGGTTGAAGCATGGGAATCTGGTACTAATCATCCATCTGGAGCTGCTAGCAGAATACTAAATATGATGGAGATTGACAAGGATTTGGTGATTAAGTTTCCTTTTGTTAGTAATGTGCAGGATAAAAAGGCCCTTCAGTGAAAATGATTAATGAATATGCCCACGTAATTGCCATGTAGTTGTTTATAACGGCTATGTGGCTTTTTTATATTATAAATTAGTTGACAAATACAACTAATGATTTTATCATTTAAATCCATAGGAGGGCATTCGATGGATAAGGTAAAACTATTTCGAGAAAGTACCAGAGAATTAGAACGTAATCTTGAGAAGCTAAACAGTTCTGATTGCTGTCAATGTAACGTTAATACATCTCAATGCTTTCTGGTTGTTGAGATAGGCAGAAAACCTGGAATATGTGTAAAGGAACTTGCTGAACTTCTTAAGATGGATAAAAGTGCTGTAAGCAGATCTGTAGAAGAACTTGTTCAAAAAGGATATGTTTTGCGAGAACCTTCAAAAAGGGATCGTAGGTGTGTAGTGCTTAATCTGACTGATGAAGGAATGGCAAGATTCAATACAATAGAAAAAGATATGAATTTGAAGTTTGAGAGAGTTTTTTCAATGATTTCAAAGGAAAAACAGAGTCAGGTTTTAGAGGCATTAAATATCTATAATGATGCGATAAAAAAATCGGAGGTGGAATGCTGTGATTAGAGAAATGAGAGATGAAGACTGGGGGTCAGTATCAGAGATTTACAAGCAGGGATTAGAAGAGGGAACATCAACTTTTAATACAGAGTGTCCTAGTTTTACTGAGTGGAATGAAGGCCACGTAAAGAATTGCAGGTTTGTTTTTGAGGAAGAAGGGAAGGTTGTAGGCTGGATAGCGTTAAGTCCTTCTTCGAGTAGGTGCGCATATAAAGGCTGCGTTGAAATGAGTGTATATGTTGATAGAAACTATAGAGGTCATGGGATAGGAACAGCTTTGGTAAATACGATTATCCGAGAAGCTGAGAAAGATGGGTATTGGAGCATATATTCTGCAATATTCTCAATTAACAAAGCGAGTATAGCCCTACATAAAAAGTGCGGATTCAGGGAGATTGGCTATAGGGAAAGAATAGCTAAGGATCGATTTGGAAAATGGCAGAACACAACTCTTATGGAGTACAGAGCTTCATAATTAGTTTATAGGAGAAACTACTTATGACTATTGAAGAAAAAGCAAACAGGATTATTGAAGATATACGTAATGAAAAAGGCGTAAATCCTATCAAGATGTTTAAGTCAATGGCAAAAAAAGAGTATATAAGCATACATGGGCCAGAGCATCATATATTAGATGGCGCATGTCTTTTAATGGCTTATCATAATGCAGGTGGCAAAATAGATATAGACTCTGCTTTGGAGAAGCTTTTGAAAGAAGGACTCCGGATGCCGGGAGCAATGTGCGGACTGTGGGGAATATGCGGAGCGATAACATCTATAGGAGCAGCCCTTTCTATCATTGATGGTACAGGACCACTTTCTGAGGATGGCACATGGGGAGATCACATGTCATTTACATCAAGCGCCATAGGAGAGCTTGGCAAGATAAATGGCCCAAGATGTTGTAAAAGAGATGCTATGATTGCGTTCAAGCATGGAATAGAGTACGTAAGACAGCACTACGGTGTGCAGATTGAATATGAGAAGCAACACTGTGAGTTCTCATCGCAGAATCAGCAGTGTATCAAAGAAAGATGCCCTTTCTTTGGATAATGGAAAGCTTTTTGTTCCGGACGATTTAGAAATTATGGAACTTTGAATTCCAGCATAACGCTCCACCTTCTAGGGACTTAGAGCGGAAAATCAGAATATGTTTAGCAGCTCTTTAGGTTGGATTTAGTTAACGGATATATCATGAGAATGTAAACTGAAGAACAGAACTCTTAGAAATTCTGAAAACAGGTTTACTGCGAATGGTAGCTCGCAATATAAAATACTCCAAAACTTTTATAATAAACAGGAACAGATATATGGAGGAATTTTATAATGTTCAAGAGATTAGCAACTATTTTGACAACATGTGCGATAACCGTATCTGCAGTTGCTTGTGGAAGCCAGACACAGCAAGCAGATAGTACCCAGACCGGATCATTGGAAAGCACTCAGGAAGAAAGTTCTTCTTCTGAAGAGGTAAAAGAAGAAGCTTCAGATTCTGCTGCAGAAACTGAAACAACTACAGATACCGGTTCTACGTTAGAGCTGGGACTTGTCAGTGACACGCTTGCGGAAGATGAAGAGGGTCTTGTGGAGACATATACAGATCTTTTTGACCAGCTCACTTATACTGATGAGGAGACAGGTCTTTCTATAACTTATAATCTGTATCTGCCTGAAGGATATGGTGAAAATGCAGAATATCCAATGGTTGTGTTTATAGGTGATTCAACAACTGCAGGAACTGATGCGGAGTATTCACTTACACAGGGGCTTGGTGGCCTTGTATGGGCAACATCAGAATGGCAGTCAGTATATCCGACCATAGTAGCTGTACCAACATATCCTGAAACAATTCTTGATGACCATGATGGATATAGTACAACAGAATATGTTGAGCTCACCAAAAGATTTATTGATCACATGTCAGATGAGTACGCAGTAGATACTGATAGAATCTATGGAACAGGTCAGTCCATGGGATGCATGACGACACTCATACTTGCATCGGAATACCCGGATTTATATGCTGCGTGTATGTTTGTTGATGGTCAGTGGGATACGGAACTTCTTTCAAATCTGGAGGGGCAGACCTTCGTTTATTTTGCAGCTGAAGATGATACGAGTGCATGGACCGGAGCACAGGACCTTATGGCCAGATATGATGCAGATGGTGTCACTTACACATATGCACAGTGGAATGGCACATGGTCAGCAGATGAGCTTTCAGCAGCTGCCTCAGAATTATTCAGTGGAGAAGCTACAGGAGCGTATTTTATATCCTGGAAGACAGGAACGATTGACGCAGGAACAGGCAATTCACCTATGGGCGGTGGAGATGGCAGCTTTGGCGAAAGAGGAAACGGCGGGCAGATGAGTTCTTCTGAAGAAGGAGGCCTTTCAAATCCCGAGGCTGCTACTGACGCTTCTTCAGATGTAAGTGAAGATAAGCCGGCAATGGAAATGACCGGCGAGAAGCCTCAAGGAATGATGGGCGGAAATGGTGGAGGCGCCGGAGGCGGAGCTACATACCATATGGCTTCATTTGATTACGCCTATAACTGTATAGCAGTTATGGAATGGTTGTTCCGGCAGTAAGAAAGCATGAGAATTTAATACGGCACATTACAGCAGCTATGGAGAAATCTGTAGCTGCTTTTATTAAGTAAGGTAAATTGTGATATCATTTTAGTATGAGTTATCGAATGAAATTTCAGAAATGCGCACTACGCTGCGCATTTCGTGAGAATATGATACAAGTGCAAATAGGCCCTGCGACGTAGTCGCACTGGAATGGCCTATTTGTCATATATTCCCGAGTTTTATTCGGGAATATATGAGTCTACAGGTGTTAGGAGTGCTTTGCTATGAACAAGAATGAGAGCAAGTATTTTAAGTCAGCGGAAAAAATGCATACAGCGTTACTGACACTTCTTGACAGTAAAGATTTTGAACTTATTTCTGTTAAGGAGATATGTGAAACCGCTGGCGTTAACAGATCCACCTTTTATCTTCACTATGATAATGTAAATGATCTTCTGCATGAAACGGTGGAAGCTGTATATAAAGATTTCTTTGGGCGCTTTGGTGCTGAGGGGCCTGGAGCACTTGATGTTGATGAAAAAAATGAGGATGAGCTATTTCTTGTAACACCCAAGTATCTGATGCCATATCTGGATTTTGTGGAAGAGAACCGCAAGCTCTTTTATCTGATGTATGAAAAGAACGAGATGATGGGCGCAGAAAAGACCTATGAAACCTGGTTTAAAACAATATTCGGCCCCATTCTTACAAGGTTTGGAGTTCCCAAAAAAGAACAGCCACTTATCATGGTCTTTTATCTTAAGGGCATTATCGGAGTTGTCACTGAGTGGGTACGAGGTGGATGCACCGAGTCAAAAGATGAGATCATAAGCGTCATACAGAAGTGTATCATCAAGCCATAACGAAGAAAGACACTATATCGGATTTACAAATCAACACTTTTTACAAAACGTGTCGGGACCTGTACTCCTGAAATCAACACATTTTGCAAAAAGTGTTGTTCTTTTTATGTGCTCATTTTCCTATAATGACTTCAAGCTCAAAGCAAAGAGCGAAAAAACAAATTGAGAATGAGAAAGGAAAAGATAAATGAGCAAAACAAATAAGATGTATCTGGTAACAGGAGCAGCAGGATTTCTTGGAAGCACAGTCTGCAGAAAGCTTGTTGATAGAAACGAAAAAGTAAGGGCATTTGTCCTTGAAGGCGACAAGTCAGCAAAATATCTTCCTGAGGAAGTTGAAATAGCATACGGCGATCTTTGTAACAAAGATGATCTGGAAAGATTCTTTGAGACACCTGAAAATACGGAAGTAATTGTGCTTCATATAGCGAGCATCGTAACAGTAAATCCTGATTACAGTCAGAAAGTCATGGATGTAAATGTCGGTGGAACAGAAAACATCATAGAGATGTGCAAAGAGCACAAAGTATCAAAGCTTGTCTATTGCTCATCAACAGGAGCAATACCTGAGGAAGAAAAAGGAACCATAAGAGAGTGCGAAGGATCTATTCCCCTTGATCCTGAGAGAATCAAAGGCTGCTACTCATTGTCAAAGGCTATGGCAACAAACGTGGTGCTCAAAGCTGCAAAGGAAGGCCTTAACGCCTGTGTTGTTCATCCGTCAGGAATCCTTGGACCTGAGGACTTTGCAATGGGCGAGACCACCAAGACTTTAGTTGACATCATCAATGGCGAGATGCCCGCCGGAATTGACGGAAGCTTTAATCTGTGTGATGTAAGGGATCTGGCTGACGGACTCATTGGAGCAGCGGATAAGGGAAAATGCGGAGAGTGCTACATTCTTGGGAATGAGCCTGTCAGCTTTAAGGATTTTACAAAGCTTGTTTCAGAGGAGAGCGGTTGCAAGCAGATGAAGTTCTTTTTACCAATATCAGTAGCAAACCTGATTGCCGGGGTACTTGAGAAAAAGGCTAAGAAGACTGGAGAAAAGCCTCTTATGACAACATTCTCCGTTTACAACCTTGCAAGAAACAACCGATTTGATTCAAGTAAAGCAAGTAAGGATCTGGGTTATACCACAAGGTCATATAGAGAGACCATACGTGACGAGATCAGATGGCTCAAAGAAACAGGAAAGATCGCATAAAAAGGACATTCAAGAGAAAAGAAGGAGAAGAATACGATGAACGATTTAGATAAGGTTTATGCAGAAAGTGTTGCAAAGGATTACATGCCAAAGGAAACAAATAAGGTAAGGCAGCTTAAAAAGCTTGATGAAAGAGCAAAGCTTCCGGCATTTATAACAGCCATGACGCTTGGAATTATTGGGACTTTGATCTTTGGAACAGGGATGTGCTTTGGACTTAGCGTCTTTGGAACAGGAGAAATTTTCATGGTCATTGGGGTGCTTTTTGGAATAGTAGGTGCTGCAATCTGTGGCATCAACTATCCTTTATACAAGAAGCTCCTTAAAAAGGGCAAGGAAAAATATGCCTTTGAAATTCTGGAACTTGCCAAAGAGATAACAGGAGAAGCACAATGAAGCATACCAGTTCTTGAAAGGGCACTTTTTTGAGTTTTTATTTCAATTTTAATGTATAAGCAGTTTGTAATAGGTCATAGAATGTAATCCAAGTTGGTGATTTTTGATAATGCCTGTGAAGTGAAAAATTGTTAATTATGACCTTTGAAACAGGGAACATTTATGTGGTAACATCAAAATGTAACGAGTAGCAGATTCTGCGTAAGACCAGTTTCTACTACTCGTTTTTAATTAAAGAAAGAGAGGCAAGGATATGAAAAGGGTTCAGGCGGCATGCATATGTCAGACATTGCATTTTTTTCAGAAGGATGAAGTTTCAAAAGAGCGAAACGAAAAACTTTCAAGAGAAGAGATAGAAAAATATAAGCAGTCTCTTGAGCATGCAAAGACAGAGTACAAAATACTTGAGGAAACCAAGCAGGATGATGGCTCTATCGTCATCAAGGTGATCAAGCAGTACAACAATAGCCCTATCGGAGATTATTTGAAATAACAAAAAGGAGACATAAGTGGCGTGTGGCTTTAGGCGTAAATCCGGCTGATGGCTACACGCCTCTTTTTGTGTGGTGAAAAGACAATGAATGATAATGAAAACAAATTTTTAGGAACAGAGCCTGTTGGGAGCCTGATGAGAAAATATGCTATTCCCTGCATTATCTCCCTACTGGTAGGAGCTCTATATAATATCGTGGATCAGATATTTATAGCTAACGCTACATATCTGGGATCCTATGGTAATGCAGCCAATACAGTTGTATTCCCACTTACGGTGATTGCTCTTGCTATAGCCGTAGCTCATTTGTTTTAGAGAATACTTCTTTTACGGACTCGCGTGTAAAAAATTGAAAATCTTCTTGAGGAAATTGCATCAGTTGTATGCTCTGATCTAAGTTGGAAATATCAGCTATAGCTATTTTTTTTCGACCAAATTCTTCAATCTTGTTGTATCTACTGAGTATCATTGAGAATTCACTACAAAGCTGACCAAATAATAATTGAAGACTGAAAGCGGCATGAATTCTGGAATTGAGGCACTATGATTGATGGAGTTGTACGGGAAGTGTTCTGTGGCTGTTCTATTGTTGTTCCTAAACTGTTCACTTTTTTTCGTGCTGACGTATTAGTTTTTTCTACATATAATATGCACTGTTGTATGAAAGGAGTGAGTATTATATGAATTCAGAAAAAACGTTAGTTCATGGGGGATGCACAAACTGTGGCTACGTCATGATGCATGTTGAGGTTGTCAAGGGATGCCTGCAATGTCCAAATTGCGGGGAGTGGCTTAGGGTAAGTGTTAAGAACAGAGGCTACTCCGCTCATCCGGCATCTGAGGAAGATATTAAGGAAGCTATTCTAATGAGGAACAAATATGCCAGGGAATGCAGGGAAGTAGCAACGTGAAATATCAGTAGGTTATAGTATTGACTTTGAGCTCAGACATCATGGGGAAGATATCGGGCTGTTGCTGTAAGTTTGAAAACTGAATAGTTTGAGGTATATGTGAACGAAGGGCTGAATCGCAGCAAAGAATAATGTGGGGTTCTTCTATATGTAAATAGAAACCAAAGGAGGAGGCGTAAGTCGAACGAGCCCCGCTCATGTGCCAAGAGTTTGCCTAGAGCTGTATATGCTGAAAATAAAAATAGCACCAAGGAGTCTGCAAAACGGAGATGTGACCATAACTATTATGGTTTTGTTTCATTACCGTTTTGCAGGCTTCTTTTTTGATGCAAACTGAATAGCTCTAGGCAGGTCGTGTTTCCGTTTTCAGGCTCCGGAAAAGGAGAATGAAATGGAAACAAAGAACATCGGAGAAAGACTGAGACTGCTTAGAACAAGGAGCAACATGAGCCAGGAGGAACTGGCAAGAAAGCTTCACCTTGGAAGCCGAAGCGCTGTATCGGAGTTGGAGATGGAGAAAAGGACACTGTCTCCAACAATGATAAGAGAGTATGCTGAGCTCTTTGACGTGTCAGCTGACTGGATTATCTTCGGACAGGATGATAAGGAACGCATGGAAAGGAAAATAGAGACGGATGAGATACTGAAAGCATTTTTTTCAATAAGGAAGGGTTCAGTTAGGAAAGTTGCCATCGAGCAGGTTAAGGCTCTCGCAAAGCTGTGATTATAGAATTCTGAAGGCAATTTGAATGTCAATATGAGGTGTGTATGAGATGGCATGTAATTTGACTTTGGGTAATCAACTATAAAATGTTACGACGAAAGCTGATATCGATACAAAATGTATCGAACGAATCATTCATATTGACGTTTTGCCAAATGAGTGGTATTCTATCTATGTATCGACTTTTGTCAAAATTGGTGGAGGTGAAAGATGTCTAAGCTTGATGTAAGAATCACTGGAATATCCATTGAGAACTTCAAGAACGTGATATCAGGGCAGGTTGAATTAGTAAACACGAGGAAAGCATATCGAACTAGTATACTAGGGATATATGGGCAGAATGGTTCAGGTAAGACGGCGCTCATTGACGCTATTCTTCTGCTAAAATACAACCTTTGTGGCCAACGAATACCACCTATGTTTGCAGATTACATACAGGTTGATGCGGATTTTGCAAAACTCAGATATGTGTTTAGTGTGAAGAACAAAGAATGTGAATATGAGGTTTTTTATGAGTTTTGTATAAAGAAGGAAGAAGATGTTACTGGACAGAACTCAGATGTTATTACGGGAACAAAGGAAAAGTATAAAACAGTAGTATATGATGAGGTTATCAGTTACTCCTATGAATCCAAATCAGAAAAGATGAGGAAATCTACACTTATAGATACAAGGACAGACGAGTTATTTCTTCCTGCTCCTAAGCGTGAATGCCTTATCGGAAATGATAAAAAGCTCAAACTTGACTTGTTGGTTGCAAAGAGGGTTGCTTCGGCATCTTCCAGATCCTTTATCTTTTCCCCTGAGTTAATAAATAACATAAGAGCTAGAAGTAACAATAATCATGATACTGAGTTCCTTAGACATTATCAGATGATAGAAAGCTTAATTACCTATGGTAATTTTGAATTATTTGTTATAAACACTGCGAACTCAGGTGTCATTAGCATGAATGCCCTGCCACTTGCCTTTAAGTACGAGAAAGCACAAAAAGGCGCAGTTGGCAATATGGTTATCCTCCTTGATGGAACTTCTATTATTCCTGAGGAAATGCTTGAGCTTGTGAAAAAAGTCATGCAGGACATGAATATTGTTTTGGAGAAAATAGTTCCGGGACTAACTATTAGTGTAAAAGATCTGGGAAAAATTGTTCAGCAGGACGGTCAAGTTACAAACAGAATACAGCTGATGTCGCATAAGAATAATAAAGAGATTCCTCTGAAATATGAGTCAGAAGGAATAAAAAAGATTGTATCAATTCTACAGTTGCTTATAGTAATCTATAACCAGACTTCTATTACGGTAGCCATTGATGAGCTGGATTCCGGTGTCTTTGAATATTTGCTTGGGGAAATCCTTAGGATATTATCGGAGAAAGGAAAGGGACAGTTAATCTTTACATCTCACAATCTCAGACCATTAGAGACACTTGATAAGGGATTTATTGCATTTACAACGACAAATCCAAAGAATAGATATATAAGGATGAGTGGAGTTAAGGAAAACAATAACCTTAGAGATTTTTATTTCAGAGATATAGTATTAGGCGAGCAGAACGAAGAAGTTTATGATCATACGAATAACGCTGAAATAGCTCTTGCTTTCCGGGAGGCAGGTGAGATAAGTGGCTCGTAAGAAAATAGTTTTTGTAATAGTCGAGGGCCCTTCCGATGACAGTGCTTTGGGTGTAATTCTTAGCAGACTGTACGATAAAAATACGGTACATGTAGAAATAACTCATGGAGATATAACTTCTGAAAGTACTGCCAAGCCGGAAAACATTGCTTCCAAAGTCGGAAATATTGTCAAAGCTTATGCAAAAGCAAATCATTTTAAGCAGGAAAATTTTTTGAGTGTCATCCATATCATTGATACGGATGGGGCTTTTATTCCAAAAGATCACGTCATAGAAGATGCTAATGCTGAAGAACCGATATATACGCTTCAAGAAATAAAAACGTGTAGACCTGAACAGATAATAAAACGTAACGAGAAAAAAAGCGAAATCATGTTAAGGTTATCAGCACTAAATAGCGTATGGGTATCTGTGCCATATAAAGCATATTATATGTCAAGTAATCTTGATCATGTGCTGTACAATAAGCTAAATAGCTCTGATGATGAAAAAGAAGACGATGCATATACTTTTGCAATCAAGTATAGGGATGACTTGGAGGGCTTCCTTTGTTTCATAATCGATTCTGATTTTTGCAAGTCGGATGACTACAAAGAATCCTGGGAATTTATACAGAAAGATCTTCATTCCTTGGAAAGATGGTCAAATCTTGGCATTTGCTTTAAAGAAATCAGAGAAGAAAGAAAAAAAGAAAATAATAAAAGTGATGAAAGCAGTCATTGAATGGCTGCTTTTATTATGTCTGAAACTCGGAACATGATGTCTGAACATCGGACGATTTTGAAACTGTTTGTACTATATTATATAAGAGTCTTAAGACCAACATCATATTGCTTTTGGTTTTCATCGTTTCAAAGGAGGGGAAAGATGGCAGCTGAAAATGATTTTCTACTTATTTATGCGGAATCTGACAACGGCAAGAGGATCGACATCATATTTGAACACTATGACAACTTTCTTGAGCTGGCGGATATGTTTGAAGGAAGGCTCTTCGATGATATTAAGGAAGAGAAGGCTTTTAACCGGAGAGAGGCAAGAGGAGATCTTGGTATCAGGGTTCAGACCTCAGGGAAGAGTGATCCGACCTGCATGGAGGCGACAGGAAATCTGACCCTGATACAGGATATACAGGATGGGAACATCGATGATGCCATGAAGGGCGCAGATGAGGATATGAAGCACGATATCCAGATCCAGGCTCTTCAGGATATGAGGACAGATTATAAGGATCTCAATGATGCCATGGTCATCCTTCCGAGAAAACAGAGAAATGAAGTCAAAGACCTTCTTACCGGAGAAAGAGATCTCCAGCAGATCGCGGATGACAGCAAGAACTATTACGACTCTGCCAAGTCAAGGGTTTACCGCAACCGCAGCAAGGTAAAGAAAAAGGCAATAGAATTCATTGAAGATACAAGAAGAAAACAGATGAGAAGATGGAAGGAGTTGTGCAATGCCAAAGATGAGGAAGCAATTGGAGGAAAAAGAACTGAGGGAACTGGTGATGTCGGGTCAGAAAAAATACGTAACCTACAAGGAGGCGATGCTTCTGTATTCTCTGGGGAGACACTCTATAGAAGAGCTGGCTAAGGATGCAAAAGCAAGATATTACGTGAAGGGTCGTGTCTTGATCGATACGATTAAGGTAAATGATCACATAGAAAATAATTGTGAGTATGACGAGTAATCCATAGGAATCCATACAGATACACACAAGTCCAAATAGCAGCATTTATGCGGGTTTTGGGATTTTTAAGAGGATAAATATGGATTGAAACTGAGGAATATGACGGATTATAATGAACTTATGAACCGGCTATTCCTCTTTTTATTAGATAAATGGAGGAATCAAATGCCAAGAAAAGATAATAGAGGATATGTTCTGCATAGCGGTGAGTATCAGAGAGCAGACGGCAGATACTGCTTTGCCTACACAGACCGCACCGGTAAAAGACATCAGATCTATTCAAAGACACTGGTTGGAATGAGAGAGCGCAAGAAAAAACTCCTTCGCGACTATGAGGATGGACTCGACCCTCATAAGGCAGGCACGATCGAAGTGAGCCATATGGTCGACAGTTATCTTGCTACCAAGTATGACCTTAAGGTATCTACAAGAGGAGCTTACAGGAACAGTGCCAAGTACATTGATGAGGGGATCGGAAAATGTAAGATTGTCGATATCAAGTACTCAGATATCAAGAGGTTCTACTACGGCCTGATGCTTGAAAAGGGATTAAAGGCAACCACAGTCGATCACGTGAATACTGTGCTCCATCCTGCGTTCCAGATGGCGGTAAGGGATGGACTTATAAGAACCAATCCTACGGAAGGCGTCATGAATGAGATCAAGCACAGCAGGTACTGGATCAAGGAAAAGAGATTTGCCCTTTCGATTCCGGAACAGAAGCAGTTTATGGATTTCCTTCGCTCCAGCAGCAAGTATCATGGATGGCTCCCGATTTTTACGGTCCTTCTGGGGACCGGAATGAGAATAGGAGAATGCCTCGGCCTTACCTGGGATGACCTTGATTTTGAGAAGCGTATCATCAGCGTCAACCATTCACTTAGCGACAGACCTGATGAGGAAGGCGACTGCAGAAAGCGTATTGAGACCACCACCAAGACTGCCGCCGGAATGAGGACAATACCCATGGTACAGGAAGTGTTTGATGCTTTTCTTATGGAATATGAGTTCCAGAAGATCATCGGTTTCTGCGAGGAAGAAGTGGATGGCTATTCTGGATTTGTATTTTCCACAGGAAGCCGCACCGTACAGATGGCAGGAGCAGTCAACCGCGCACTCCACAGCATCATAAGTGATGCCAACAAGCTGGAGGAAAGACTAGCAAAGCAGGAGCACAGAGAACCTATTATGATACCGCAGATATCAGCCCACAATCTCAGACATACATTCTGCACGAGGCTGTGCGAGAATGAGTCCAACTTGAAAGTCATCCAGTCGATCATGGGCCATCATGACATCTCAACGACCATGGACATCTATGCAGAATGTACCGGAGAAAAGAAGCAGGAAGTAATGGCAAATCTTGAAGGTAAGATCATCATCTGAATGACACAGGTATGTCTTTGGACATGGAAGGCGTCATTTGGGGAAAAAATTTACGGAAAGGTACTGACAAATGGATCAGGAAGTATTATACTGAGTTTAGTACAAAGTTCAGAGATGTAAACGAACTGAAATGTGCATCAGCAGATATTGAAAGATATCGATTATGATTCATCGGGTTCTCCATCATGGAGATTATCCATAGGTGTCCAAAGAGGGCACGTCCTGCACCAAAAAGGACAGCAGATAAGGTACACTCTACGACGCGCTATGGATAAAAGTCAGTCCCGTGACCTTTCTAAAACGAACGTGTATGACATGCTAAGACACGGTATGGAAGAATCAGTAAGGATTTTCCCGACATTGAAATCACTTGACAAGTAAGAATGCAGTGTTTATGCGGGGTTCAAGAATTTTTGAACTCGAAAAAATGACCTTTGTACGCCATCTGTACACCATATAACAGCCGTATAATGAAGTACATTGATGTAAAACCGATGTATTGAGTATGGTATCAAATGAATAAGTTACCGTTTCGGCGGGTAATAAAAGGACATTTTCCTTAAGAGAAATCTAAAGGAAGATGTCCTTTTTTGCGTCATGATCAACTACCAGAAGGAGGAAAGATGAGAAAAACAAGAATCTACATCAATGGTACTAAGAACGGAGTCGAATGGATGAAAAAGGTGATCGGCAGGAACAATCAGGTAGAGATACTTGATGTTGTCACCGGAACCAACGAGAGGAACAACGATCATCACTGCAAGATGTATGTGATCAAGAGGCAGGGTGTTCCGGGAAAAGGTACAAACCATAATTCCAGAACAGGATATAAGCAGAATGGAAAACATGGTGAGACCGTAAGATCATCCAGCGGTATGTATTACAGAGGAAAGGGCAACAGATAAAAAATAATTGAAGCTGCATCAGCTTCACCATAGCGCAAAAAGCGCAGAAGGAGAAAAAGTATGGCAAAGGTAATTGCAGTAGCAAATCAGAAAGGCGGTGTGGGAAAGACCACTACTACAGCAAGTCTGGGAATCGGACTTGCAAGGAAGGGGAAGAAAGTCCTTCTGATAGACGCAGATCCACAGGGCAATCTTACAGAGTGCCTTGGCTTCCAGGAACCGGATGAAATGAAGGTCACAATCGCAGATGCCTTTAAGAAGCTCCTGAACGAGCAGAATGAAGAAAAGGTAAATCCGCAGGATTACATAATTCACAATGATGAGGGTGTAGACCTGATACCTGCAAATATATCACTTGCAGACATTGAACTCATGATGGTAGCAGTGACAGGCAGGGAGTTCATTCTGGAGGATTTTGTAGAGCCTATTCTGGGTGACTACGATTACATCCTTATAGATTGCATGCCTTCACTGGGAATTATCACTGTGAACGCTCTGGCAGCTGCCGACAGTGTACTGATACCTGTCAAAGCAGAATACCTTCCGGTAAAAGGTCTTGTACAGCTCCTCAAGAGCATCAACAGGACACAGAAGCGTATCAATACCAGACTTCTACCCTGCATGGTGATGATGATTTTCTGCCGTTCCGTAATATCATGAATGAGTGGTATGCGAAAGACACGAGCAAGAAGATCCGCTCAACATTCAAGGCAAAGGGCGATGCCGGAAAGCATGTCGCAAGCTCACCGCCATACGGCTACATGAAAGATCCCGATGATAAAAATAAATGGATCATAGACGAGGAAGCCGCTGAGGTGGTTAGGCGGATATTTAAGCTTACCCTTGAAGGAAAAGGCCCATTTCAGATATGCAAGATCCTTGAAGCCGATAAGGTTGAGATACCCGCTTATCACCAGCAGAAGATGGGAATGGGATTATGGCTGAACAGAGAATTGAATCATCCATATCGATGGACGAGTTCGAGTGTGGCTTCGATACTCACGAGGAAGGAGTATCTGGGGCATACGGTCAACTTTAAGACAAGAAAGCACTTCAAGGACAAGAAGAGCCACTATGTAGCACAGAAGTATTGGCAGATTTTTGAAGATACGCAGGAACCGATAATTGACGAGGAAACTTTCTACAATGCTCAGAAATGCAGGACGGGCATTAAGCGTTATCCGAATGGATGGGGAGAGCCGCATCCGCTTGATGGTAGCCTATGTGCAGAGCAAGGGTTGGACTACCTTTGATGAAATGCAGGCTGATAGAAAGGCATTAAAGGGTAAATGTGATGAGCTTGAAGCGAGCAGAAGCACCATGAATGACCGTATGGCATATCTTGAAAAGTTGCTTGATTATCACGCGCAGTATGAGCCGTATCAGAAGGTCAATGCCGAGTATTGGAAGCTGAAGAAAGCGGAAGATAAAAACGGTAAGCCACTTGGCTTCTTTAAGAAGAGTCAGGCTGAGGAATACAAGCGTAAGCATCAGACCGAGCTGAACACTTATAAGATCCACCGTGATGTGCTTAAGGATATGATCAAGGAACCGGATAAAAAGATCAACCCGAAGGCATGGCAGAAAGAACTTGATGGCTTGCGGGAGAAGTATCAGAAAACCGAAAGACCGTTATCAGAGGCAACGCTGAATCTTGCGAAGATGGAAGTTCTGAGCCATAACAAGAGGGATCTTGAAAGAATGCTTCAGAACGAGCGCGGGCAGAAAGAACATGAAATTAACAGAACAAGAAGAAAGGATCACAATATGATCTCTCGGAATCTTGAGTGATCATGCCAGCTAAATTCTGGCAATTGAACTTTGACAAGTGAATATTACCCAAGATGAAAAAAAGATGCAAAACAGGGCATGAATAATAGACATAACACTGTTGCTATGCCTGAGAATGCTGTATGATATTTACGAGATCATGCTACATTACAAACCAACTTTCTCGGGGCGGATTCGTAAGGCAGATCCCATGCATCCAAATGTTGTAACATGAGGATGTGATAGAGGCGGCAGTACCACATCTTTGTTGAGCGGTGCCTGCCGCTTTCTAGCTTGAAGTCTATTTTCTCACGCTTGTTTGAGCGTTCAACAGAAGTT
>NZ_FMYB01000034.1 GCF_900104155.1 Butyrivibrio sp. INlla16
TCATATAACGTAGCAAGGCTGATGCAATTAGAAGATCCTGTGAACCGGATACAGATGATAGATATAATGGATGAAGTGGACTCGGATCTTACATGTGTGGCAAAGTTTATTTTTGAACCAATTCCCAGTATGTATTGATTTTTGAGAATAACAATACCTTTACTCCTTTTGATGACGCATAGGGATAACTATGCGCTTTTTTATGCTGAATATAGGATAATAACATCTCAAAAAGCAACTACTCCACCTGATTATGGCATTCTCCTGCACAAAAACTTCTTCATGAAACAACCCTATCTAACAAATAAATTTCCTTGCAAAATAAGTTAGCAAATGCTAACATAATAATCAAGAGAGGTAATTGATAACATTTATCACGATGTAAACAAGTGACAAAAAATCCCGATGACAGGCGGGTTTTTATTTGAGACAAATGTTAGCAATATCTAACATTTACGGCGGAGGGACATACCAATGGGGGATCAATTATTGATCAGGTTATGCTCGCCTACCTTGGCGGGACTAAAGACAGGTAATCTTTTTACGGTGGACATTGATGACAGGGAACAGTTCAACAAGGAGGTCAGGGAGTTTAACAGCAGATTCTTATCCAAAGGAATCCGCATGATACCCGTTAAATATTCGAAGGGTCACGTACTCATATATTTATACAGGCCTTCTTACCTTAAAAGAGATTTTAGGAGCGATGAGGTTTGCAGAATATTAAAGGAAAAAGGATATTCATACAGTAACGCAGACCTGTGCGTGGCGCAGCTTGCAAGGCATCTTGCAAAGGATGGCACGTTCCCTCATGAGATAGGGCTGTTTCTCGGCTACCCGGTTGAAGATGTTGTTGGTTTTATGAGAAGCCCGGAGGAGGGCGTGAAGTATACAGGTTTCTGGAAGGTTTATGGCGATATGGACTCGGCACTTAAAACTTTTGACAGATACAAAAAGTGCACGGAAATATACAGCAGAGCTCATAAGCACGGCATATCACTGGATAAACTGACTGTAGCAAGTTAATAGAGGAGGTGGGCATATGCTTACATGGAATCATATTTTGAAAAAAAGAATAATGCTTTCTCTTGTTTGGATTGTCGGAGTGATTGTTTTTACCGGAATGGCGATAGCGCTGTTTTGACGCTGTATTTGGCAAAAAGTAAGTATAAGATTTGCTGATTGACTTAAGATTTTTGTCTAAAAATGACAATTGCTCAATGGCTTTTGAATTCGTATACTGTATTCAAACAATGGCGTTTCGGCTTTATACCGAAGCGCCGTTTTTGTTTGGGAGAGAAGATAAGGAGCAGATGTGGTTGATAGATGAAAAAAAGCAGGATACATTTCCCGCCTATAGGGATGCGAATAATTAAATCTGCACTCGGGGTTCTTATCTGTTTTGTGATCTACATTCTGAGAGGAAAACAGGGGACACCGTTTTACTCGGCTCTTGCAGTGCTCTGGTGTATTCAAAACAGGACGAACAACACGATAGGTAATGCTCTGCAGCGTACAATAGGTACCTTTATAGGGGCTTCTTATGGGCTTCTCTATATTTTGCTAAGACAGAGCATACCGATTCTTAATGACGACCTTATCCACTATTTCATAATATCGGCTGCGCTTATTCCGATAATATATACCACCGTGATACTCAAGCAGAAGAAAGCATCATATTTTTCGTGCGTTGTCTTCCTGAGCATAGTTGTGAATCATCTCATGGATGAGAATCCATATGTATTTGTCGCAAATAGAACTCTTGATACTCTTATCGGAATTATTCTGGGTATCGTCCTGAATGTCGGATACATGTGGAAAATGCATAACGAATCTAATACACAAAAGTCTCCTGTGCTAAAGGGAAGAGAAGAAGGGAGCTGCCTATGAACAACATCAACCTATTAAAACATACCGATGATATCAATGCGCTTCTTGCAAGGTATGGTGTAAAGTTTGGAATTTATAAAAATAATGAGTTTAAGGAGCAGCTGTTTCCGTTTGACGCAATCCCCAGAATTATAGAGCACGATGAATTTAAATATCTGGAAAAGGGATTAAAGCAGCGCGTTGTGGCACTAAATCTTTTCCTCAAGGATATTTACAGCGAAAAAAAGATAGTTAAGGATGGTGTTGTTCCCGAGGACTTTATATTTGCATCGAGCGGTTATCTTGTAGAATGCGACGGTGTGTGTCCGGTTAAGGGTATATATTCGCATATATCCGGTATTGATCTCGTAAAAGGGAAGGACGGAGAGTGGTATATTCTTGAGGATAATCTGAGAGTTCCGTCCGGTGCATCCTATCCGATGATAGCAAGAGAACTGTGCAGAAGAAGCTCTCCCGGTACATTCAACCGGGCAAGGATTGAGGATAACAGAAATTATGCCAGACTTTTAAGAAGAACAATGGACAATGTAAACGTGGGTGGGCACACAGTAATACTGACTCCGGGAAGATATAATGCTGCATATTTTGAACACTCGTATCTTGCAGAGCAGACCGGTGCACATCTGGCAAATGGTTCTGAGCTGATAGTGGAAAACGATAAGCTCTATTTTATCACTGCAGACGGAAAACATGAGAGAGTGGGAGCTGTCTACAGGAGAATTTCAGATGAGTATCTGGACCCCATGACCTTCAATCCCGAGTCGGTTATTGGTATACCGCATATCTATGATGTTTTCAGAAAAGGGAATGTTGCGCTGATTAATGCACCGGGTAACGGAATAGCAGATGATAAGGGCATATATTACTTTGTCCCCAAAATGATCAAATATTATCTGGGTGAAGATGCAGTGCTTAATAATGCACCTACATATCTGCCGTTCTATGAAGAGGATATGAAATATGTTCTTGATAACTTCGACAGCCTGGTATTAAAGGATGTCGCTGAGGCAGGAGGTTACGGAGTTGTGTTTGGAAGCTCCATGACGAAGGAACAGAAGGAAAACTTCCTGGCACTGTTAAAGGCTGAACCCAGGAGATTCATAGCACAGGAAGTAATTGATTTTCAGGATCTGGACATACTCGAAGGCACTGAGATGGTTCCCAGAAAGGCAGATCTCAGAGCATTTGTCCTTATGGCGGATGAACCGCTTGTGTGGAGAAGCGGGCTTACGCGTTTTTCAAGAAATCCGGATTCATTTATTGTTAATTCTTCACAGGGAGGAGGTTTCAAGGATACATGGGTATTATCTCAGTAGAACAGACAAACAGAATGTATTGGCTTGGCAGGTATGCGGAGCGTGTCTATACACTTGTCAGGTGTTATTTTAAAGGCTATGACACAATGATTGATGAAAGTTATGACAGTTACCACCAGTTTTGTCAGATGATTGATATTCCGGATGTTTATGCCGACAAGGAAGATTTCATGAAGGCATATCCATTTGATGAGAACAATCCTGATTCTATAATCAGCAATCTGATAAGAGCTTATGACAATGCCATAGTACTTCGCGAGAGTATAGGCTCGGAATCCCTCTCATATATTCAGCTTGCAATTTATGATATGAACAAGGCAAAACTCAGTGATGCTCCGCTTATTGAACTTCAATATGTTATCGATGATATTCTTGCATTCTGGGGAATGATCGATGATAAGCTCGATGACGATCACATAAGAAATATAGTCAAGTCGGGAAAAAGAATAGAAAGATTCGATCTCTATGCGAGACTTGGACTTGGAAGAGAAGTTCTTATCAGAGAGGCTAACAGGATGATTCCGAGAATAGAAAAAAGCGGGATGAACATAGCAAAAGAAAAGCTTGATGAACTCCGGAAAGCCGTTGAAGAGCAGGAAGTAGATTATTATGGTGTTATAGGCATTGTGGAAACGCTTATAGCCTGAGTTTTTAAGGAAGGTATGTTGTGAAAAAACTACATTTTGATTATTGTATGGAAATCCGCTATTCAGCTGATGTTTCGTGGTGCTGCTATACAATCAAGTGTATTCCTAAGGGCACAGACAGGCAGAAAATATCGAATATGCAAATCGATATGATACCGGAAACAAAGGCAGAATGGGCAACTGATTCTCATGGGAACAGATACATATACGGAAGCAATGAGATACCACATTCATATTTCAAATACCACATAAAGGGGGATGCCGAATGCGGTATTGTTCCCTATGAATCTGTTTCCACAGGGAATGAAGAAATGATATACAGGCATAGTCATGGCCTTACCGTGCCCGGGGATAAACTCAAGGGATATTATGAAAAGCTTAAGGAGGTTATGCCTTCTTTTGATGCGATGTCTCCTTTGGAAAAAGCGAAATATATTATGGAGAAGCTCCATGAAGATTTCGTATATGAAAAGGGTTGTACTGGAGTTGATACAGGAGCGGAGGAAGCTTTTTCACTGGGAAAAGGCGTTTGCCAGGATTATGCGCATATCATGATATCGCTCCTGATATTATCAGGCTGTCCGGCAAGGTACGTCACAGGGCTGATCATAGGTGAAGGGGAGTCACATGCCTGGGTGGAAGTGGCCGACTCCGGGAAGTGGTATGGCTTTGATCCGACCAATAACATTCCGGTACAAGATTGCCATATAAAAATCGGGTGCGGAAGAGATGCCACAGAGTGCCAGATAAACAGAGGCATCATGCATGGAGGGGGCGAACAGGTACAGGATATCTACGTGAATGTAGCCGAAGTGAGTCCCGGACAGAGTATTATCAGTAGAGGAGCGTTGTTTTGATGATAAAGACAGTAGCTGAAGTTCTGTTGCCCGTTGATGAGGTACTGCGAATAAAAAAGAGGCGTATTATGCCTGCCGGAAAGAAAAAGAATCTGAAGCGTATCAGCATTGTGACCGGAATTCACGGTGATGAGCTGGAAGGTCAGTATGTATGCTTTGAGCTTGCAAGAAGGATAGAGGAAAATATTGATAACCTTGAGGGCATTGTCGATATTTATCCGGCAATGAACCCTCTTGGAATTGATTCGATAACGAGAGGCATTCCGGCATTTGATCTTGATATGAATCGGATTTTCCCCGGAAATGCTGAAGGCAATATGACAGAATCCCTGGCAGCCAATATCATGGAAGACGTTTCCGGATCGGATGTAGTTCTTGATATACACGCCAGCAATATTTATCTTACCGAGATTCCGCAGATAAGGATTAACAGATTGAATGAGGATGAGCTTGTTCCGCTTGCAAAAGAGTGCAATGTCGATTTTGTCTGGATACATGAAGCCAGTACTGTTTTGGAGGCGACTTTTGCATACAGCCTTAACAGCACGGGGACGCCATGCCTTGTTGTTGAGATGGGTGTCGGAATGCGCATAACCAGAGAATATGGCAATCAGCTGGTTGAGGGTATTTTCAATCTTATGAGAACCCTGGGAATGTGGAAGGGGAAAAAGCAGCCGGTCAGAAGTCCTATTATCTCGCATAACCCTGATGATGTATGTTTCCTTAATGCGACAGCCGGGGGATTATTTATACCTGATGTAAAGCATTGGGAAGTGATAAATAAGGGAGAAAGAATAGGGCGGATAATAGATCCGCTTTCCGGAAAGGTTTTGGAAAATGTAGAAAGTCCTGTGGATGGAATTCTGTTCACCATAAGGGAGTATCCGATAGTTGATGAAGGGTCATTGATTGGCAGGTTATTGAAAAAGGAAATAATGACAGCATGAAAAAGAAGACAATCTATGAGATAAAAGGGCTATACAGAGACAGCTTCAGAATAACCGGTTATGAATTCGGCAAGGGGAAAAAGGCTCTTTGCATCGTTGGCAGCATGAGAGGAAATGAAGTTCAGCAGTTATACTGTTGCTCACAGCTTGTAAAGAAATTCAGGCAACTGGAGGAGGAAAACCGAATCAGTAAAGATATTAAAATTTTGATTATCCCATGCAGCAACCCTTATTCCATGAATATTCAGAAGCGATTCTGGACAATTGATAATACTGATATTAACAGAATGTTCCCGGGCTATGGGCTTGGGGAGACCACCCAGAGGATTGCCGATGGAGTATTCTCAAAGATAAAAGACTATGAATTCGGAATCCAGTTCACCTCATTTTATATGCCCGGAGAGTTCATTCCTCATGTGAGAATGATGGATGAAGGATATTCGGATGTTGATACTGCTTTGAAATTCGGACTTCCTTTTGTCGTTAAAAGGACAGTCAGACCCTATGACACAGCAACACTTAATTATAACTGGCAGGTATGGAATACGAAGGCCTATAGTCTTTATACATCCACAACAAGTCGAATTGACAAGAAGAGTGCAGGACAGGCAGTTCTTTCAGTGCTCAGATTTTGTAAAAGCCAGGGCTTTGTAAAATACCATGAGCACGGGGAACACCATACGAGAATAATAGACGATAAAGAGCTGATCAGTGTCAGGACTGCGAAATCAGGTTTGTTTGAACCGCTTGTAAAAGTGGGAGAAGAAATTGATGAAGGAACTCCGCTAGCTGAAATAATCAATCCGTACGATGGTTCAATAATGGAAACTCTCTATGCGCCTAAGAAGGGGACGCTTTTCTTCATGCATTCGGATCCGATAACTTATGCAGATACGGCAGTCATAAAAATGGTCTGAAAATCGTTGGACGACGTAAATAAGTTTGGAAGAAATTCGCGTAAATAACCCCCTGGGGGGCTTATATGCAATATCGTTTTGATTTAAACTCTTATCTGTATAAATATGCACAGATAGGAGTTTAATTATGAAAAAGAAAATTTTATCAATGATTCTTACGGCAGTTCTTGCTGTAAGCGCAGTCGGATGCGGAGGCTCAGGCGAGAGTCAGCCGGCTGAAGATACCGCTAAAACAGAGAATACACAGACAGAAACAGCTGCAGAGCAGACAGACGATGCTGTGGAAGCAGAAGATACCACAGAGGCAGCAGGTGATACTACTGAGGCTGATGCTTCATCTGAGCCCAAGATTCTCAAGGCAGCAGCATCCTTTGCTTATCCCAGTCTTGATGTACACAAGGAATACTATGGTTGGTACACATCAATCTATGGAATTTCAGAGGCTCTTTTCAAGATGGATGAGAATATGAACGCAGCTTCCTGCCTTGCTAAGGATGCGACTTCAGACGGAAGTGTCTGGACCATTACTCTTAACGATGGCGTGGCATTTTCAAACGGAAATCCCCTTACTGCAGAGATGGTGATCAAGAACCTTCAGCGTGTAGCAGAGGTAAATGAGCGCTTTGCATATCTCTCTGATTTTGAGATGACAGCTACAGATGATAAGACAATAACTATCGACACCAAAGAGGTTTATCCCACACTCAGAAACGAGCTTGCAAGCCCTGAGCTTGGAATGGTTGATCTTGATGCCACAACAGATTTTGACAATGCACCGGTTTGTACAGGACCCTTTGTTATTAAGAGCTTCCAGCCGGAAGGTGATGTGGAAGTCTCCAAAAACGAGAGCTACTGGGGCGGTGATGTAAAGCTTGACGGAGCAATTTTCTACTATATGCAGGAGGATGATCCGAAGCTCCTTGCTATGCAGAGCGGTGAGATCGACTGCTACAACAGCGTTTCATCTGCAGCCCTTGCCGTATATGAGCAGGAACCTGATAAGTACAACGTTGTGTCCATTCCCGGCGCAAGACTTCAGTTCTATATTTTAAATGAAAACAATCTTGATGATGCCGTAAGAGAAGCCATCAACCTGACTGTAGATAAGGATGCCATCGCAGCATATCTTGAAGGTACCGTATCGGCAGCAGTCGGTCCCTTCAGTCCCAGCGCAGCATACGGAAAGGTAACTGTTCCCGCAGTTGACACAGCTAAGGCAAAAGAGGTTCTTGAGGCAGACGGCTACACTCTTGGAAGCGACGGAATATATGAAAAGGATGGCAAAAAGCTTTCAATAAATATAAAATATTATGCAGCAAGATCTCTCGACACACTGGCTCTTCTTATTCAGGAGCAGCTTAAGGCAGTGGGAATCGATTCGGTGCTCGGCGTTGAAGAAGATCCCGATTCAACCTATATTGCAAACGGCGACTTTGACCTTGCTCTTTACTGCATGATAGCTGATAAGGCAGGAGATCCCCTGTACTTTATCGAGTCTGCCTTCAAGGAAGGTGCATACTATGACTGCGGAGGCTTCAGCGATGATCACTGCGAGGAGCTTATCGGACAGCTTATGTATGAGACAGACACAGCTAAGAGAGCAGAGCTTGCAAACGAGATTGTACAGATTGTAATTGATGACAATGCTTTTGGCTTTGTTGGACTATTCAACTCCACAACAGTTCTTCGTCCAGGAGTTTCCGGCTTTGCTGAGAACATTCCTTTCGATTTCTACGGAGTTGATGCGGAGACAGATATTGAATGATAGTAAAAGCGCTTAAGAAAATAGGCAGTTTGATTATCATACTTGTTATCCTGAACTGTCCGCAATTTTCGTTTCACATGATATTGCTCTCGTGTCTGCGATATGCGACCGTATTATGGTCATGAAGGATGGAAGATGCGTGGAGCAGGGAGATGCCGCTAAGGTGATAAACTCTCCGAAGGATGACTATACTAAGCAGCTTATAGAAAGTGCAAGGAAGCAGAGTATTGAATAAAAATATATATGAACAGAACCTGGAGTACTGGATGAAAAGGGCTCCGGGATATTCAGAGGTTAATAAAGAGGAGCTTGGTGGAATTCAGAGAAATACTTGGCCGACACTGCTTGATAAAGAGATAGCGGAGCATTTTGGGAGTCGTAAAGAGGCCCTGGCAGAGCATAAGTCTGGGATTCAGAATTTTAACAGAAGTGATATCAGGATTCTTGATATCGGAGCAGGGCCTGGATTTATATCAATAATCCTGGCGGAACTTGGATATAACGTCACGGCGGCTGATTTTGCGGAGTCGATGCTTATGGAAGCAAAGATGAATGCAGGCGAGCTTGCAGGGAATATCTCCTTTAAACAGGAAGATGCTATGAATCTCAGTTTTGAGAATGAGAGCTTTGACGTCATAGTATCAAGGAATCTCACCTGGAATCTTCAGGATCCCGAGAAGGCATACAGTGAGTGGTTAAGAGTCCTTAAGAGGGGCGGGCTGATGCTGGTTTTCGATGCAAACTGGTATGCCTTTCTGGTTGATGAAAATAAGAAGGCAGAATACGAAAACGACAGAAATAATGTTGCAGAGCAAGGCTATGATGACTACAATATCGGCGAGAATTTCGATGTGATGGATAAGATCGCGATGACTCTTCCGCTTACCGGACGTAAGAGACCTGAGTGGGATGAGGTGGTTCTTAGGAAGCTTGGAGCCTCCAGGGTTACTTCAAAAGAGGATATCGGGAGCGTTGTTTACTCGGAAAAAGAGAAGGTCAACTATGCTTCTACACCAATGTTTATGATAAAGGCAGAGAAATAAATGAGTGAGATTAAATACATTCCCTTTGAGGAAGAAAATGAAAATATAAAGACTGCAGTTACCGGCTATTGGACCAAAAGAGCCGGCAGTTTTTTTACGCAGAGACAGCATGAGCTTACAAGTCCCAAGGCAGGGAAGTGGCTTTTTGAGATAACAGAGCAGATAAAGAAGGTAACTTCCGCTCCCGATGAAGAGATAAAAATACTTGATATTGGTTGCGGTACCGGATATTTTCCTGTGCTTCTCGGTAAGGACGGATATGAGGTTACAGGAATAGACTTAACGGAAGAGATGGTAATAAAGGCCGGGGAGCTTGTAAAGGAGAACGAGCCCTATCAGAAGAATATCAGGATTATGCAGATGGATGCGGAGAAGCTTTCCTTTGAGGACGAGAGCTTTGATGTGATCGTCACAAGAAATCTGACCTGGACTTTGCCGCATCCGATAGATGCATATAAAGAGTGGTTCAGAGTTCTTAAGAAGGGCGGACTGCTCCTTAATTTCGATGCCGAATACGCGAAGGGTGCGCACAATCTCAAGACCCATGAGAACCTGGCTCATAAGGATATAAGCGATGAACTTAAGGATGAGTGCCACGAGATATATCATATGCTGACGATAAGCGCTCTTGAAAGACCTGCATGGGATGAAGAGATACTTAAGAAGATCGGATTTAGTGCTGTCGAAGCAGATAGAACTTTTTGCGACAGAATTTTCTCGGAAAAGGATGAGTTCTATATTCCGGATAAGATGTTCATGATAAGTGCACTTAAGTGATGTTGATAAAAGTGCTTTCTTTGAACAGTCGAATTATTTTTTCAAAATTTTGAGCGTGTAAAAAATGGTTTTTAGAAAAAATTCAGAAACAGGGTTGACAGTCAAGTTAGCAAGTGCTAACATACATTTTGTTAGTAATAACTAACGTATGACGCACATAGTCATAAGAAATCTCCTACCTGAAAAGCCGCATCTTGCCAATGCGGCTTTCATTTATATTAAAAAACTTTTAAATTATAAGATTTCTTATTGACAATTATTCTTAATAAGAATATCCTATGTATGAAGTTAGCGGCGGCTAATTAATTGTTGCATTCTGCTAACTAGTGTAAGGAGGATTATATGACACTTAACGAAGTAGAGGCTGGTAAAGACTATATAATTGAAGCTATCGACACCAGCGGAGATGAGGATATGGAGAGTTTTCTCTTTTCACTTGGATGCTACAGCGGAGAAAAGATTACTGTTGTAGACAGGAAGCGAAATCTTGTTGTCGCTATCAAGGATGCAAGATATAATATTGATCCGGAGTTAGCGAAAGCTATCAAAATTCAAGCTTAATGCTAAGCAAAACACCCATTACAATTAGTTGCTAATATAAAATGGAACATAACGTTATCAACTAATAAAATCGATTGGGTGTTAGCATATGCTATCAAAATGTGTTATAACTTCTCAGAGTAATTACTCTGGATAATTATAAATTTTTAAAAGTTTTTTAGGAGGAAAAGTTATGAGAATCGCAATGGCAGGTAATCCCAATAGCGGTAAGACGACCATGTACAACGCCCTCACCGGACGTAGCGAGAAGATCGGTAACTGGGCAGGTGTTACCGTTGACAAGAAAGAGAGTGTCATCAAAAAGAGTTTCTATGATGGCGGAAAGGAGCTGATAGCGGTAGATCTTCCCGGTGCATACTCAATGTCACCTTTTACATCCGAGGAAAGTATCACCAGTGGTTATGTAAAAAATGAGCATCCCGACGCTATCATCAATATCGTTGATGCTACAAATCTTAGCAGAAGTCTTTTCTTTACGACTCAGCTTCTGGAATTGGGGGTTCCTGTTGTTGTAGCATTAAATAAGACTGATACCAATGATAAGAAGGGTAACACTATTGATGAAAAGCTGTTATCCAAAAAGCTTGGCTGTCCTGTAATTAAGACAGTGGCAACCTCTGAGACAGGCCTTAAGGAAGTTGTAAAGGCTGCTGCAGAGCTTGAAGGCAAGGGACAGAAGGAGCCTTACGTTCAGGGTGACATCGACCTTACCGATAAGGCTGCAGTTGAGACTGCCGACAGAAAGCGTTTCGAATTTGTAAACAGCATTGTAAAAGAAGTTGAGAATCGTAAAGTTCTTACAAAGGATAAGAACTTCGGAGATACAATTGACAGCGTTGTTACACATCCTGTTCTCGGTATTGTAATCTTTGCTGCAGTAATGTGGCTTGTATTCTATATTTCACAGACAACTGTAGGAACCTGGCTTTCAGAGCTTCTTGCAGGCTACATTGAGTCCTTCCAGGGCTTTGTCGGAGATAAGATGGCTGATGCCAATCCGCTTCTCTATGCGATCCTTGTTGATGGTATCATCGGCGGTGTCGGTGCCGTTGTTGGATTCCTTCCTCTTGTTATGGTTATGTACTTCCTCATCGCACTTCTTGAGGACTGTGGTTACATGGCCAGAGCGACAGTAGTTCTTGATCCTATTTTCAAGAGAGTAGGTCTTTCAGGAAAATCCGTTATCCCTATGATCATCGGTACAGGCTGCGGAATCCCCGCTATCATGGCTTGCCGTACAATCAGAAACGAGAGAGAAAGACGTTCTACAGCAATGCTTGCAACCTTCATGCCCTGCGGAGCAAAGCTTCCTGTTATTGCACTTTTTGCAGGCGCATTCTTCCCTGAGTCAAGATGGGTTGGATTTGTAAGCTACTTTGTAGGAATCCTTCTCATCCTTCTTGGAGCACTTCTTATCAAGGCTATTACAGGTATGAAGTACAGAAAGAGCTTCTTCATTATCGAGCTTCCTGAGTACAAGGTACCCAGCCTTATGTTTGCAATTAAGTCAATGCTTGAGAGAGGTAAGGCTTATATTGTAAAAGCAGGAACAGTAATTCTTGTATGTAACACAGTAGTTCAGATCATGAGCACCTTCAACTTCAGCTTCCAACCTGTAGAAGAGGGTATGGAGAGCACATCAATCCTTGCAGGTATCGCAGGACCTTTTGCTTACCTTCTTGTTCCGGTTGTTGGTATTGCAAGCTGGCAGCTCGCAGCAGCAGCTATCACAGGCTTCATTGCTAAGGAGAACGTTGTAGGTACAATCGCTACAGTTTATGCTATTTCAAATCTTATCGATACAGAGGAGCTTGAGCTCATCGGAGAAGGCAACGCAGTTGCAGCAGTTATGGGTATCACTAAGGTAGCAGCTCTTGCATATCTGATGTTCAACCTCTACACACCTCCGTGCTTTGCTGCTCTCGGAGCTATGAACTCAGAGATGAAGTCAGCTAAGTGGCTTTGGGGTGCAATCGGACTTCAGCTTGCTACAGGCTTCACCGTTGGTTTCCTTGTATATCAGGTAGGTACACTTATTACCACAGGTTCCTTTGGAACAGGCTTCGTATTCGGACTTATTGCAATTGCAGTATTTGCAGGCATTGTAGTATATTTGATTAAGAGAAACCAGAGAGAAATGGTTCTTGAGTACAAGCTTGATTAAAAGGATTTACAGATTTAGGAGTTATTATGAGTAATTTTATTGCAGGTGCAGTTATCGTACTGCTGGTGGGATTGGCCGCAGGTTATATCTATAAAGAAAAGAAAAAAGGAACTCATTGCATAGGTTGTCCCATGGCAGGAAACTGTCATAAGACAAAGACCTGCAAATGAATGTAAATAAGACAAGACCCGCCTCGTGCGGGCCTTGTTTTAAACAGAGAGTTAGCATTTGCTAACTTGCGAGAGGGGGCAACTTTTTATCAGTTATTTACTTATTTGTGGCGACGAAAAATAATTGGATTGGGGATATAATAATGAGTAATGAACAGATAATTACAGCGCTTAGAGATAAGGGAATGCGAATTACAAAGCAGAGAAAAATCGTGGCAAATGTCATTGCCGAAAATGACGGTGCTTCATGCAAGGATATATGCTGCATTGTGCGAACGAAGGACAAATCCATCGGGACTG
This sequence comes from Butyrivibrio sp. INlla16, assembly GCF_900104155.1. Lineage (GTDB taxonomy): Bacteria > Bacillota > Clostridia > Lachnospirales > Lachnospiraceae > Butyrivibrio. The sequence continues at coordinate 13,355 of NZ_FMYB01000034.1, forward strand.
CCACGGTATATCGCATGATCAAAGCGCTTGAGGATATCGGTATTGTTGAAAGAATCGATATGATCAAGCTTCACTGAGCGCATAAGATTCATGGTATGAAGGGGAAAGTTATGCAACTGGAATTACAGAATATCAAAAAATCTTACGGCGAAAACGGAAGCCGTGTGGAGGTTCTAAAGGACATAAGTCTGAGTGTGGAAAAGGGTGAGTTTGTGGTACTTCTGGGTCCGTCGGGATCGGGCAAATCCACCCTGCTTAATATAATAGGCGGAATAGATAACGCCGATTCCGGGAAGATAATCATCCGGGATAAGAGTATGTCGGATATGGATGAAAAGACGCTGACGGCATACAGAAGAGATCATCTAGGGTACATTTTTCAGATGTACAATCTTATACCGAATCTGACGGTAAGAGAAAATATCGAAGTTGGAGCATATCTCTCCAAAAATCCATTGGACATAGATGAAATAATAAGTGTTTTGGGTCTTACCGAACACCAGAATAAGGTTCCGAGTCAGCTCTCCGGAGGCCAGCAACAGCGCTGTGCAATAGGAAGAGCCATAATTAAAAATCCCGACATTTTGCTCTGCGATGAACCAACAGGTGCACTGGATTACAATACTTCAAAAGAAATCCTGGCACTCATAGAAGAGGTCAATCAGAAATACGGAAATACGGTCATCATGGTAACACATAACGATGCCATAAAGAATATGGCTGATTTTGTGGTGAAACTTCGAGACGGTGTTATCCGAAAGAGTTATAGAAACGAAGAGAAGCTTTCAGCGGCGGAGCTTGACTGGTAAAGGAGCATGGTATGAAAAATCCGTTAAATAAAAGGCTCCTTCGCGAGCTAAAAGGGGACATCGGAAAATACATAGTCATTTTCATATTAATGGTTCTGTCCATCGGGTTCGTTTCGGGATTCCTGGTTGCCGGGGAGAGCATGATCAAGGCCTATAATGAGAGCTTTGAAAAGTACGCTGTCGAGGATGGAAATTTCAGGACGGAAGATCCTCTCACCGCATCGCAGAAGGCGCGGATAGAGAAAAAGGGAGTAACAATATATGAAAATTTCTATGTGGAAAAGGAGTTTGATAATAACACAAAGCTTAGAATCTATCCAAACAGAGAAGAGATAGACAGAGCCTGTTTAATGAAGGGGAGTTTTCCTGAGGCTGATCTTGAGATCGCAATTGACAGGATGTACGCGGACAATAACAGCTTAGGTGTCGGGGATACGCTGGTTTCGGGCGGGAAAACCTACAACATAGTAGGGCTTGTAGCATTGTCGGATTATACAGCGCTTTTTTACAGTAATAACGATATGATGTTCGACTCATCAGCCTTCGGAGTTGCGGTTGTATCGGGAAAACAGTTTGCGCAGTATCCTGACAGTGAGGTTCAGTATAACTACGCCTGGCTATATGATAAGAAACCGACAGGTGAAGAGGAGGAAAAAGAGGTCTCCGATGAGCTTATGGAGGCCATTTCGAATAAGGCAGACCTTGAGAGTTTTACACCTCAGTATCTTAATCAGTCCATCAAATTTGCGGGTGACGACCTGGGAAAAGATAAGGCGATGATGACAGTCCTTTTATACATAATCATCATTATTGTTGCCTTTGTTTTCGGAGTTACCATAAATAATACGATTCATAAAGAAGCCACGGTTATAGGGACTCTCAGGGCTTCCGGATATACCATAAATGAGCTGATAAGGCATTACATGGCGATGCCTCTTCTGGTTACCGTTATCGCGGCTATCATAGGAAATATTCTCGGTTATACCTGTTTCAAAGAGGAATGCGTTGCAATGTACTACGGGAGTTATTCACTTCCGACCTATGTGACGGTGTGGAGCGCCGAGGCTTTCCTGAAGACGACAATTATCCCGCTGATAATCATGATGGTAATCACTTATGTTGTACTACGAAGAAAGCTTTCGATAAGTCCGCTAAAGCTGATAAGGCGCGATCTGTCGGCAAAGAAGCAGAAAGCTGCGGTGCCTTTAAATAAGAACATCAGCTTTTTCAACAGGTTCAGAATAAGAATACTCATACAGAATAAAAGCAGCTACATTATTCTGTTTTTGGGACTTTTGTTTGCGAACATGCTGCTCTTTTTCGGAATGATGCTTCCACCGATACTCGTTCATTATCAGGGAATTGTGACGGATACTATGCTGGCAAAGCACATTTATCTTTTGCAGATTCCGGCAGGTGCTATAGATTCAGATAATGAACTCTCGGCAGCTTTTTCCTATGTGGTTTTGAAGAGTAAGATAAATACCAATAACAGAGACGCGGAGAAGTTCTCAGCGAGCAGTTTGAAAACAACCGGAGATGGCGGAACGAGAGTCGAGGATGTGACCATCTACGGCGTCAAGGAAAACAGCAGGTATATAAACGCCGATTTTGATGAAAAAACGGTGCTGATTTCATCGGCGTATGCAGATAAGTATGACCTTAAAAAGGGAGCCGTCATAACATTGAAGGAACCTTACGAGGATAAGTATTATGGTTTCAAGGTCACGGGAATCTATGACTACGACGGCGGAATTACTGTGTTTATGAGTCAGAAGCATCTGAACAGTGTACTGGGCTATGACGAGGAATTTTTCTCGGGATACTTTTCGGACACGGAGATTACTGACATAGACAAAAAATATATCGGCACAACTGTAGGTGAGGAGTCGCTTACAAGAGTTTCAAGGCAGCTTATGATTTCTATGGGGAATCTTATGTATATGGTGGACGGCTTTTCAGTGATAATGTTCATCGTGCTGATGTATCTGCTGTCGAAGCTTATTATCGAGAGAAATGTTCAGTCGATATCGATGACGAAGATTCTGGGATATTCCAGAAAAGAGATTGCAGCGCTTTATATTATTCCGACTGCGCTTGTGGTGATTTTTTCACTGCTGATCTCGTATCCGATACTGTCCTATGTGATGGTGGAGATATTCAGGGTGATGCTGAAGCAGATGATGAGCGGCTGGATGATTATATGGCTTGATCCGTCAGTTTACGTTAAAATGTTTCTTATGGGAGTGCTGACCTATGTGGTGGTGGCCGTGATCGAATATCGCAAGATCGGGCGTATTCCCATGAGTGAAGCACTTAAGAACGTGGAGTGATAAGGAGTTAAGGCATGGCAGAATTGAAGTGCCCGCATTGCGGACAGGTGTTTTCGATTGATGATACGGAGCTTAGTTCCATCGTAAGTCAGATAAGGGACGAGGAGTTTAACAAGGACGTTGAGAAGAGGACCAGGGAGCTTGAGAAGCATCTTGAGGAAAAGCACAAGCTCGAGCTTGATGCTATGGGAGCCGATGTTAAGCTAAAGCTCCAGGAGAATTATGAAAAGCAGATGGCGCAGCTCCGCGAGAGCTATGATAAAGACACGCAGAAGCTCCGGGATGCGCAGGCCTCCGAGGTGCAAAAACTAAGAAATTCCTATGATGAGGAACTAAAAAAGCTTCGGGACGAGGTATCAAAGGCGGAGCTTGAGAAGCAGAAACTCTCATCCCAGATCGAGAGTGCTGAGGATAAGAAGCGTGTTGCAGTGCTTGAGGCTGTAAAAGAGGTTGAGGATAAAAGAAGTGATCTTGAGAGAACTCTTCAGGCTGAGAAGGAGAAGAATCAGTATATGCTTTCTCAGAAGGAAAAGGAAATCGAGTTTTACAAGGATCTAAAGACCAAGATGTCAACCAAGATGGTCGGCGAGACGCTTGAGCAGCACTGCGAGATTCAGTTCAATCAGCTTAGGGCCACTGCTTTTCCTAATGCATATTTCGAGAAGGACAATGATGCCCGCTCCGGCAGTAAGGGTGACTACATCTACCGCGAGAATGATGAGTTCGGCAACGAGATTATCTCCATCATGTTCGAGATGAAAAACGAAATGGATACGACCTCCACGAAGCATAAGAATGAGGATTTCTTCAAGGAGCTTGATAAGGATAGGAGAGAAAAGGGCTGCGAATATGCGGTTCTTGTATCACTCCTTGAGGCTGATAATGAGCTCTACAATGCGGGAATCGTGGACGTTTCCTATAGATATGACAAGATGTATGTGGTTCGTCCCCAGTGCTTTATTCCTATGATAACCCTGCTTCGTAACGCTGCGATGAATGCGCTTATGTACAAGCAGGAGCTGGCGGAGATCAGGAATCAGGACATTGATATCACTCACTTTGAGGAGAGTCTTCTTAAATTCAAGGATGACTTTGGACGGAATTATTCCATAGCACATGACCATTTTGAGAAGGCTATCGATGAGATTGATAAGACCATCCAACACCTTGAGAAGGTCAAGAAGGAACTGCTCGGATCAGACAATCAGCTTCGAATCGCCAACAACAAAGTGGACGATGTCAGCGTGAAGAGACTCACCAAGGGCAACCCCACTATGCAGGCGAAGTTTGAGGAACTGAAGAAGTAAATAAGAATGCAGTGCAGGTATTATTTACTTTCTTGCAACAGTGTAGTAGACTTCTTCAAGTTTATTTATGTGTGAATCAAAGCTATACCCTTCATCCGCAAGTCTAAGGCTCTGGCGGCTTGCCTCTTCCCAGGCTGATCTGTCTGAGAAGTAGGAGAGGATGCCATCGGCCATACCGTCAACGTCCTGTGGCTTGTAGAGCTTTCCGTTTACATCTTTTGAGACTACGCGCGGAATTCCGCCGACCTCACAGGAGATGATCGGAAGGGCGTAGCCCATAGCTTCAAGAATGGACATGGGCATAGCTTCCATGTGAGAGGGCAGAAGGAAGATGGAGCTTTCTTTAAGAAGCTTTATCTTTTCATCGCCGCGGATCCAACCGGGCAAAAGGACTGTATCTTCGAGATGCAGTCTTTTTATTTCGGCTTCGGTAGGCTCTGTTTCGCCGGTGCCACCGAGGATAAATTTTGCCTCGGGGAATTTCTTTATTACTTTATCAGCGATAGCGGGGATATCCACTACGCCCTTAAGGTTGTCGAATCTTCCAAGGTAGAGGATTTGCTTTTTTTCAAAGCGCTTATCCATCACTTCGTCAGATACCATTTCAGGAACGATCACACTGTAATTTGGAACAACCTCTATCATCTCAGCAGGTACGATGGCTGAGATTTTTTTCTTCCAATCCTCAGATAAAACTATGAGTTTGTCGCAGCTTCCGTAACTCTTTTCCACCATGCGCTTTTTCCATGCGGGCGCGTTGGTGTAGAGCTCATCGAGCGCAGAGCCGTGGATATGATTTACGACAGGGATCCCGGCATCATGTGCCATCTTTATTATTGGATATTTTCTGAAAAAGCTGGGACCGAAGGATGAGTGAACGTGCACTACGTCCGGGCGGTCTTTTTTTAAGACCTTGCGAAATTCGCGGTAGGCCTTAAGCGCTTTGGTCAGCTTGTCCAGCTTACTTCCGTCGCGGTAGGATTCCACATAAGTGATGTCAAAATCCTGCTCCAGGCGGCTTCCGTAATAGCCACGGGTAACGGCGGCAATTCCGCCCTTTACACTGGGATCCTGAACGATCATGCAAATTTTCAGTTTTTTGTTTTGTGGTTGGTTTTTATTTCTCATTTGTTGGTGTTTGTATTAGTTGCTGTTAAGTATTGTTTATCAGACATTATGTGTTGATTTTTGTGTAGATAGTAGATTATTATGTCAGCAGCCTATGTTGTTAACAATTCCGAAGGAAATATAGTTCTCCACAAGTGCTCTGAAGTCGGTTCCTTCCTCGCACTTTTCATTATAGATTCCGTCTACCATGAGTCGAACTCCGCCACCCTCAAAGTGCTCGATGACCTTATATCTGTCCTTGAAGAAGGAGCCTCTGGAGACTGCTACATCTCTGCGGATGCCCTTGAATTCTGAAAGGGGACATCCGGGGAAGTTGACATTCACGATCTGGCCGTATTCAAGTTTTACCTCAAGGGCTTCCTTAAGCATATCTCGCAGGTATTTGTTTGTGACTTCGTGATTGTCATCTATGTGCTCGGAGAATGCGACGGCGTGATATCCCTGGAAAGCAGCTTCAAATGCGGCTCCGGCTGTCGCGGAGTACTGGATATCAGTAGCCACATTGTAGCCATAGTTGATTCCGGAGAGCACAATGTGCGGTTTCTTTGGCATGATATTGAGACCGCCGACTCTGACGCAATCTCCGGGAGTTCCGCTGCAGGCAAAGGCGTGCACGCCCTCGACCGGGAAATCATGCGGGAACACATCAATAGGATCTCTTAAGGTTATGCTGTGTGAAGCTGCGCTTCTCTGGTGCGCCGGTGCGACAACCCAGACTTCTCCGAATTCCTTTGCTGCTTCCGCAAGTCTGTGAATTCCACCTGCATCTATTCCATCATCATTTGTGATCAGTATTCTTTTCATGTGGTTTCCTCTGGAGTTATATATTTTGACTCAGTAATACTAATATAGCATAAATATCTTCCATAATCGCAAAAGATACACATTAAAAAAGCAAGATTATCTAAGACAATGACCTTGTTTTTTGGGATTATAAAGTTATAGCAAAAAACTTGGGAGGTTTTATTTTTATGGCTAAACAACTAATTTATTCGGTGTATTTTATACTACCGGTTCTGCTGCTGTGGAACGCAAGGCCCGCAGGTAGGGGACAGTGGAACGACAGTCTTTCACTTGAGCAGACCAAGGCATTTCAGGGGTTCCTTGCAATCTGCATTATGCTTCATCACATCGGTCAGAAGACCTGTGCTTCATGGCTTTTTCCTAAGAGCAGAATTGTTCCGGGACTTGAGTTCTTCGTTCCGATCGGATACGTGATGGTGGCATTTTTTGTATTCTTCAATGGATACGGTGCTTACAAGAGCTTCCATACGAAGAAAGATTATCTTAATGGATTTGTGAAAAAGAGAATCCTGCCCGTTGTTCTTGCATTGTACTCAACAACACTGATTTTCTTTGTTGCAAGACTTCTTGTTGGTGAGAAGATGGACTTAAACGGTGCACTTTTGTATCTTTCAAGCATCAAGCTTTGCAATCCGTATACCTGGTACGTGATCGTGCTGCCGTTCTTCTATCTTGCATTTTATCTTGCGTTCAAGTTTATTAAAAAGGATGGCCTCGCAGTTGCTGTTGTAGCTGCTTTCGTAATCGGATATATGCTTGTGGGAACAACGATTGACCACAACGACTATCTCATTCGCGGTGAGTGGTGGTGGAACTGTGTTCATCTCTTCCCTGTGGGAATTGTGTTTGCAAAATATGAGGACAAGATTGTTCCTCATCTCAGAAAATATTTCTGGGTATATGTGATCGTTGCAGTGCTTGCACTTTATCCTCTGTATATTCTTTCGGTAAATGCACAGAATGTGTTCTCCTACTATGGTGAGAATTGGGGTGCTCCGGACACAGTCCTTAGAAGACGAATCACTCTTCTTACTCAGGTTCTTGTTACTTTGGATTTTGTTTTTGCAGCAATTCTTCTTGGAATGAAGGTGAAAATCGGAAACAAATTCCTGAAGTTCATGGGCACCATTACACTTGAGTTCTACCTGATTCACGGACTCTTCGTTGAGTTCTGTGATCACACCTTTGACGGTGGTGTAAAGTCACCCTTCCCGATCAAGAATGTATTCCTGTATGTGCTCGTGGTATTTGCCCTCGGTGTACCGTCAGCTATACTTCTTAAGAAACTACACGGACTGATCCTCGGAAAAGGAAGATCCGGCAAAAACGGCAAGTCAGTTCAGAAAGCTGCATAAATTATTAAAAAGCTTTTTCTTCATTTAAATACCCTAAAATGATTTGTTTTACAGAAAAGGTCGCCCGGCATATCAGCATGGGCGACCTTTTCTGTTTATAATAATTATTTATCGTAATTTCACGTCTTGTTTATCAGAATTTAATACGAGTGTTTCATAATAATAATGTGATTGTATGTAACATAGCATTTTTATACGTATTTTTAGACTTATTTGGATAAAAATACTTCAGTAATGAGGGGAATCTATGAACAAGGAAGTGGTTTCGCTGCTTCTGGTGGCAGCTATGACGGCAAGTATGCTGGTGTCATGCAAAGGCTCGTCTGATGAGATTGTTGGGGCGGATGCCGAAGAGGATGGAAACAACGTGATGGTTGTTGATATTCTGCTGACTGCGGAAGATTACGGAATAGGCGTGGATAAGGATAATCCCGAGCTTCTTCAGCAGATAAATACCTTTATAGAAAAGGGACTTGTGGATGGAACTTATGATGAGATCGCCAGCCACTACTTTGACAGAAGCAAGGAACCGGTGCCGGTGTACTCAGTTAAGCTGGACAATAGCAAGGACCAGCTTGTTGTGGCGACTACAGGCGATTTTGAGCCCTTTGACTACGATGTGGGGAATGCATACTACGGCATAGATAAGGAGCTGATCAAGGCTATAGCGGATTATCTGGGAAAAGAGCTTGTGCTTGTACCGGTTAATTTCGACACATTATTCATGACTGTATCTCAGAAGAAATGCGATGCCTGTATTGCGGGAATCACCATTAAGGAAGAGAGGGAAAAATATGTAGATTTCTCAGTTCCATATTTTCATGCGGGGCAGAGCATTGCTGTAAGGAAGGATAATAAAGAATTCATCTACGCAAAGACTAAGGAGGATGTTGAAAAAATCATTCTTGGCTTTGATGAGACGAAGACTGTTGCAGTGGAAGATGCAACCAGTGGTGAAGATTATCTGTTGGGGAAGGATCCGGGAGGATTTGCCGGAGTTAATTGCAATATTAAGAGATGTGCAAACCTTAAGGATGCGCTTATAGCTCTGAGCAACGAAGAGGTTGATTGTGTTATAGGAGATTCAGCGTGCATTAAGTATATAATTGCGCATGATTTTAGTGATTATTATCAGAACTGACCCCTCATCCGGCACTGCGTGCCACCTGTCTTCGCTCCGCTTCGGTCCGCGCTGAACCGACGTCCCCCGGACGTCGAGCGCCCCCAAAGGGGAAGGCAGATACTTATCCACCTAAGGATTAAAAGTATGAAAAAACTAAAAGAAAACTTATGGACAATTATATTTAGTACGCTCTTACTGATCCTGCTCGCTATTGTGGTGGGGCTTATAAATTATGCACGCCCGCAGGATGTGAAGAAAATAGTAGTAGGTGCGCTTTTTATTGATGGAGTAGATGACAGGGGATGGAGTGAAAGCCACTATAATGGGCTAAAAAACGCCTGTGATAATTTGGGAATTGCATTGGAAGTAGAAGAAAATATATCTGAGACGCTTGAGGATGCAGAGCCTGCAATAGACAGATTAGTAGGAAAGGGCTGCAGTGTTATCTTCCTTACAAGTGATGAATATGATGAAAAACTTTATCCGGTGATACAAAATTATCCTGACATTGAATTCTATACGGTTTCCACGGATTCATCTCCCGAAAATGTAACCACATATTTCGGAAGGATATACCAGATCAGATTCCTGACCGGTATGCTCGCGGGGAGGATGACAAAGAGTAATATTATAGGATATGTTGCAGGACAAAAATCATGTCAGGTAAATCGTGGAATAAATGCGTTTGCTCTGGGCGCGAGATCGGTCAATCCCGACGTTGTGGTAAAGGTAAGATTCATCAATTCATGGACGGATGCTGAAAAGGAAAAAGAGCTGGCGACAAAACTCATAGAGGAGGATGGCGCCGACCTCATTACTTATCATGCAAGTATTCACACAGCTGTTGATGCAGCTGAGGAACATTCGGTCTATTCAATAGGATATAACAACAACGGAACCGACTATTCCGAGAAGTATCTTGCCTCTGTTAATTTCAACTGGGGCAAAATGTATAAGACGATACTTGATGATTTCTTTAATGGAGATATGTATCCGGGAAAGTATTACTGGCATGGTGTAGTATTCGGAACCGTGGAGATGAAAACATACTCTAAGGTTATACCCGAGGAAGTTATAAAGGAGATAGATGACAGAAAAGAAAAGCTTATAAATGTTCAGGATGTCTTCTATGGGGATCTGTATTCGAACGATGGAACAAAGAAATGTTCCAAAGGTCAAAGAATAAGTGATGATGCCCTTTTTAGAAAAATGGACTGGTTCGTAGAGGGGGTGGAAGTATATGAATGAAAAGGTCCGCCTTTTCACAAGCAGACGCGCTGCCATCCTTATAGCCTTTGTTCTTATAATGTCGTTTTTGGGAGTTCACTTCTATTTATATCTTATGGATATCATAGATAGTGTCGCCAAGCATAAAATAGTCAGGGAGGCTGAGGAAGCAACTAAATATTATTATGAGGAACTCAGTAACGAGATGCATGTCATCGAGTATATTGGGTCTATTCTTGAGGATGACAGAGAGGAAAATCAGGAAGAAAATTTAAAAAGAGTACAGCGTGCCATTGAAAGTGTTTTCAGGTCAGAACCCAGTATTCTTATAGGAGTTATGAACGGTGAGAGCGAAGCGGTATACGGTGAGAGAATTCCGCCCAATGAATATGACGGACTTCTTAGCTCAATGACGGGTAATGATGGCATTTCCTATATGCCGAAAGGTGCATTCCTGTTTTCGCATGCGATTATTCATGGTGATAATGTTGCGTACGTAGTTTATGCAATATGTTCTAAATCATATATAAGTAAGAATCATAGTCTTGATATAATACATAACCTTGGAAATATTGCACTTATGACAAGGGATGGCGATGAGGTACTGCCGTTTACGAATGTGGCTGAGGAAGACAAAGCCTTTTTCAGAAGCAAATCCGTAAGGAAGACCTTTGAAAATATCCGCGATAATCACAATCTTGAACAGGTTGCGGTTGAAAAAGTAAAAACAGTAAAGGGCGATATGTATTTCTATAACGCCTATATTGAAAATACGCATTTCATGCTGAATGGCGTCATGAAATATGAGGATGCGGTGGGATATGCTGCCAAAGTTCCGCTTGTTGTATTGGCTGTATACGGAACCCTGGTTCTCATGACCACCATACTTTCGTTTTTCCTGATTATTACCTCTGTTAAGGCAGGAGAAAGCGTAGAGCTTAAGAAGGCAAAACAGGAGGCCGAGGACGCATCAAAGGCCAAGGGCCAATTCCTTGCAAATATGTCACATGAGATCAGGACTCCCATCAATGCAATCATGGGCATGGGAGAACTTATTACAAGAGAAACGAATGATGCAAAGCTGCAGCAGTATGCGTTTAGTATCAAAAACTCCGCAACTCAGCTTCTGACACTGGTTAACGATGTCCTTGACTTTTCGAAGATGGAAGCCGGAAAACTGACACTTCGAAATGATCCGTATTATCTTTCTTCTGTGCTCACTGACGTGAATGTAATGATCAAGTCCAGAGCGGAAGGGAAAGGTCTGGTTTATCAGGCAAAGGTTGATAAGACAATTCCCGATGAACTTATCGGAGATGAGACAAGGCTTAAGCAGGTTATAGTAAATCTTCTGACCAATGGCGTAAAGTACACAATGGCAGGGTTTGTTCATTTGACCATAGATATGGTAGAGAAGGGTGAGGATTATGTAGATCTCAGGATATCCATTAAGGATACCGGAATAGGCATGAAGCCTGAGGACGTTGCAAAACTGTTCAATGCCTTCGAAAGACTTGATGAGGACAGAAATAAGACCATCGAGGGCACAGGCCTTGGAATGGCGATTGTTAAGCAGATTATGGATGCGATGGAAACAACACTTGAGGTAAAGAGTGTATACGGCGCAGGCTCGGAGTTTTCATTTGTGATTCATCAGAAGGTTGAAAACTGGCAGCCGATCGGCGACTATGAGGCCGCTGCCGAGAGAGTTGTATCCAAGCAGGAGAGCTATAAGCCAAGCTTTATTGCACCTGATGCAAGAATCATTGCTGTTGATGATACAGAGATAAACCTTAAGGTCCTGTCAGGACTTCTCGGACCTACAAGGATCAAGATTGACACAGCAATAAGTGGAAGACAGGCTCTTGAGCTCATGAGTGCAAACCGCTATGATCTGGCACTTATCGACCACCGAATGCCCGAGATGGACGGTATGGAGCTTCTTAAGCACATAAGATATGACGAGGGCAATGAGAACCACGATATGCCGTGCATAGCGCTTACAGCTAACGTGGTTGCCGGTGTCAGAGAAATGTATCTAAGGGCCGGTTTTGATGATTATCTGGAAAAGCCGGTGAGTGGAATGCGCCTTGAGGAGGCACTGCAGAAATACCTTCCTAAGGAGAAGCAGCTGGAGTACGTTGAGGGCGATAACAAGGAAGATAATAAGAGCGTCTCAGAAATAGCGGAACCTTCAACGGAATCCTCAGAGATAAAAGATCTTCAGGATGCAGGTTACATAGATATCGCAGCAGGCATTGAATACGCCGGAACTGAGGAACTTTTCATAGATACTCTCGGATTCTTCAGGGATGCGATAGATAAAAAGGCGGATGAGATTGAAGAACTCTATCTGGGAGAAAGGATAGAGGACTATACGGTTAAGGTTCATGCCCTAAAGAGCTCTGCGAGAATAATCGGAGCCAAGGACCTTTCAGAGAAGGCAAGACTTCTGGAAGAAGCCGGAAAACAGGGAAATCTTGATTACATAAGAGATAATAACAGCGATTTACTTGAAGCCTACAGGCATTATAAGGAAGTACTAAAAAATATCTGATCGGGGTGACAGACCATATGGACGGTAGAAAAATTCTTGTCGTCGACGATGATGAAATGATTCGCATGATGACAGTCAGAATGCTCAAATCTAAATATCATGTCATAACTGCTTCGTCGGGCATGGAAGCGATAGAAATCTATGAGAAGGAAAAGCCCGACATGATTTTGTCTGACCTTATGATGCCGGGAATGAGCGGCTTTGAGATGATGCAGGCTCTTCGTGAGAAGTACAGCTATGTCATTCCGGTTATGTTCATGACAGCTTTTTCAGGCGATGACACAGAGTCCAAGGGCCTCGAAGTCGGGGCTGTCGACTATATCAGGAAACCTTTTAAGCCCGATGTTCTCTTATACAGAATTGACAACGTAATGAGCAATCTGGACCGCATAAGAGGCCTTGAGATGGCGGCTGAGGTTGAGCCGATGACAGGTCTCCTTAATAAAATTGCTACGGAGAGAGAAGTCGATAAGGCAGCATCTAAAGGTCGCGGAATTTTCATGATGATAGATCTCGACAGCTTTAAGCTGGTGAATGATCTGTACGGTCATGAAAAGGGCGACAGAGTGCTTATCTGGTTTGCCGAGATGCTGCGCAGTATTATGAGGAGCACCGATATCATCGGAAGAGTTGGCGGCGATGAGTTTGCAGCTTTTTGTCTTAACACCAAAGAAGAGAAAATGGTTGCCGAGAGAACACAGTACATGAACCGGAAAATCGTGAGCTTTGCCAAGGAGCTTCTGGGTGATGACATGAATATACCGATCGGTGTATCTGTGGGTGCGGTGCTTTGCCCCGATGATGGGTCGGATTATCAGGCGCTTTATAAAAAGGCAGACAGAGCGCTGTACGAGGTAAAGCAGAGCGGAAAACACAATTATGCATTATATCGGCACGAAGAAAATGATGGCGGCAGGAAAAGTCCGGAAGGAATGGCGGAAATCAACATGCTCTTTAAGGAAAGAAATCCTGCACGCGGCGCCTTTGTTCTCTCTGAGGATCAATTCAAACTTGTTTACAGATTTATGATGCGTTTTCAGAAAAACTATGCATGGGATGTCCATTTCCTTTGCTTTAAGGTAGAAGCTGAAAACGGTGATGAAGAAAAACTGCAGAAGGCAGCGGATCATTTTCTTGAGGTTGCGGCGAGCTCCCTCAGAGGAAGCGATGTCCTTACAAGGTATGGAAATGACAAAGTGCTCGCAATTTTCCTGAAGGTGACAGAGCCAGATTGTCAGGTTCCGATCGACAGAATAGAAGCCAAATGGAGAGATGATCCCGAGGCAGCAGGCTATACCGTCAGCATGCTTAAGGAGTACATGGCTCCGGATTGACGGTTTTGAAAAAGCGGTTATGTGAGGGAGTATGTTCAAGGAAAATACCACGGTAGATAATCCAAAACTTAAGAAGTGTTTATCTCCTATCGGGACGTGGGCGCTTGCTTTTGGCTGCGCTGTAGGATGGGGCTCTTTTGTGATGCCAGGAACGACTTTTCTTCCGCTTGCAGGACCCATAGGCACAATGCTTGGAATGATTCTGGGGGCTGCAGTAATGCTGCTTATTGGAATCAACTACCACTACATGATGAACCTGTATCCCGATGACGGAGGAACCTATGCATTCTCCAAGCATGAGTTTGGATATGACCAGGGATTTCTTGGTGCGTGGTTTTTGCTCCTTGTCTACATGGCGATAGTGTGGGCAAATGCTACGGCCATTCCGATAATCTGCAGAAATCTGTTCCCCGGAGTTCTGGAAGTTGGTCCTAAATTTATCGTGGCAGGGTTTGAAGTTTACCTTGTTGAATCCGTTGTGGCATCTCTTGTAATCGGAATCGCCGGCTTTATCTGTGTCTGCGGTGGACGGATATCTTCTCTTGTTCAGACGGTATTTGCGCTCGTACTCATCGGCGGCATCGTGCTCGTTGCAGTTCTGATAACAGTAAAAGGAAATGTGTCACTTCTTAATGTGAAGCCATCATTTGTGCCTGAAAAATCAAAGTATTTTCAGGTATTTCAGATAGTTGCACTGGCTCCTTGGGCATACGTTGGATTCGAATCCATATCTCATTCAACCGAGGAATTCAATTTCTCCACAAAAAGGACTATAGGTATAATGGTGGGCGCCCTTATCTGGGGAATCTCGGTTTCGTTATACTGGGACTCTCTGTGGCATCAGCAATTATCACAGGCCTTATAGGCAACCTGATTGCAGCCAGCAGACTTATGTATTCCATGACCAGGGACAATCTGTTCCCCAAGTGGCTCATGAGTCTCAACAGATATAATGTTCCCTACAAGGCAACCCTTACTATCAGGCAGAGAGGAATGGATGGCAATAAGGGAAAATACGAGATAAGCGTAAAGGATAACGGAATGGGCATGAGTCCTGAGTTCGCTGCGACTGTTTTTGAGGCATATTCAAGAGAAAATACCGCAAGTAAGATTCAGGGTACAGGACTCGGAATGGCCATTACCAAGAGCATAGTTGATCTTATGGGCGGCAAAATCCGTGTTAAGAGTCAGCAGGGTAAAGGATCGGAATTTATTATCGACCTTGATTTTGAGACGATTCCGGATGCGGATTTTGTGAAAAAACATGTGCCCACCAAGGAAGTAACAGAGATTGATTATAGTAAATACAAGGTTCTTCTGGTTGAAGACCAGGCAATCAACAGGGAGATTGCGACAAGACTTTTGAAGAAATTCGGATTTCAGTATGACACAGCCGAGAACGGAAAAATTGCTTTGGACATGATTTCTGTGTCAACTCCCGGAACTTATAGTATAATACTGATGGACATACAAATGCCGGTTATGGACGGCTACACAGCTTCGAGAGAGATAAGAAAGCTCTCTAATCCGGAGCTTGCCAATATTCCTATACTTGCCATGTCCGCCAGTGCTTTCACAGAGGACATCAATAACGCGAAAGACAGCGGTATGAACGGTCACATTGCAAAGCCGATTGAAGTTAATAAGATGCTCGATACTATAAGGGAATTTTTGTGAGGAAAGTCATGGGGAACAATCGCGGAAAAGGGGATCTGCGTCTACCTAAGATAGGTTTTTTTATTCTGATTATTTTTTATCTGATTGCGGCAAGGTTCACGAGGTACTGCGCTAATTCAGATGATGTATTGGTTGTGATGGGGCAGCAGCTGGCGCTCATGTCTTTTGCAGGTGCCTTTGATTCCGTGCAAAACGGAATTATCATATGTCTTGTCGTGTTTTACGGCATACCGGGCTTTGTCATAAGCCTGTTTTTCTATGCAATCACCATTTTTAATTTATTGAGCGGAATTATCTTCTCACATAATCTCCTGATATTCCCGGGATTTTTCACATGTCTTGTTTCTCTTTTGGCGGTAGTGCTTATTTTTCGCAGAAACAGGGAAATTGAAAAACTGCAGAATAATGAGATAAAACACCTTAAAGAGCAGCAGGTCTTTTCACAAAAACTGTTTGAACAGACGGCTACAGCACTTGTAAGTGCTATCGATGCAAAGGATGAGTATTCAAGAGGTCATTCCCTCAGGGTGGCTGAGTACTCGGTGAAGATTGCAAAAGCTATGGGTAAGGATGAGGAGGACTGCAGAGAGGTCTATTATGCTGCACTTCTTCATGATGTAGGAAAAATCGGTATCTCCGACGTTATTATTAATAAAAACGGAATGCCTACAGATGAGGAATACGATGTCATCATGCAGCATCCGATTATCGGTAACCAGATTCTTTCCAGTATCAGTGAGTACCCGTATCTCAGTATCGGTGCGCATTACCATCACGAGAGATTCGACGGAAAGGGCTATCCGGATGGTCTAAAGGGTGAGGATATTCCCGAGATTGCCAGGATTATTGCGGTGGCAGATACTTTTGATGCCATGACCTCCAGCAGAAGCTACAGGGATGCACTTCCTCAGCAGCTTGCCTGGGAAGAAATCATAAAGGGATCCGGAACACAGTTTGATCCTGAGATAGTTAAGATTGCACAGTGTCTTGTAGATATCGACGGCGAATTCAGTAAGAGAGAAAAAAACACCCTGCAGGAGCTTTTGGACAAGGGCGGAATGCATTTTGGGGAGTACAGAAGCGAGATATCCGTCGGAGTTTTGCTTTCTCCGTTTATCACAAAGATGAATTTCAAATATCACTGCGATGAGGTTACTTCCGAGAACAGGAAGGGGCCTTCAATGGTGTTCTTTGATTCCTTTGACGGAAGAGCTCATGAAGAGGAGAGCATCATCAGGGAGCTGGCTTATTTTGAGTACTGTGAGGTTACCGCAGACGGCACGGTCATCGGTGATGGCACGAGAAAAGTAAAGACTAATGTGATAGAGTACGAAACCTCTGAGGAAGCAGTAGTTAGCGACGATGCTGCGCCGATTGACAGGGTATATGATATAGAAGCGGTTAAGTGCATCGATCATCTTCTTGTAAGAATTGATGACGGGGTTAAGAAGGTTGAAGTAATAGTTGCGCTTCCTGACTCCACCAGGTTTGTTTATATGGGGCTTACAGGGGAATATTGTGATATCAGTGATGTCAGCATAGCCAAGTCCAAGGAAAGGGTTGAAGAGGACTATATTCCGAGGATCGCAGAGCTTGTAAGCTATCTTGAGGGACCTGAGGGCGATGTACCGAATGTTCAGATAAGCAGTCACAGAACCCAGGCAACGAAGGGTGTTCCGATAGATGATGAGCTTACACTAACTTTCCATACAAAGAGCCTTCCGGCAGCAAGACTTATCTGGCACTGTGCCTACGCTGTGCTCTTTAGTTCAAAGAGCGGTGAAGTCGATTTTGAAGCCCCGGATTATCATGAATATGCACTTATAAGACTCGACGGCGAATCCTGGGAGGCTGGAAAATACTCTTCGAACAGGATAATTGTCAATATGAATGACAACTTTGACAGCTGGGAAGCCTGGAAGAAGGGCATGAAGGAGGGGACAGACTGTACCATCACCTTCAAGCGCAACGGCAATACGGTTATCTCGACCACCGAGGTTCTGGGACTGTTCATCAAGAACAAGACCACCCTCAAGGAGGACTGCGACAAGCTCTACGTAGCTATTACGGGAGATATCTGCGCAATTACGAACGTACGGGTGAATCCCTGACAAAGCCTTCCCCCTCTGGGGGCGCTCGACGTCCGGGGGACGTCGGTTCAGCGCGGACCGAAGCGGAGCGAAGACAGGTGGCACGAAGTGCCGGATGAGGGGAGTCTCTTAAATATCTCTAAAATTCGGTAAGAATATCTAAAGTCGATAATTTTTAGCAATAAATCAGCTAAAATATTATCATGGAAAAACAAATCACAGAGCATGTCATAAGCAAATTTGATACCGCTTTGGAGCAGGGCTGGGTAGAAGTATACTTCCAGCCTGTTATTCGTGCGCTCACGGGAAGGCTCTGTGGTATGGAGGCTCTGGCGAGATGGAATGATCCACACTGGGGAATGCTTGCTCCCTTCAGGTTTATAAAGCCATTGGAGGACAATAAACTCATCTACAAGCTGGACGCCTATGTGGTGAGGGAAGTCTGTAGGATATTGAGCGAACGTATTGCAAACAAGTTGCCGGTGGTTCCTGTTTCCATCAACTTTTCACGCCTGGATTTTGTGATGTGTGACATGTTCGAGTCTGTGGAAAATGCGATTAAGGATTATGACATTCCCAGAGATTATATTCATATTGAGATAACAGAGAGCGTATTCGTATCGGATGAGGGCTCCCTTCATGATGTCATAGATAAGTTCAGAAAAGTGGGCTACGAAATCTGGATGGATGACTTCGGAAGTGGATACTCTTCGCTTAACCTCCTGAAGGACTACGATTTTGACATGCTGAAAATCGATATGAACTTCCTTACATCTTTTACCGAGAAATCCAAGGCGATTCTGCGCTCGACTGTGGCTATGGCCAAAGACATAGGAATTAAAACGCTGGCAGAGGGCGTTGAGACAAAGGAACAGTTCGAATTTCTCAGAAACATCGGCTGTGAACAGATCCAGGGCTACTATTTCGGAAAGCCAAGACCTATAGATGATACATTGACACTCCTCGGAGAAATGGACATTAAGATTGAAAGACGTGAGTGGAGACATTTCTATGAAGTTGCCGGCATCCATGTAAAGGATACGGATATTCCGCTTGAAATAATCGAGGATGACGGAGAGACTTTCCATACTTTGTTTGTGAATAAAGCTTATTTGGAACAGGTATTTCATGACTTTGAGGGCGAAACGACTCCCGAGGAAATTGACAGAAAACTATATTCACCGGGCACACCGCTTCTTGAAAAATACAGGGAGTTCGCAAATACCATAGAGAAAAGCTCAAATATTGAGACTTTTTATTACACAGATAACGGATACTATCTGCGATTCAGGGCTAAGTGCCTTGCATCGCATAACGGACATCATATTATAAAAGGCTCGATTATAAATATAACGCTTGACCAGAATACCAGCGAGAGAGACAGACTCGACAGCAAGATCAGGGAACTGAATCGTCTGTTTGAGGTGGTTGATCTGGTAAATATCGAGACCAATATTATAGCACCTCTGCTGGGGAGATTTAAGTATCTTGACAGTGCCACCTATGTTTATTCCGACCTGAAAAAGGCTATCAGTATTTTTGTAGAGTCGGTTATTTACGCTCCCGAGAGGCAGGATTTCATGAAATTTATGGAAATTGAGACCTTAAGGGAGAGGGTGGAGAGCAGCAAAAAGGGATACATTGAGAAAATATTCAGAATTAAACAGCCTGATGGAGCCTTCAAGAGGAAAAATGTGATCATCATGATGGTTCCGGGAGCCGGAGGAAATGAGTTCCTTATCTGTTATAAGACCGTACCTGATGAGATATCCAAGATACTGGATGGTCTCACGGCTTCCGCGCGTTCACTTGTCGATAAGTATCTTGCTGACAGCGGAGCAATAACATACTCCGAGCTCTGGGAAAATATGATATGGGATTCTTCCATCAAGTTTTTCTGGAAGGACAAAAACAGGAGATTCCTTGGTGCGAGTCAGTCATTCCTCGATTTTTACGGACTTGGTTCTGTTGAAGCGATTGTCGGAAAAACAGATGAGGACATGCAATGGCATGTTGATGATGATCCTTATATGAACGACGAGTTTGATGTTCTGGAAAACGGCGCGAAGGTGATTGACGTTCAGGGACAGTGTATTGTCTCCGGTGTTGTGCATGAGATTACCTGTCAAAAGATGCCGATATACAGAAACGGTGAGATAGTAGGTCTGGTGGGCTTTTTCCAGGATAGGGATGAGGAGCTCTACAGACTTGAAAAGATTGCCATTCCTTCAAATGTGGACAGCGTAACCGGACTTATGAATGCGAAAGGTATTTTCATAAGTACGACGGAGTATGCCGTTCAACATGCGGATAAGGGTAAAAACTACGGACTAATCCTTCTTAGAAACACAAAGTATCAGCGAATACTGTCAACCTATGGCCAGGATGTATCTAATAAGCTTCTCTTTGAGATGGGACGGAAGATCGTTGAAGTTACCGGACAGACCTGCGCTGTTGCAAGGACGAAGGAGAGCTACTTCGCGATACTAACTTACGTAAAGACCAGGGAAGCACTGGAGTATCTTGCCGGTGAAGTGAAGAAAAACGTTGAGGGAATCAATGTTGTCGACGGCAATAACGTCACCGTTATGGTCAGTGTGGGCATGGCTCTTAGAAGTGATGAGGGCGTCACGGACGAGAACATATATATCAAAGCACTTGAGGAGTGCGACGGAAATCTCTGACAGGGGAGGCATTTTTTGATATAGTATAAGAAGCATTTAAAGCCTTCCCCTTGGGGGAATGGAAATATTAAAGCCTTCCCCTTGGGGGCGCTCGACGTCTAGGGGACGTCGGTCCAGCGCGGACCGGAGCGGAGCGTAGACAGGTGGCACGAAGTGCCGGATGAGGGGCCCGCCACTTCAATATATTACAACATATGAATTACTAACTTTGGAGGAAACGGTATGAATAAGTATGCTATACGACGGGGTATCGCCATAGGCATGGTATGCTCTATGGCTTTTTTATGTGCCTGCGGCAAAAAGAAGGAGGAAGTTTCGGGGGACACTGTGCAGACTAAGGCGCAGATCGACAAGGACCATATTTTCACCATGGATGATATTGAACTTCCTATGGAGGGTGACTACGGCGTAAACAAATGCTGCACCACAAAAGACGGATTATATGTGCTTGCAACCACATACGGAGAAGAATCGGAGACAAACAAACTTTTCAAGGTGTCCTTCGAGACCGGTGAGGCTGAAGAAATCGAGATCAGTGATGATGACAATTCCTACTTCGACAACATGACCTGTGATGAAGATGGGAACATCTATATTATTAAGAGCATCTGGAATGATGAAGAAGAGGAGGAGTCACAGGATGAGGAGGCTTCTGCCGGCGCAGTTTTGGCTGAATCCGAGAGCGAAGACATTGAGATGAACCCAAATGATGTGGCTTCAGAAACTACTGTGTTTGCGGAAGAGGAAGCATCCTCCGACTACCATCTTGTTAAGCTGTCACCTGCAGGCGAGGTCCTTTTTGATGTCGAGCTTCTGGAGGAAGATTTAAAAGAATATGTTCAGTCCTTAGTCTTTGTTAAGGGCAAGGGCGTCATGACCTGCTGCAACGGTAATATTTCGCTCTATGATATGAAAACCGGTGAGGGAAAGCATATCACAACAAGAGATAAGAACGACGACTATTATTACGGCAGTCTCTTTGCATCAAAAGACGGCACTGTCTATCTCTCGGAGGATGAGTGGGACGATAATAGCAGAAGCATCCTGAATAAATATAATCCGCAGACCGGGACTTTTGATAAGGATGTATCACTTCCCGACAATATTTATGCATCCAGTCTGTATGCCGGAAATTCTTATGATTTTTATACCTCGGATCGCGGTAACATCGAGGCATTCAATCTTGGCGATGAAAAGACAACGCTCATTTGCGATTTTACTGCCTCGGATATAATGACAGAATACATCAGTTATATCGCTGAAGCCGGTGAGGGAAAGCTCTTTGTGATAAATAGTACTGATTACGGCTATGGCAAACTCGCCTGCATGAACAAGGTAGAGCCTTCCGAAGTAACTGACAAAGAGATTCTTACGATCGGAACAACTTTTGTGCCTGAAGCAGTCAGAAAACAGGTTGTACAATTCAATAAGTCTAACGACAAGTATAAGATTAAAATTGTTGATTACACAGAGGATGATACAGAGGACGATGCAGAAGCTTACAGTGACACCGTAAAGAAAATCGGTCTGGCACTCACTCAGGGTCAGGGACCTGATATGCTGGTATTAGATTACAACATGCCTATCGAAAGCTACGCTGAGAAGGGCGCACTCGAGCCGCTCGATCCTTATTTCGAGGCAGATCAGGATGTAAACACTTCTGATTTCCTTCAGAATATTCTTGATGCGACCAGGATAAAAGGCAAGATGTACAGCGTAATTCCTTCATTTTACGTTGATACCTGCGTTGCTTCAAAAAAGAAAGCGGGGAATGACGGAGTAACGCTTAAGAACTACACAGATGTATGTAAGAATAATGGGATTGATCCCAAGCTCGGAATGGGCTCTATGAACAGAGCATCAGCCGCCGAGCTCTATTCCACAGTCGGCAGTACCTTTGTTGATTATGAAAACGGCACCTGTAATTTCAACACGCCCGAATTCATAGATCTTCTTAATCTTGTAAAGCAGCTTCCCGAAGACATGGAGGAGACGGGCTACGACTACGAGGACTTTGACTCATTCTACAGAGAGAATAAGTCACTTCTTTTTGAGTATTATATAAGTTCCTTTGATGATTATCAGGTTTTGAAAAAGGGATACTTTGGGGAAGATATTGTATTTAACGGTTTTCCCACAACTGACGGAGGTGAATCCTTCATCTCCACAAATCTTCAGATTGCTATGAACAGTGACTGCAAACATAAGGATGTAGCCTGGGAGTTCATGAAGTCATTTTTATCGGATGAATATCAGAAGAAGATTGAGTGGGGATTCCCTTCAAGGGAAGATGCTCTCGAGGCACTTGCGGCCAAGGCTCAGGAGAAACCTTATTATATCGATGCGCAGGGCAAAAAGCAGGAGACGTCCCATTTTTGGAGCGTAGGTGATACAGAGGTGGAGATTACCGAGCTTTCAAAGGAAGAGACACAGGAGCTGGTGGACTTCATCAAATCGGTAACAAGGACGATGATCTACGAGGATACCGTAAACAACATTATCTCTGAGGAGGCAGGAGCCTTCTACGAAGGTCAGAAGACCGCCGAGGAAGTTGCAGATGTTATCCAGAGCAGGGTTCAGCTATATTTGAGTGAGAATATGTAAAAAAAATAGCGCCACCCGGCGCTATTTTTTATTGTTTAAACCGACAGTCCTCGTCACCCATGAAGAAGAGTGCTACGGTTCCGGGACCGACGTGGGTGCCGGTTACGGGCTCGTACATTACGGAGAGAATCTCCTTCGGAGGATTGTTTTTATTAAGAAGCTCTATCAGGTAAGCAGTGTCGGCGTCGTTGTCTGCGTGGGCTATGCACACCGTCTGTGAGCCGGCATCCTTGACAATTCTATCGTAGACTTCTGCCATTGCCTGGATTGCTTTTTTGTTTCCGCGAACCTTATCAAAATTGATGATCTTACCGAATTCATTGCCGCGAAGGATGGGCTTGATGTTAAGCACGGTTCCTATGATCATTGCTGCATTGGAAAGACGACCTGTTCTCTGGAGATGACGAAGGGAATCCACCGTGAAAATCTGATAGACGCACTTTGAGTCGTAGGTCAGCTTTTCATAAGCTTCATCTATTGAAAGGCCCTGCTTTCTGTACTCTATAGCCTTCATAACAACTATTCCCTCAGCCAGTGATGCGGCCTTGGTGTCAAGCATATAGAACTTTCTGTCCGGGAATTCCTCTTCCAGCATATCCTTTGCGATAAGCGAAGTGTTGTAAGCGCCGCTGATTCCGGATGACATTGCGACGTAGAGGCAGTCATAGCCTTCCTTGGCATATTCAGACATTATATCGTAGTAGTACTGCGGTGAGGGCTGGGTAGTGTTGCAAAGGAGGCCGTTTTTAATACTCTCGTAGTAGCCCTTACCATCAAAATTCTCTATATCAAAGCACTGACGGATGTCATCCTCGTTGTCCTTCGGATAGTATGAAAAAGGAACCTGCTTGATATCCTCAGGCTCAAGGATCCGCAAAGGAAGGTTGCAGGATGTATCCGTAACTATTTTAAAACTCACTATATAATCCTCCCAAAAAGTAATACAATATATATTGTCAAAAGGCTGAAAATGCATACAGATTTGTATGCAGGTGGTTTTGACTACTAAATTATATCACATAAATTACGATGAGAATCATTTAGATGAATGTGCCGGAAATTCCGGAATTTTCAATATAAAACAGGAGGGGTGTATGAATATTTGTTTACTCAATGACTCGTTTCCGCCCGTTATTGACGGCGTGGCTAACGTGGTCATGAACTACGGAAGAATTTTTACGAATGATATAGGGGCAAAGGTGGTTGTCGGGACTCCCAGATACCCGGACGCGAGCTACGAGGGATATCCTTACGAGGTTATTCCCTACAGCAGCCTTGATACCACGGACCTTGTGGCAGGCTACCGCACAGGAAATCCTCTGGCGATGCGCGAGATTATGAAAATGGCTGAGTTCGGGCCTGACATCATACACACGCACTGTCCTGCGGCTTCCACAATAATGGCGAGGATTCTGCAGAACGAGACCGGCGCGCCGATCATCTTTACCTATCACACCAAGTTTGATGTCGATATTGCAAGAGCAGTCGGAGAGGGCTTTCTTAAAAATGAGACCGTGAAGGCTATGGTTAAAAATATATCCGCTTGTGACGAAGTCTGGGTGGTATCCGAAGGCGCGGGAGACAATCTTCGTTCACTCGGATACGAGGGCGAACTTCGCGTTATGAATAACGGCGTCGATTTTCCTAAGGGGAGAGTCTCAGAGGATAAGGTAAAAGAGGTGACTTCCGGGTACGATCTTCCCGAGGAACTTCCGGTATTTCTTTTTGTCGGAAGAATGATGAAGTACAAGGGACTGCCGCTTATCATAGATGCACTCAAAATTCTTAGTGAGAAGAATGTGAATTACCGCATGGTATTTGTCGGCGGCGGTGCGGATCTTGAAGAGATGCAGGCGAAGGTGACGGAGTACGGAATAACGGACAAGGTTATTTTTACAGGACCTATACACGACAGAGAGATGCTTCGTGCCTGGAATACCAGAGCAGACCTGTTCCTGTTCCCTTCCGTATACGACACCAACGGAATCGTTGTCAGAGAGGCAGCAGCCTGCGGACTTGCCAGCGTGCTAATAAAGGACTCCTGCGCAGCAGAGGGAATCACTCATGCGAGAAACGGATATCTGATCGAGGAGACTGCCGAATCTATGGCTGCACTCCTGGAAGAACTGTCCGATAAACATGACACAATGAGAGACGCCGGTCAGCATGCGATGGATGAGATTTATATCTCCTGGGAGGATGCCGTGCACGCAGCTTATGAGAGATACGGTGTGATCAGGGATATGGTTGCGGACGGAACACTTCCTCGAAGAAAGAAGCAGAGCTCGGATTACATCCTCGAGTCTGCATCTATGATAGTCAAGGGAACCGAGCATATCTTTGACATCCCGCGCAACATCTACGGTGGAATGAAGGAGAACTTCGATGACTTCAAGGAAGACTTCAAAGAGAATCTAGAGGAGTTCAAGGAGAACCTTCCCGAGGGAGTAAAGGAATTTTCCGAGAACGCTAAGGAACTTGGAGAGAGCGCCAAGAAGGGCGTTAAACAGGGTATCAAATACGCCGAGAAGAGCGTCCGTGAGGGCTTCGACCTTAGCATCAACGGCATGAAACTCGACGAATGATAATGCCTTCTCCTTTTGGAGAAGGTGTCAGCGCAGCTGACGGATGAGGGGAAAACATGAAAAATGAAGTACTGGTACGGCAGGAAAAAATTGCACTCATGCTCACTCTTTACAGAATTCCCGGCACAATAGCTTCTTTAATTGCAGCTATGGCCAGTGATTACATGGTCCTGTGGATGGAATTCATTGAGAACCTGAGTGTGCTCCTACCGAGCCTTATACTCTTTATTATTTCCAAAAAACTTCAAAAAAATCTGAAGTTCAAATTCAATTACGGCACCGGTAAGGTTGAGGCAATTTCCGCACTTAGCTGTGAGATGTTCGACATGGCAGGTCTTTTCTGTGTGGTGTTCTTTTCAGTAAGAAAACTAATAGAGCGGGAACAGGAGGAGGAATTTCTGGTATTTGCGCTCATAGTCAGCATTATCGGCGTTCTTATTGATATCTTTGTATTTTTCAGGGAAAAAGAACTCTCCAAGAAGGAGCACAGCAGGATGCTGCACACCGCATACATTGGTGCCCAGAAGGAGTTTGGATTTGATCTCGTATCAATTCTGACGCTTGCCATAAGCCTTGTTTTCAGCAAGAAATCCTGGATATACTATTTTCCCCCGATCGTCTGCATAATCATGGCCATCCCGTTTTCAATAATAATCTACGGCCATATTCGTGAAGCCTTCATGGAACTGGCGGACCTCACTATAGACGAGGAGAGCCAGCTTAAGATAGTGAAGGTGCTGAACGAATTCTACGATTCCTATGAACTTCTCGGCGACGTAAACAGCAGAGTTAACGGCAAATACAAGCATATAGATATCGGCCTGCATTTTAGGCCGGATATGACCTATGACGAGGTCAGAACTGTCTCGGAACAGATGAAGCACCGAATCACAGAAGAGATCGGAGACTGCAGAATTAATATAAATGTGATGTGAAAATACCCCCAAATGGCGGTAGTGGAATTTTTGTGATTTTATTACAATTTAAAGCGTGTTCTTTGAAATAAAATTCCACAAGGGGGAAAAGAGAATGGAGAAAAGGAAACTATTAACAGGATTGCCAAAATGGTTGTTCATGCTCTGCATGACGCTGCTTGTGTTCGCGGGGGTGAAGACAAGGGTACACGCAGCAACTGAATATGATTTGTGGATTGGCGCAACCAGGATAACCAGTGAGAATTGCAATGACCTTAGTGATATTGTGGTGGGGCCATTTGCTCGCAAAACACATTCATACTTTGATCCGGACACTAATACTCTGTATCTGGATGAGGTTCTTAGAATTGACGGGAACACTATGCATAATGGAACACGTTCCAAGATTTATTCCAAATTACCGCTGAAAATCAGAGGAAACGCTGAATTAAACCTCAAAAATGAAGATGATGTTACAGCGATATCAACAGAATCATATCTGGATATTCAAGGTGATTTTTCTTTTGAAGGCGGTAATGGCGCACTATTTG
This sequence comes from Butyrivibrio sp. INlla16, assembly GCF_900104155.1. GTDB lineage: Bacteria > Bacillota > Clostridia > Lachnospirales > Lachnospiraceae > Butyrivibrio. The sequence continues at coordinate 40,437 of NZ_FMYB01000034.1, forward strand.
CAGGACAAAAGATTACTATTGACGGAGAAAATACAAAAATCACAATTACGAAAACACCACAAGATTCGGCAGCCATCTATGGATTGTTTGGAGTATGTGTCAATAATGGCTCAATTAATATTGAGGGCTATTCAGACGGCATTTATTCATCTTGGGGGGATGTCTGCTTATTTGGAGGTACATATAAGATGGCCTGCAATGGAGGTATGGCAGTAAAGGCTAGAAAAGGCGGTCTTTTCTTAGCTTATGGTTATACTCTGAATAAGCCTATACAGGGAAGAGTTGGTACCTATGGAGATTATTCGACAATAGTAAAGCTGAAGCATGAAGAAGGTGAGCTGGATCGCCTTTATGCCTATGATCTTGATCTTGTTATGGGTCAAGATAGCATATGCTATGTAACATTTGACACTAATGAACAATTGGGCTTTAATTCAAAACAAACATCTTGGAATGGTAGGCCCAAAGGAAGCACATTTAATCGTCCCGAAGATCCTACGAGGGAAGGATATTTCTTTGGCGGGTGGTATACCTCAAGAGACTGCAGAGATGGTGAAGAATATGATTTTAATACTAAAGTAGAAAGAAGTATAACTCTCTATGCAAAGTGGAACAAGGGTAAGCAGTATAACCTTTGGGTTGACGGTACCAGAGTAACAACTCTTAATATGGATGATATTCCGGTAAATGCTAATGGCAAGGTATCATTTGATCCGGCAAATAATACCCTTAACCTTGACGGATGGTTTGGAATTTATCAGGATGGCGAGACTGTAAATAGTGTTAAATCATTTATTTATACAGGTATGCCAATCAGGATTGTAGGAGATGCTGATATTGTTGCCAGAGACGCCAATGCATACCCGATTTACAGTTATTTGGGGAATGTAACCATTGACGGTGATATTCGTATTAGTGGTGCAAACACAAGTATTTTCTCAGCAATGGGCGTAAAGGTTGATGGCAAGAATACAAAGCTTACCATTAAAGATACAGATATAGGTATTTTCGGAGGATCCGGAGTTACGATAAACAATGGAATAGTTGATATTGATGCGAAAGCCTATGGCCTCAAAACAAGCGCAGGACTTATTGATATTCAGGGCGGATTAACAACGATAAAAGCTGGTCAGTGTGCTATTTACGGTGGTAAGCAAAGGAGCGTTAATGTCGCAGATACTGTGGCTATTCTCGAACCAGAAAGCTACAGCTTCGGCAAGAGTCAAAGCGGTGATCCATTCTACACAATTATGGGTGGTGATTCCAAGGATGCGAAGACGGTTAGATTTGATGCATCCCGTCCGGTTTACACGGTTACCTTTGATATGAATGGCCAGAATGTAACTGCTCCCAAGCCTCAGCAGATTGCTGACGGAAGATGTGCGCATCATATCAGTATAAGCAATTACCCCAGAGGATATGGCTTTGGTGGATGGTATATTGATAAAGCATGCACACAAGGCTACGATTTTTCAAAACCGGTACATAACAGCTTTACTCTTTATGCAGAATGGGTAGAAGATAAATCACAGATAGATCCTGACAAGATTCACAGACCTGAAACTGACAAGATATTAAGCGGTAAGGAAGCAAAGGGACGCGGAAGCGCATTTGCATTTGGACGTGGACAGAGATTCAGAGTAACTTCCGATGATAAGGCTAATCCTACAGTAACTTTCGAGAGACTCACAGATAAGAAGGCTACAAGAGTCACAGTTCCGAAGACCGTAACCGTTGACGATGTTACCTACACAGTAACAGCTGTCAGCTCCAAGGCCTTCAAGGGTTGCAGCAAACTTAAAGTAGTAACTCTCGGATCCAACATTGAATCTATCGGAGCAAATGCTTTCAAGGGATGCTCCAGCCTTAAGACTATTAAAATTCAGTCTACAAAGCTCACGAAGAAGTCAGTTGCGGGCAAGGCATTTTCAGGAGTTAGTAGTAACGCTACAATCAAGGTTCCTGCAAAAATGAAGAAGAGCTACGGAAAGATCTTTGCTAAGAAGGGGCTCTCCAAGAGTGTGAAAATTAAATAAGAATTATGAGCTGAATGCGAAAAACGAGGCGGTGCACTAATATTTAGTGTGCCGCTCTTTTTGATTAAGCCATTGGAATACCAGGGATAATATCAACGGAAAAGTAAATAATACCCTTGGTAAAGTGTATAAATCCGTCTAAAATGTATACCAAAGTGCAAAAAAGCTACAAATATTTACGAGAACTAAGAAGTGGCAACTTTTTACCCTAAATTAGGGTATCATAGATATAGAAAAATATGGTAGGGGGAGAACGGTATGAGTAAGGATGCAAAAAACAGCACGCTTGGATTCTGGTCACTGGTATGGCTTCTTGGCCTTGCAGGGCAGCTGTGCTGGAACATGGAAAATCAGTGGTTCAATACTTTCGTTTACGCCAAAATAGCCAAGGATCCCACCATAATCTCATGGATGCTGGCCATATCTGCCACCGCCACAACTATATCTACATTCCTTTTTGGCTGTATTTCAGACAGAATTGGAAACAGAAAAAAACTGGTGGCCATAGGCTATATCCTCTGGGGCGTGTTCACCATACTCTTTGGAACCACACAGTTCATGAAGCATGGAAACGGGGATGAAATGGTATTTGTAGGTGTTGCCTTTGCAGTTATCGCTGCGGATGCCATCATGAGCTTCTTTGGATCCATGGGTAATGACATAGGCTTCAATGCCTGGATTAACGACCACATGAATGAAAAAAATTCAGGCTCTGTCGGTGCGGCCCTGGCTGTCCAGCCTGTTATCGGAACCATAGCAGGAACCGTCATGGGCGGACTTTTGGTAGGCGCTGATGATAATTATATGAGACTCTTCGTTGTTATCGGCCTTCTGGTAATCCTGCTGGGAATCGTATCCCTTTTTGGCATGAAGGATGCGGAAAGTCTTAAGCCCTCAAAGAAAGGTTCTTTTTCAAAACAGTTCTTTTCAATATTTAATGTCAAAGAATACCTGCAGCACAGGGAGCTGGTATTTGTAAACCTGATGCTGGCAGTTTACTTCATTTCCTTCAATGTTTACTTTTCTCATCTTGGTAATTTCATGATCTATTATCTGGGCTTTACTGCAGATATGATGGGACTTATCGAGGGTGTTGGACTTCTTATTGCGATGTTTTCCGCAATCCCTGCCATCAGGCTTATTCGCGACGACAGATCCTCACTTCTGATATTAGTGGCAGTAATCCTTAATGCAGTAGGACTTTTTATCATCGGACTATTCGTATCACCTTCAAATGTAAATCCCGCCACAATCTGGAATCCGCATCTTCTGGCAGGGGTACTGTTTGTGGGCATCGGTTATATCCTTTTCCTGCAGACCATTACAGTATGGTCCAAGCGTCTGTACCCGGAAGATGCCAGAGGACAGTTCGAAGGAATCCGCATTATTTTCTACGTTCTGATTCCAATGGTTGTTGCACCACTTATTTCCAATCCAATTATCAAGACCAGCGGAGAATTTGTGGACGAATATGGATTCACAGAGTATCTCCCCACCAATACATTGTTTATTGCAGGAGTTGTCATTTTACTGATGACACTAATTCCGCTATTACTGGCCAATAAAGAACACAATCACAGAAAATAGATTCAATGTGACGAAACTTCCCATGCAAACATATCTTTTTTTTGTTATAATCTTTCCTTGAGGGGACGCCGCTTTCTGCGGTAAAAAATATAATTCTAAGGGGAAAGAATCTATGAAGAAATCACTCAAAGCACTACTTCTAACAGTCGTGTGCCTTTTTCTTGTGTTCTCTAAAGGCAATGTAAACGCGGCGAATTCAACAATCTCAGTAACAGACAAAGATATGCTTGGCACCTGGACCGGGACTTATACCGGAACCAACTCGGGTACTAAAATCGACAGAAAAATCACGCTAAATGTTAACAGGTATTCAAAGAACGGTAAGTTTTCCGGAACAGCATCAATCGATGACAACAGAAATGGAAACTACTACTTCGAAGGCTCTATCGATTCAGAAGGTGAGATAAGATTCGAAGGTGAAAAATGGCGTCACAATCCCAGTAATTTTGGTTTCGGCACTTTCGGCGGCACTTTCGGCGATTCAAAGAAAACAATCAATGGTACGATGGATGGCGCAACAGACAGACCTTTCACTATCAGCCACACTTCCGCTAACTATGTTGAAACGGCAGTTCCGGCCACAAAGGTTGCTGAGTACTGGACAGGTGAATATGACGGATCCAGCGGATCAACTGTTGTAAGAAGAAACCTTAAGACACATATAACACATCTTGCCGGCGGTAAAATCCAGGGTGTCAACAGAATGCTCCCTTCATCAAAGGCAGATTCACAGTATGGAGCAACAGCAAAATACTACTTCAAGGGAACTTACGATGAGGCACTGGCAACCTTCAACATTCAGGGATATGAATGGATTGAGTATCCTGCAAGTGAAGACGGCGTTTCAAATTGGTCATTCGTAGAACTGACAGGCTTCATCGATCCTGCAACAGGTACAATTATCGGATCCACAGATAACGGAATATGGAGCATGCGCGTAAGCAACGCAGCAGAGTTTGAATACACACCCGACTACAGGGAAGACGCTGTATTTGAAAGCGGCGAAACTACTTATTACACTTATGCAAACGGAACATCAGATGTTAAGACCTGCAAGAGCTATACATCAACACTGACAATTCCTGATACCATCGAGATGTATCATCAGCAGTATGCTGTTATCGGTATTTTCAAGAAGGCATTTTACAAGAATACTTCTATTCGAAAAGTTGACGGCGGACATAACCTCGGAAGCATAGGCGAGAAAGCTTTCTATAAGGCAAAGAATCTCCGCGAAGTTGATTTTTCCGTTGCTCCGATAAGCAAGATCGATAAGAGAGCATTCTACGGATGCAGCAATCTTAAGACCGTAAGAATTAATGGTGACACCCTTTCAAAAGTTGGAGCAAAAGCCTTCACAGGTGTTAAAAATGCTAAGGTTTACGTTCATGCCAAGGATAAAAAGACTTTCAATAAGGCTGTTAAGCGCTTAAAGAAGGCCGGCATGAAGAAGTCAAAGTATAAATTTGTAAAGCATTGATAAAAAAGAATCCTGCCCTCCCCCACATGTGTGGGGGAAGGTGGCGCGCAGCGCCGAATGAGGGAAAGGGGATCACGAGACGTATGAAAAAAGTAACTAAATATCTTTCTTTATTACTGGCTGTAATTTTAACGGCCTCAGCTTTTCAGATGACGGATGCTTCTGTAAGTAGTGTTAAGGCTGCAGGGGAGAATGGCCTTGATCCTATAATTATTCCGTACAACACAGGCGATTATGCCAGCTATACGACTCAGTATCGCGACAACTATTATGCGCTGGATCTGCCTGAGGACGGCGATCTTAAGATTACTATTCTCAGTGATAATGCGTGTTTGGAAAAATTTTACACCGACTCATACAATTTTATAGATGCGTATGAGAATATAAGTACGAATAGACCCTATGTTGCGCACTTTACTGCAACAGCCGGAAGATATTATTTGTATTTCTACGGAGCCGGCAAAAATTTCAAGATCAAAACCGAGTTCTCCGGTTTTGGTTTTAAAGATGAGTTCGACGATGTCTATGAAAATCCCAAGATGTACAGTCTTGGAACAGAGGCAAACGGGGCGGTCGGATATACGGATGAGTATGACTGGTATAAGTTCGAGATTCCGGAAAACGATAAGTATAAGATCAGTTACATAGCTAACACCGGTTATTTCGACTTCAATATATTGGATAATGATCTGAATAGTTATTGGTATGATATCAGTGTAAAAGGGAATGAGCTTAAAACCGCTAACTGCTATTTCCTTAAAGGTACTTACTACATCAAGATTGTTGGCGGCCGTAAGGCAAAATATAAGTTCACTATTGCGAGAACAGGTGTAACACCTACAGCAATTAAGAAGGTGAAGGCCGGTAAGAAATCTGCCAAGATTACCTTCAAGAAGGTAGATGATGTAACCGGATATCAGATTCGATATTCAACCAACAAGAACTTCAAGGGCAAGGTTAAAACTAAGTCCTTTGCGCAAGGCTACAGCAGTACCAATAACCTGTATGCAACAATCAAGAAACTTAAGAAGAATAAAACCTATTACTTCCAGATCAGAACCTTTGAAGAAGGAAGATCAGGCAACTACTATTATTCCGACTGGTCAAACACAAAACGTGTAAAGGTTAGATAATTGAGGAAAAACGAAAAACAGCCCTTATCGTGCGAGGCATGATAGGGGCTGTTTTTTATGTGCTCCTTGCGGCGCACGTATCTTTCTATTTTACAGTGGCATTTGTCTGCTTTGCGACAGCCTTAACAAGCTTTTTATAGCACTACAAAAATACGATCCGTTTAACAGTGTTCCTGTCACCTTAGTCTGTTTATTGTCAGCTGCTTTTGAAATAATGGACGAATGTCCTGACAACAAAAAACACAGCAAAGCTGTGATGGTTTCGATAAATTAAGTCAGAATATTAGAAGAACAAGGAAAACAAATTTAGTTGGGGAATGAATAGAATAAGAAAAACCTCTGAAATGCAAATAGGTAGGCACTTCAGAGGTTTTGCTGTTACTTTATTTTGAGTGTTGTAGTGCAGGCGCTGCTCTTATTGCCTTGGTGGAACTGGAAATACATATAAAGCTGAGTTCCCTTTCTGAGCTTAATTGTGCCGACGCGCTTCTTTTCGCTGTTAGAATATTTCTTGGTTGCTATCATCATAAAATGGTTCTTGGTACTCTTTTTTAGCTTTACGGTCGTTCCGGCAAGACTGGTGGCATTACCGGGTACAAAGAATTCAACCGATCCGAAAATGAAGTCTTTCTTCTTGCCCTTAACAGGGCCTGCAGTTATTGTATAGGTCTTGGTCTTTGGAGCAACGAACTTGAGAAAACCGCAAAAATTTCCGGCTTCATTTTTGGTAGTAACGATGTTGTACTTGCCGGTCTTGGTAATGGTAGACACGGTAGGCTCAATATCCTCTAATTCAGTCGAGAAAAGATTCTGAGCAAGTGTAATCTTCTTTGCAGCTTTAACATTGATGGGAAGCAGCAGACATACGCTCATCGCAAAGACAAGAGCAATTGACAAAAATCGACTAAAGATGCGTCTTTTTACGGATTTATTCTTCATATAATCCCCCTTCCGATAAGAAACACATAAGAAACAAAATATAACGAAATGTTGTGATACGTATATTATAGCAAGTTAGAATCTTCGTGAAACCAGAGAATTATTATTTTTTCATAAACTTGTAAGGAGACAGATGTTGGTGAATCCAGGTAAAACTGATTAATACTCTATTTTATTGGAGATTTGTATTGGAGATTTTAGATTTGTTGGAGATTTTTCTTGTTGCAACAAATAACTCTATTATCATGTCATTTGTTGTATAGGTATCAGCTAAGATGCAACAAAATAATGAGCTGACAGAAGATTTGTTGTATGGTTTTTACTTGGAAACAACAAATTCAGTTTATATCACAAAATTGTTGTACATAGGACCCTCATATTACAACAAAAATGGCTCGATATGAAAATTTGTTGTTTTGCCTTTTTGGGGTTACAACAAAATCTTATTTTAGCGCTGTATTTATTGTATAGAAGTATTTGGATTACAACAAAAACTGATTTTGAAGCTGCATTTATTGTTCAGAAGTAATAATGGCGAATAATAGGTTACTATTCACGGTCTAATGATTGACTAAAAATATATAAGTGCTGATTGATGCAAGAGGTCGTAAACTCAGATTATGTCTGGGGTTACGGCCTCTCTGCATTTTGCACTAATTTCTGATTGAAAGTTTGTGGAAAATAATGGTACTATATAACTAAATAATACCAATACACGTATTGACATAAATATTGGTATGATATATAATAAATAGTACCAAGTACAGTTAAGGAGGTTGGATGAAAGATGTCGATAGTGAAGTACACAAACAAAAAGACTGGAATGATTGCCGTTTACGAGTCTACATCTCATTATGATCCTG
>NZ_FMYB01000119.1 GCF_900104155.1 Butyrivibrio sp. INlla16
TCACTTTTTTGGTGAGAAGAATAAGTTTTTTAGTACCAGTAAACATGCGGCATTGGAGCGATTTTAATCTATTGCCGTGAATAATTCAGGATTAATTATATATTTTAATTACTCATCTTCCTTATAATCTGTCTCCTCAACCTCGCTCCCACAGGAAGGACAATTCTTTACATCACTTGAGCCAATAGTCCAGTACTCAAATATTTTCCCGCAATTATGACATTTATAAAAATAAGTTCCACATGGTCCATACAATCCGTAAGAGACATTTCGATATGGCTTAAATGCACCTTCACCACGCTTTGTTCCACAATACTTACAATACTTATCTCCTGTATCCAGTACAGAATGACAATTACCGCATCGGTTCTTATAATCTGTAGTAGAAATGAGTCCATCATCTTTCAGATCATATTCAATAATTTTAATAATCCCCTTAAGACTCCTTACAACTGCATCAATACTCTCATATCTGAATTCGTTATAAAAAGCGGTGTCCTCCTTAAGCGAATAATATGGAATATATGGCTCCAGCTGGCAGACCAAATGATGAAGTGCTTTATCGTCTTTATCACAAAAGAACGCAAAAACTACCTGCTTGTCAGTATTATTAAGCGCTGCTACATCATCAGCATCAAACTTGTCTCTCTCAAACAGAATGACCTGCCGTGCACCTAACTCTTGCGCTCTGTCATAAATCTCCTTTTTATTCACAATCAGATAGTATTCTTTTTCAGTAATTGGTAAAGATAACTGCATATTGCCACCTTCCCTTGTTGATGAGTTCGCCACTCGCTAGCAGCCAAACTCTTCGCTACAACACATACATAAAAATGCTGGTTTTTTTGTTTGATCATTAAGCAATCCTGTATGACTTGCAACGCAAATTTTCACAGGATCCTTTTCTTTCGATGCCACGATAAACTGACTTTCATCCTCATTCCCATAATCAATCGCAGCGATCATTGATGAGCCGCAATGAGGGCACTTCACTCCGGGATAGGCATGAATATCCGTGCCGCTTGTTTTTAATATTTCTCTTACGAGGTTAAGCATATCTGCCTCAGCCTCAGTCTTTGGTACAATATCATCTTTGACTCTTAATTCTGTTTTAATGCCTGCATCATCAATAACTTTTGCCACTTCTTTATCGCCGATATTGTAATTGTCTCCTATTTCCTTCCGGCTATTTAAGATACTTATTACCTGATCTTCCGTAAGGAACTTTGGCCTGTCTTTTTCATCATATGGGGAATCAGAACCAAAATAACTAAAGAGTAAGTCCGTGCGCCTTTCTTCCATTGTCGTGGTTTTGTCTTGGGAATCTCCGCATTTAGGGCAATACTTTATAGTCTCCCTACCAAACTCATATTCTATCCAAATATTTCCACACTTTTTGCATTTTTTCTTTATTTTGATTGGAGCCCCATATAGCACTTCCATGCTGTTGGTATATGGAAGAAACGCTCCTTCTCCACGCTTTGTTCCACAATATTTACAGTATTTCTCTCCGGTTCTCAGTTGTTTATGACAATTACCGCACTTGTTTTCATAATCATCTGTAGGGATATATCCCTCGCTTTCCAGATATCTTTCCATATGTTCAACCGTCATAAAGTATTTATCAGCAAGTACGTTTAAGGAAAGAAATCTGTCCTCGTCTTCAATTTCATCTACAAAACTAATGGTTCTTCTTTTTATTTTTGAATTATGAAATTTCTTATACCATCCTTCAAGTCTGCTATCTACAGACATTTCATCCGAATAAAAAACACAAACAAGAAACTTTCCTGATTCTTCTATTGCTTTTATGTCGTCATCATCAAAATCAGACTTATCCGGATATATTACCGCGTCATATCCAAGTTCCAGAGCCTTTTCATAAAGCTCTGCCCTATTTACCATCAAAATATAATCCTTATCTGTTTTGGGTATCTGTAAAGTCATTCCGCTCTATCTCCTATCATTTTTAAAACACAATACAGCGGTTCACTTGCATCATAATCCCAGGTATGTGCAGAATCTCCCATGCAAACGCCTTTATGTGGACAATCCTTACAAACAGCACTTTCCGCAGTACGATCACTTCGGAATCTATCGAATCTGTTCTCCCATACATCACAGAAACTGTCCTTGTATGCGTTTCCCTGCACAAGATCCGGCCTTCTTTCAATATCAAGACAAGCAACAATGTCACCATTAGCTCTAATGCTCGCTATCTTTGTACCGGCTCCACACTGAAAGTAGTAGTCGCGAAGCTCGTTTTCATACTCATATGTAACAAAATGTGAGCATCCGTATGTAACATCCATATCATTATCAGGATCAAAACGTTTTTCATGGATAAAATCGTATAATCCTCTGAGCTGTTCTCCATCAAGGAGTAAATCTTCATGCTCTTTTGCCCTGCCTATAGGATCCATATTTACAACACGCCATGAATAAAAGTCCTCTGCTTTAACAAAGTTATAAATATCCTCTAGTTGGTCAAAATTGTTTTTATGGATAACTGTAAGTGCCTGAGGTTCTATTCCCACTCGCTTCAGCGCCTTTACTCCCTGCATTGCTTTCCTGAATGCACCAGGACTTCTCCTAAAAGCATCATGTGCTTCTTCCAAGCCATCAATACTAATCGCTACCGTATCCAGCCCTGCCTTTTTCAGGTTCTCAGCCATTTCGTCATCAATCAGTGTTCCATTTGTGGTTATCCCTACCGGGAATCCTAAATCATGAGATGCTGCGATAACCTTAATAAAATCCGGATGAAGCATCGGTTCTCCGCCGGTAACGCATATCATAATTTGCTTTGGATCATACCGCTCGGATACTTCCTTCAAAGTCCTACTAATCACTTCAAAATCAAGATATGTCGCGTTGGTATTTAAGCAGCTGCTTCCACAATGCATACAGTTCAGATTACATCTGTCCGTCAACTCAAAAAATAAAAAGGTGAGCTTAGGATTCTTCCATAACTGCCTCTGATAGGCCGCTAAAGCCTGCATATTCTTTTCTTTGATTGGATGGTACATTTTTTTCCCTACCTTCTTATTTAATCCTTTGCTTTCACCCATGTCTTTGTGCTTCTCGCATCCGTAAAGCCATTTATAAGCATAAACGGCTTTATTCTATAAAATGGATCAT
>NZ_FMYB01000031.1 GCF_900104155.1 Butyrivibrio sp. INlla16
TTCATGTCCTGCTCAATCAGGTAGTTAATATAACCTGTAACACCACCGAATTTACCACCAACTGCCTTGGCATAGATCAAATTCTCTGCTTTAAGATTAAGTGATATTTTCTGATAATACCCTTCTCTTTTCGGTCTGCCTACTCTTGATTTATCCATTACATTGACAAGACCATACTGCTCTGCCAAAAGCTTAAGATAGTCTTTTTCAGGTGTAGGAACAGCTTCTACTTCCGGCTTATTTATGAATGACTCTTCTACAGGAGCTACAACCTCGGGTTCTTTTGGTTCAGGAATCACTTCAGGCTCTGGAGAAACTTCTGCTACTACTGCTACTTCTTCTACAACTTCCTTAGCTGCTTCTTTGGTTACTTCTTCTGTCTTAGCAGGCTTTTTAACCGGTGCAGGCTTAGTCTTGGTGGAATTTTCTTTAGTGGTTTCAGCCTTTTTTGAAGATTTTGATGCTTTAGTATAGTTATCAAGCATTTCGTCTACAATGGTTGTATCTTTCTTAGGTGAGTGCTGCTCATCCATTCTCTTTTTATTCAGTGCGTTTAATTTTTCTCTTCTTGACTGTGTTGCCATTATTTCATCCTCCTTGCCAGTTTCTTTGCTACATTCCTGTAATCTTCAGCTGCATTATTTTTAGGACTGTATTCCTGGATAGACTGTCTAAATGACTTACTTTCGCTTGCGATGATACTCTTTCTTATGGTTTCAACTAAGGGACTATCTGAAATCTCAGCAGAAATATCTTCAAGCTGTTCCTTGGCATTCTGATGCATAACGGTGTTTTCATATTTGTTCAGCAAGAGAAGCTCAATCTTAGCATGTGAAACCGGATGATCTCCGTCTCTATACTTAACAAGGTCATTATGAACTTCCCAGATACCATCAATTGAGCCATCATCTGCTTCTGAAGGAATAACAATGCCATCTGATGCCACATATGCCATTGTGAGAAGCGTGGATCTTGAAGGACCATTATCTATGAGAATGAAATGGTAATCATCCTTTATCGGCTTTATAACGTCCTCTAAGAGGAAAAGATCCTGATATTCAGTAAATGTTCTGTCTGCTTTTGACAGTTCTTTTGAGCTGGCAATAACATCAAATGTACCGCATCTCTGGATAGCATCAAGCGTTGCGCATTCTGCCTGAAGCACATCGAAAATTGTAGGCTTTGTGAAATCAGCATCAACATATTTTGAGAGGTTACCCTGCTGATCCAGATCGATGACAAGGACCTTTTTCTTTTGTGCAACAAAAGCAGCTGCAAGTTCTATTGTTGATGTGGTCTTTCCTACTCCACCCTTTTGATTGACGATTCCTAAGACTTTTCCCATGTAAAACTCTCCTCCGGTATATAAAAAATATACGAATATAAAATGTAAAAGATATACCCATATTAAATATTAATATATTAAATAGGCAAATATAATATGTAACCATAAAATATATATCAATAAAATATACGGATATAAAAAATACAAATATCTTAAATATAAGAATATAAAATACAACTATATTATATATGAATATAAAAGATATACAAATAAAAAATATAACTATATCAAATATATCAATAAAAAATACCTATATAAAATATACCGCTATAAATTATATAACAATATTATATATGAGAATAAAATATTTGTCTATTTAAAATATGGATATATAAAATAGATAAATATTAAATATCAGTATATAAAATATAAATATATTATATACGTCGATATTAAATATGTAAATATAATATATGAGAATATTAAATATAAGAATATAAGATAGATATATTTTATATAGTCGAATATTAAATATAACAATATTATATTCCTCAATATGATATACATATATATAATATATACATAATTATTCTTTTGAATCAAAGCCAATTTTGTATATACAATATATATCAATATAAAATATATCTATACTATTCGTTCTGTTCTTCGCTGGGATCCTTACGATATTCTAGAATGTCTTCGACGTTGCAATCAAGCCATTTACAGAAATTTTCGATAGTTGTAGTGGTGACAGGCTGATTTTTGCGAAGGCGCGCAAAAAGAGAAGGACTAAGATTATTGTCCTTCATAAGCTTGTACTGTGTTATTCCTCTTGCCTTCATGGTCTTCCATAGTCTGTCATATACTATCGGCATAATTAATATCCTCTATGGATAGCATAAAAAGACATTACCATTTGTGATAGATACTATAAAAAGTACATACAATATATAGTTATGGTATAATTGACATAATCTGTTATATTCTTTGATTGCTTAATTAATTTATAAATGCATAATTGAATTGCACAAGGTTCAATTAAGGAGAAACTGATGTCAACAAGGATTGTGAATGCATACGATCTTGATGATGCAATTTGTGCCGGCGTTCTGTATGAACATGACGTCAGGGCAGAGAGCTTCGCATTTGAGATCGGCATGATATCTACGCAGCTAAAGAAAATTAGCGCAGGGAAATTTGAATATAATGAAAACTGTGTCCTTATCGACATCACATCTGATGAAGATATACAGGCCATAGGCAAGAAGCTTTCAGAAGTGATACCAGAGTATCCTTTTGTTATATATAAGGATAATGGTGAGAACTTCCTTGCAGTATGCCCTTATGATCAGGGCGGTATTTCAGTTGATGAAGTGATTGATAAGATTTACGATATCGTGGATGCTAAATAAAATTAGATAATTATATCTGGAACAGGTCAGGCGGCCTGTTCTTTTTTTGCGCCAATTTTTAAAAACTTCCAAATTGAGGGTATTTCATATATGAGACCACTTAAGGACGGGAGAAGATTATGAGAAAAAACAGAGTAATGGCGCTTTTGATCATGGTCATAGTCATTGTGATCCTGACTAACTTTGATAAAGCAGCCGGAAAGATAGTTTATAACACAAAGACCATAGAAGAGAGCACAAAGACGATAGACTATAAGTTTTTAAAAATGTCTTACCAGGAGGATACAGATTCTTCATGCCTAAAGGCAGTTGATGAAGTGATTAAGAACCTTCCGGCAGAAGTAGTTACCGGCATATCAGATGGGGAGATAGAGATAAGAATAACTGATAAGGAAAATGCAGACTACTACGATGAAAATACCGGAGCGATCCTTGTATTTGCAACAACTGATAAGGCAGCGATAAGACAGAATATCCTAACAGGCTATGAAAGACTAATGGCAATCGAGAGCTGAATACAGTTATCGCCTGTATTTTAGGCGATTACTGTATTCGTATCCGACCGGACTAAATCAGATTAAAACTTATGTATAGAGAGGTGGAATAAAAATGCCAGGGAAAAGTAAGAATGAAAAATTAGACAGCTTTGACGATATGGATATTTCATACCTCATTGATCTCTGGGGAAGGGATGAGCTATACGCTGAGGATATCTATATCTCAGATAAGTTACATATTCCGCTTGTGCTTCTGTCAGAAAATGGCTGCATAGTAATCGCTTCGGCAGACAGGAACATAAACGCAGATCTAAAGATAAGAGAGTTCCTTGGACTAAATGAAAGGCAGATGGTCCTTTTGAAATCAGTTCAGGGAGAAGTGAGCATTAACCGATTTGGAGAAAGCATATCTTCTTACGATCTTATAGAGTCAGCATCTCTTGAAATAGATTACCTGCAAAACTTAGATGATGAAAATGTAAGAAGCATTAAAGCTAATAGCGTAAAGGTAGATGAATATACCTATGAGGGAGTCAGTTACATTTTAGAAGATACAGATACATGTGATAAGGATGTTTCCAGTAAGATAAAAGAGCGTATAGATGATGAAACATTAACTTACGTTTACGCCATTTTAAAGTATCGGGAAGGAAAGCTCCTTCCACAAGACTATAAAGACATCTTCACAGATGATGAAGGAAACACCTTTGTAAGGAAATACAAAGAAAAAAGAGTACTCGGCATATCAACAGGCCTTGTTGGAGAAAAGGAGTGGTATCAGGTATCTGAGATAGATGAAAAAATTTATGCACTAAAGACAGCAATCCTTGGCTTTACAGGATTTCATAAGTTTATCGTTGGAGAAATTATAGAGGGTATTTTATATGCCCTTACCTGTGGAGGAGCAGGGCTTCTTCCAATGCTGGATGTACTTTCTATAATCTGCGGTGATTACAGATATAAGAGAAATGAATATGAGGATGGCATAAGGTCATCAAACATCATCTACCTTAAAAAGCTAAAGGATGTAAAGATGGCAGCTTTATGTATGTTGCTTTCAGCTGCTATAGGATTCCTTATGACAAGGACGCTATACATGTTCATGCTGGAGCGCATATCAGAAGTTTTAGGCATGGTATTTCAGAATACAGAAATGATTAAAGGAATTGGAGCTGGATACCGTTAGCGCACGTTTTTTGGGCGCTTACGGTATCCGTATCCGACCGGATTTAGACAAATATAAAACGAGCAAGTAAAGAGGAGGAATTAAGTAATGGCAGATCTTGGTGGAGAAATCGGGGCAAGAGAGCTTGATATGTATAACCAGTCACTTACAGAAGTATCAAAAGCTCTTATTGAACTTATAAAACAGATAGCAACAGGAAAGGGAGAGTCCTTCGACGACAAGAACGTAGATAAAGGGATAAAGATGATCCTAAAGCACGCAAAAGATGGCGGAGAGATCAAGGGATCAATTATCGAGAAAAACGAGAATGATGCTTTTGAGAAGTCCCTAAAGGACCAAAGGGTTCCCTTTGCAAAGATAAGGATAGGGGATAAAGAAGGTGGCAGGTCATTTATATACCTTACAAGGGGAGAGCTGTCTATCCCAGGGAAAGAGAAAATAAACGATTCCCAGAAGGTATACAAAGCCTATGAAAAGATAAGAGGTCTTGGGGAAAAGGATAAGCAGGGCAAAGATGAAAAAGGCTTTACTGTTTTAGAAATTGAAAAGCCCCACATAGAAAGGGCATTCATGGAAAGAGAGATCCCCTACACCATAGAACAGACAGAAAACATGCTCTATAAGATAAACATACCTAAAAACTACGAGCTAATAGCTGAAAGGATGATTAAGCAGATAAGGGAGAGACTACAGCAGATCCAGCAGGCAAAGGCAGCTGAAAAGGAGAAGCAGAAAAAAGAAAAGGAAAAGACAACAAAAAAGAGAGAACAGGTAGCGAGGTAAAAGGGATATATGGGGAATGATCCATTAAAGGGCGAAAATGCAAAGAAAGAGTTAAAAAGCAGAATTATATGGGTCCTTATCTTATCGTCGTATTTAGGGGCATTTATTGGCTCTGAGAGGCTATATTACGAATCAAAGGGGCAGGACCTTATAAGTAACATCCCGGATGTCATGCAGGATATATATTCCATGAGGGAAATGGTACTTCCAATATTCAACCTCAAAATATCCCTCCCCGGGGCGCTCTGCCTTATCCCGACAGATTGCGGGATGATATTTGTAGGACTACTCTTTGGATCCATATATGCCCTTAACCAGTACACGGAGTTCATATCAAAGGGGAAGGAGAGAAAGGGTGAAGAATATGGTTCAGGGTCTTTTAACACGGCATATGAGAGCCTTTTAAACAACTATGTTATGTCACCGCCACTTCTTAAAGAGGCAATGATAAACGGGGAAATAAAGATCACCTATTCTGATTACCTTAGATGGAGAATGAAAAAGATATTTGGTTTTGGGAACATGGGGAGGAAGAAAAAAGTTGACTGATTACATGAAAAAGCTCTCAGACATTGATATAAAAGAAATAGCCGAAATGCGATATAAAACAAGAAGAAGCGGCTATGGAAAGGAAGTGTGCATAAGAAAGAGCTTTAGGAATGATGAAAAAAGGATTGGGAGAGCATATTCGCAGATCTATTCCCAGAGAGTGTGCCTATCCCTTGATTCAAACCTTACCCAGCTAAACCTAAACACCATAGTCCTTGGAGGATCCGGTACCGGTAAATCAAGATACTTTGTAAAGCCAAACCTTCTTCAGGGAAATTCATCCTTTGTTGTAACGGATCCATCCGGAGAGCTCCTTCGTAGCGTTGGGCAGACACTTATCGACATGGGATATGAAGTTAAATACCTGAATATCGAGGACATGGACAATTCCATGAGATACAATCCCTTCTGCTACATCTATGAGGATGCAGATATCCCCCTTATGGTGGATGCCCTCATATCAAATATCGAAGGACCTGTTAAGTCAAAGGGAGGCGATTCAAAGTTCTGGGACGAGACATCAAGAACCCTCCTCATAGCCATCTGCGGCTACCTCTTTGAGACACAGCCCATGGAAAAGAGGAACTTCACAAATGTAGTTAAGCTCATGGAACTGATGGATGCAGCTGATGACAGCGAAGTTGAGATGGACGAACTGGATAAGCTCTTTGCAGATCTTGAAAAAGCAAACCCTGACTCCTACGCCGTTTCAAACTATAAAGTAATCAAATCCGCAGGACGCGGAAAAACAGCGCAGAACATCATCATATCAACCCTAGCAATCCTTTCAAGGTTCTTTAAGCTTGAAAAGATTGCTAACCTCACATATAAGGATGAACTGAACCTTGAAGAGATAGGCCAGAAGAAATGTGCGCTCTTTATAATAACGCCCCAGGCAAACACAACCTATAATTTCATAGCAGCTGAGCTTTATACCCAGCTCTTTGACATCCTCTATAAGCAGGGACATAAAAAGGCAAGACAGACAGGAACAGTATCGGTAAAACTGGATGTTCCTGTGAGAATGATAATCGACGAAGCAGGAAATGTCGGCAATATTCCACACCTTGAAAACACCATATCGACCTGCAGAAAATATAACCTCTCCATAGCCCTTATCTATCAGAATAAGGCACAGATAGAGGTCCTGTTTGAAAAGAAATGGGAAACCCTGGTCGGAAACTGCGACTCAATGCTCTTTCTTGGAGGAATAGATGCATCCACAGTAAAGCTTATAAGTGAGCGTCTCGGCAAAGAAACAATTGTGACAAAATATGTATCAAGAACAAAGGGCAGGGGATCATCAAACACGGTAACAACCCAGCCCATGGGAAGGAGCCTAAAGACCACAACAGAACTTGAGCAGCTGACAAATGAAAACTGCATCGTCTTTATAAGATCCATGAAACCGTTTCTTGATAAGAAATATCCCCTTGAAAAACATCCAAATTATAAGAAATCAGGGGATTATAAGGATGAATACCTATATAACCCAAAGCACCTTATAGCTCTTGAAAAAGGCGTATTAAAGAGCCTGGAGGTAGCTCTTGTCGGAGATGATGATTATAGATTCCCCGGGGAAAAGCAAGGTGGCAAAAAAGAAGAACAAAAGATGGTTGAAGAAACCAAAGAAGATCTGATAGAAAGATTCATAAGTGCAGATGCAGGTGATATAAAAAATACTGAAAACGTGGAAGAAATAATAAATATGCTAAAAGAAAAAAAGATAAACCTCTCCCCTTCGGAGATCCTTCAATTCCTTCGCCTAAGCATGGATGACAGAAACAAGGTAACAGAGGTTCTTGAAGGCTATAATCCATATTCGGAATTTGATTTTGTCTAAAATAAATTCGCTGAAAAATGACTTCTAAGAAGATATTCCGACGAAAAAATGTTGTCACAATACACTTTTTCGTCGGAAAAAGTGTTGTTATGATACACTTTTTCGCCTATAATATCATTAAGGTAATTTAGTATCAGAACAAAAGATAAGAGGTTATAGAGTCATGAAAAGAATGCTGATGGATGATCTTGTCGCATGGAAAAATAAGAAACACAGAAAGCCCATGGTCCTTTGGGGTGCTAGACAGGTGGGAAAGACCTGGTTGATGAAGGAGTTTGGACGTGAACATTATAAAAACACTGTCTATATATCTTTCTACAATAATTCCAAAATGAGCAGCATCTTCGATGATGACTATGATGTTAAAAGGATAATAGATGCCATTGAGATAAACCTGCATGTAGAGATTGATCCCAAAGAGACACTTTTAGTGTTTGATGAAGTGCAGTCTGCTCCAAGGGTAGTTGAATCTTTAAAATACTTCTGCGAAGAAGCTCCGGAATATAACGTGATAGCAGCGGGATCCTTACTTGGCGTTGCACTTCATGATGGGATTTCATTCCCGGTAGGAAAAGTTGATGAACTAAGACTCTATCCCATGAACTTTAGGGAGTTCCTTACAGCCATAGGTGAAGATAAACTCTCATCATATCTTGGAGATTATAAAAACAGAGAACTTAAGGATTATTCTGAGAGATATAAAGAACTCCTTAAGGAATACTTTGTTGTCGGAGGAATGCCGGAAGTAGTTGAAAGATTCACAGAAAGCAAAGATTATGCAGAGATCAGGGACCTCCAGCTATCAATAGTAAACCAGTATGAAGGCGACTTTGGTAAGCATGTCAAGGAGAATGAACTTCCCAGGATCCGAATGGTATGGAATGCACTGCCAACACAGCTCGCTAAGGAGAATAAAAAGTTCTTCTTTGGTCAGATCAAAAAAGGAGCAAGGCAGAAAGACTTTGAGATAGCAATACAGTGGCTTGTTGATGCCGGAATCGCATATAAGGTAAATAAAGTCTCAAAACCGGCAATGCCCCTAAAGTCATATGTCGATTTTTCTGCATTCAAACTGTTTATGATAGACATAGGACTTCTTGGTGCCATGAGTGAACTTGATGTGGAAAGCGTACTTACCGGGAGTGACATTTTTACGGAATTTAAGGGGGCACTTAGTGAACAGTATGTCCTCCAGCAGCTCGTTTCAGATACGGACTATACACCTTATTACTATTCAGGTGAAAAATCTACTTATGAGACCGACTTCATGATCCAAAAGGGAAAAGATATAGTACCTCTGGAAGTAAAAGCTGAAGTCAGCCTCAGATCAAAGAGCCTAAAGGTGTACTGCGATAAATATAAGCCTAAGGAAGCGATAAGAATCTCCGGTGCGGATTATATAGATCAGGAATGGATGATCAACGTTCCACTGTGGGGAGTGTCATCCATTTGATTGGCACCGCCAATTCACGAAATAGCCCCTCCCTTATTTGGTCCTGACTACCAAAAAACAAATCGGAAAGAAATGTCAAGGAAGCGCTCCTGCGCTGGCGTTAGCCCTTGTCCTTTACATTTATTTACGATTTGATATAAAAACCATGAGACCAAATGAGGGAGATAAATCAAAAACCTAAAGGGGCGGTGCCATAAGGAAAATCCCTGGGGCTGAAATAAAAATTAAAAAAATTTCAAAGAAAAATAAAAATCTCAAATTTTGATGGTATTTCTCATATGGAGAAGTAAAAAAACCATTATAAGGAGAGATTTTTTTATGCTTAAAAACAGGGTTTCTAAACTTATGGCATATGTCCTTACAGGAGCTATGACATTTTCCGCACTTGGAACAAATGCATATGCTGCTGAGGATATAGCGCCAGTAGAAGATACATACCTAGATGAAAACTTCACTGAAGAAAACGAAATAACCAATGAAGATGACATTGAAGAAAGTGAAGATAAGACAGAAGAAAACATATCTTTAGAAGAAAACAAAATGCCCATTCAGGATATGGAAACAGATGATCAGACGGAAGGCAATGAAGAACAAACAGAAGCTTCTGATATCGCATCTGAAGATCCTGAGTCTTTGGAAGATATAAAGATGGATGAAGAAGCTGAGAGTAAAGAGATCGAAACTGCTACAGAAAACAGTGATGAAGAAACAGAAGATGCACCAGCAGATTCGGAAGAGCCTGTAACAGAGGAAATATCTGTTACAGAAGATGTTCTTACAGAAAAAGAGCTCTCACTGGAAGTTGGTAGCGAAAAGGTAGATGCTATCGGAATGCTTCCAGAGGATGCGGAGCTTTCAGTAAAGGAAGTCACCTATATAGAAGCTGTTGAACAGTCAGTAAATGATGAGACAGGTGAGGGCGCCTTTAAAGTATTTGAAGCCTACGACATTGAAATCATATCAGGTGGTAAAACATGGCAGCCTGTTGAACATGACAGTATCGTAACTATCAAGATCACAGGTGCAGACATCCCTACGGAAGAAGAAATCGAAGTCTATAGAATTGAAGATGATAATGCAGGCGTAACACTTCTTAGCTCTGAAGCATTTGATGATGGTGTTAGCTTTGAAACAGAGCATTTTACTGTCTTTACGATTGGAAGCACCACATATGAGACAGATGATGCCACAACAAAGTGGGATGTGTCAGAAGCTCAGGATGGATCTATCATTTATCCTTGGAACACCGGGATCCGGTAAGAGTCTGCAGGCCAAAGGTGAAATGCTAAACGTCCTTCTTGGAAGTAACTCGGACCTTATCTGTGGATGCTTCTTCTGACACTGTTTACAAGAAAGAAGAGATATAAGTGGCATGGAATTATCTCTGCAAGAAAGTTCAGATTTGCAGAAGTAAAGGATGTAACAGGCTCAGGACTTCTTTATCAGGACTATATCGATAAGTACAAGAATCTTGGAACAATCTATGATGAACTTAGAAAAATCGGAGACTATACACTACTTCCTGTTAATACAAAGGCGGACATTAAGTATGGTGATGACTGTCTTACCGTGATCGCCAGCGAAGAGGAAGTGTTCAGCGTCTTAAATAAGCTTCCAAGAGGAATTGGAACAGTGAATGTAAACATCCATAACGATATGGCCGGGTTTGAAATGCCACTTACTTTTACACTTTAAGATAAGGCACAAGGAGTGATTATATGCAGCTTTTTGAGAATCTTACAAGCTTGCTAAAGAATACAATGTTTTTTAACAGCTACGTCAAATACTGGCCGGAGCCGTTAAATGATGCATCTTTTGATGTATTCATACTGATATTGTTCGTAGGACTGGTAGTTATTCCAGAGCTATACTACATGCTTCAGACAAGGGTTGTGAGATTTCAGATAAAGAAGAAAAACAGAGAATATGCTCAGATTGCAGCGAGTGGAAAGAGGGATGCCGAGGTCTACGCGGAGAAAAACCTTATAGAACAGTACCTCAAATTCCTCCTTGTAGCCCACTGCATCGATAAGGATATAGATATCAGCTTCGAAGAGTGGAAAGAAGTGAGGTATGGGGAGGGCTTTTCCGAGAATGGGGAAGCCCAGATAAGTGAAAAGGAGGAGTCTGTTTCAGGGGATGCCTTTGGAAAAATGAAAGAGGCCGCAGGATCAATCCAGAAAAAGGTAGCGGATATAAATATGTTTGGACTAATAAATGGCAAAAAGAATAGAAAAGCTGTAACGGAGAAAGTCACTGCGATAGAAGAGGTCAAAAAGAATATTGAAGAGAGTAGTAAAGAGGTAAAAGCTGAGCCTATTGAGTTCAAAGGACGACAGAAACCTGAAAACGTAAACATTACTTCTGATGATGGCCTTGATGAGTTTGAGAGAATCCTCAATTCCATAAAGATGAAGCAGGATGAGAAAAAGCGTATCAGTAAAAGGAACAGGCAGGACAGTGCTATCGAAATGAAAAGGAGAAGATCCCTTGAGGATTGTCTTGCCATGAGAGAAGAAGAGCCGGAAGGGAAAACTGTCCCGGTCGAAACAGACAAGAGAATCTATGATGCTAAAGAAGCTGCCATGAGGCTTAAGGAAAAAGAAATGCAAAGGAAAAAGAGGCAGGAAGAAAGGCTAATTAGAAAAGAGAGCGAAAGCGAGGACCTGCAGGGGGAGGCAGTATGTTCATGCAAGTGATCAGCTTCATTTTGGCATCGGCGATATCAATATCTGCCGGAGTTTTGCTTCTAAATATCATTTTGAAGCTGTCTTCGGCACATGAAGGTGATAGAAAGTGAATGAGTATGAGAGAAGTCTGCTCGAAACAATCATTAGGGAGCGGGAACTTAACCGCTTTCTGATGATGGTTTCAAGACTTCTCTTTTTTGATTTACGGAGCATTCTCCATATATATGACTTAAACAAGGATGCATCTTTCGTTGGAGGAAGAAAGCTTTTCGAGAGATTATCCATGAAGATAACAGAAGGGCAAAAGCCATTTGTCATACCGGCAACCATATATGGTTTTGAGGATGAATTGGTATTTGCAAGAGCTGTTTCAGTAAAACTTTTTGATATTGCCCAGACTGATGGAGTCATCCCGGATAAAAGCGTGGACATAGAAAAGGCGCTAAAGCAAAGGGAAAAGGCTCTTATCATAGGGAGCGGATCTGGAAGCAGCTTTTACAGGATGACCGATATCGGCTTGGAAATGTACGTTCCAGATGGTGTCCTTATGGAAAAGGAACTGTTATGGGAAAAGCTTCTGCTCCTTTATACAGACAAATGCTTTGAAGAGCGAGGTTGCCAGGGCGACATACTGATACCTTTTGTTAAGTGCATTTTGTGCAAGCATTTTAGGGTGGGAACAGATAAGGATGTTCAGATACTTACCGTAAAGCTGTTAAACGCTGGGGCAGATTCAGCATTTGCAATCCTTGAAGATGCATTAAAAGTAGCCAGGGTTCTTGCAGAAAAGCTCACCTATAAAAGACTTTCCTTTAATCAGATTCTTATTGTAAATGGAATACTGCTTCTTCAAAAGGACAGGACCATAGAGAACATAAGAGATATAGAGGGAAAGGTCAAGGATCCCTTTCTAAAGTGGGAAGCGGAGGATCTAAGGCTAAAGCTTATTGATAAAAGCGATGAGTTTATAAGAAATCTCTATAGAGAAAAAATAACAGGGAATGGGATATATACATATCCATACCGGAACATGGAAGCTGGGGACCGTTAGCGCACGTATTTGGGGCGATTACGGACCCCGTATCCGACCGGGGTTTGTAAGATGAAAACTAGTGTACTGACATGTTGATATTTAATCAAATTATATCTATTAATCCGTGCCATTTCTTGGTAAAATAAAAGAAAAAGCACGGAGGCACAGCAATGGCAGGCAGACCAAAAAAGTATCATATCAATCTCACTGACGAAGAATTCAAAAGCATCAAGTCGATAATTCGCAAGAAGAGTACAAGCAAAACACTAAGGACAAGATGCCAGATTATCCTTGATCTTGATGAGAATCATGGAAAAATGTTGTCATATGAGCAATGCTATAAATCAAATGGAGTCTGTCATGCAACAGTCTCTAATACTGTTAAAGGCTATGCCACAAAAGGTATGGATTACCTAAAAGGTCTCAACAGAAATGAGAATTCCAATAATGCTCGCCGTAAGGTTGATGGTCGGATTGAAGCCCATCTTGTTCAAATAGCTTGCAGTCCGGCACCTGAAGGACATAGCAGATGGACAATACGCTTATTGGAAGATGAACTCAAGGTTGTTTTGGACACTGATGAAACCATTAGTCGCGAAGCTATCCGTAAGGCTTTAAAAAAAACAAACTTAGACCTCACAAAAACTCCTACTACTGCATTCCAAAGAAAAACGACCCGGAATTCGTAGCTGCAATGGAGGATATCCTGGATGTCTATGAAAGACCATACAATCCGGATTGCCCTGTAGTCTGCATGGATGAAAAGCCATATCAGCTACTCGGAGATGTAAGAGATCCACTTCCTATGAGACCTGGAGATGATGCAATCATAGATTCAGAATACCAGCGTAACGGAACATGCAGTATATTTGCCTTTGTGGAACCATTAGGTGGCAAACATCATGCCAGCGTTCGAGAACATCGAACCGCTGAAGACTGGGCTGAAGAAATCCAATACCTTGTTGATGTTATGTATCCTGATGTAGAAAAGATAGTCCTGGTCATGGATAATCTGAATACACATAAACCTGCATCATTATACAAAATCCTTCCTCCTGACGAAGCACGCAGGATAATTAAAAAGTTAGAAATACACTATACTCCCAAGCATGGCAGCTGGCTCGATATAGCAGAAATTGAGCTTAATGTTATGACAAGACAGTGTCTGTCCCGTCGCATACCGAATATCGATTTACTCAAGGCAGAACTCAGTGCATGGGAGGATGAGCGTAATGCAACTAAAGCAACTGTTGACTGGCAATTTAAAACATCTGACGCAAGAATAAAACTCAAATCGCTATACCCCGTTCTTTAAGGCGGGGAGCGACTTTGATTAATTGTGAACGTGTCAGTACACTAGAGTATACAGAGGTGAGTAAGAAAAGTATGAAAGAAAAGGAATTATTCTGCGCGGCATCAGGGAGAGATGATTATGGTGTCGGCAGGTCTTTAATAAGGCTGGAGACAAAAATAGTAGATGGGGATAATGAGGAAAGTATCTTAAGAGAAACCTTCGTTGATTATCCGGAGATAACGCTGTTTAGGGGCGGAAGGTTTGTTATGGCAGATATAAAGTTCGGAGACAGTTTAAATGTAGATTACGTGAATATGAGAGCCCAGCTTTTAGAGCTGATGGTTCCCCAAAACAGCCGGGATGAAGAGGAAGATACATGTCCAGTTACCGTGCTTACAATCATGCCAAAGGAATACATGGGCGAGTACTTTATCTGCGGTATGCATCCTGCGTGGAGTTTTATATCTTCAAAGGTGGATGGGGCAAATGATACTATCAGATTCATTTTTAATAATGAGGATATCCATTCCTATGAAGTAGATTCAGAAGTATTTGAAAAAGAAGATGAGAAGGAGGATTAAGATGCTTGGAAACAGACAAAAAGTAAGGATTCCTGCTTATCTAGAGAAAAAAATACCATATGAAAAATGCTATGAAAGCGCAGGTCTTATTTACCTTAACGGAAAATATACAAAGATGTATCTGGTGGATGAGATAGATCCTGATAACGTGAAAGACTATGATGCCCAGATAGCCGCCATGAAGATGGAGGATCTGCTTAACAGCTTCACAAGGGACATTTCCTTTCAGTTTCTTGTACATAACAGGCTTGTAGAAAAGAAGCAGTATTTATCGAAACTGTTCTATGATCCTAAGAGCTATGAGGGTATGGAGGATATAGTTGAAAGCTATGATGAAGTTATTATGGAAAACTTCGAAATAGGTCATAACAATGTAAGGAAAGTCCTCTATTTTGTTGCTTCCCTAAAAGCTGATACAGCGGATGATGCTGATAAGCGCTTTAGAGAGATTGAAAAGGGGCTTAGAGAATCATTCTCAAGGATGTATGGGATAACAGTAAGGGCACTGTCATTAAAGGACAGGCTTAAGGTTATGTATCTCATTTACAATCCCCTGGGCGATAAGTTTGGAGACATCATAAGGCTTTCTGAGGATGAAAAGGAGCTTGATCTTGGAAACCTTAAGTACATGAAGCTTACAACAAAAGACCTCGTTGCTCCTGTATCCATGAATACCGGAGCTGGTCTTGTGGACTATGGAATCCTTGGTGAGAAGACAGAAAGACCACTGTATTTTAGATCCTTTTATATAAACATGATCCCAGAGGATGTCAGTCCTTCCTTTGTATCGGATATCACAAATATATCTTCAAACATGCTGTTTTCTACAATCTATGAACCGCTTGATGAAGAGATGGGATTTAACAGTGCAGCAGAAACAGTTAAGAAGGATACTATAATCACCAAAAAAGCAAAGAGAGATACCGTAAAGGACAGGAAGAATCATACGACTTCTACTGTGGAGGAACTAAAGAGAAGAACAGAGGAAGCATATTTTACAAGACAGGCGGTAGAAATGCTTAAAAAGGTGGTGGCATCATCCGGCAGGGCATTTAACTGTATCTTTGTCATAACTTTGTATTCAGAAGATCTTGAGATGCTAGATGTAGATACAGAGCTTTTGAACATTTCCGCTGCGAAATTCGATACTTCCATAAGGACACTTGATTATATGCAGGATAAGGGACTGATGAGCTGCCTTCCATTAGGAAAGAGCTATATTGATGCATACAGAGTGCTTGATGCTAAGCGGCTTTCTAAACTCTCACCTATAGGTGTTGCTGACGCTGTGAAAAAGGACGGACTTTTCTGCGGCCTTAATTCCATAAATGATACCCTGATTCTTCTAAACCGGAAGAACAACGTAAACTTATCAGGACTGATAGCCGGAACAGAGCACTCGGGAAAAACCTACCAGATGAAGAGAGAAATTCTAAGTGCCGTCATGGGGTCTGATGATAATATCAGCATCATAGTAAGAAGTGATGAGTATGATGACTTTGCTAAAAAACTTGGGGGAACTGTAAGAGAATTTCTTGTGCCGGACATATTTGAGATTGAAAAAGGCTATGGTCTTATCGGTGATGATATAGAAAGTAAGGGCTATTATCTTGATGCTCTCTTTACTTCACTTAATGTGAAAACAGACTGTCTGGATGAAGAAGCTGAAGATATTGGTTTAAAGGTTGAGGCTGAAGTTAAGAGATTCATAGAAGAGTTCAGAGAACGCGGAGAAAGTAGTATGTCTGAGCTCTATTTGGAAAAAAGAGCTGAATATCCCTTTTTATCAAAGGGCATAAGCGCTCTTCATGATAAATACGATGCAGAGATGGAAGAGGAAAGAGCAAGAATTACGGTTTACAAGACATGCAACGATGCAGAAGTGCTGATGCTCTTAGATTATCTCTGGAATAAGGGGATAAAGGATAAGAAGAAGGGAATAAGCAACTGGATCTTCATAGATGATGCAGACGATGTCCTTCGTACTGTTGAAGGAACAGAGTATTTCATCAAATATCTGTCCGATTCTTCCGACATGCAGACGATAACAACCTTTGTCATAAAAGACAGCCTTTCTCTTTTTAACAATCCAACGAAGACTACATACCTTGAAAATGCAGTTAATGCCTGCGGATATGTAAAGCTCCTTAACCAGGGACCGATTGAGAGAAAGAAATTTGAGGAGATACTTAATATCCCTTCTGCACTTATTCCTTATGTGAGCAGCGTATCGCCGGGGAAAGGACTGATAATAACTCCGCAGAGTAATATAGCATTTAATGACAATTTCACGGAAGTGTACCCTGATAGCAGTTTTAAAGATATTTTCCATATACCGGTAAAGCAGAGGATCAGAGATTAAAATACATCAAGAATATAAAGAAGAGAATAGCCATACAATATATGAGGTCTGTTATTGCCAAAATAGACCAGAGAAAAAGGTGGATACTCCGTTCGTAGCCCAGTTTTCGGGAACTGGAGTCCAATAAATATCCCATCCCAATATCTAGTGGTTGCAAAACAGAACATACATTCGTATAATTATAAACACCAACAGAACAATTGTTCGCCATGCGTGGGTATATTGATCCAAGGGAGTGTCAGCGTGCACAGGCATTCCTTAGTTTCAGAATGGCAGGTGATAGCAGCAATATGGCTAAAAGAATAGGTTATAAGGTTTATGTGGATACTATTGTCAGGTTCTCATCAGAGGGGCAGATAAGACCATTGTCAATTGAATGGGAAGATGGCAGGAGGTATGAGATAACAAGGGTCAAGGACTGCGTCCCGGGAGCAAGCAGAAGAGCCGGTGGTGCAGGACTTGTATATACATGTATCGTAGATGGAAAGGAAGTACATCTGTATTTTGAAGACTGTCCTAATGGAGCAAAATGGTTTCTTGAATCAAAGGCATGACAGTCGGAAAGAGAGGACAGATATGGTATTTGCAGTGGATTTTGATGGGACCATTTCTCTGGGCGACTGGCCTTCAGTTGGTCCTGCTAATATAGGACTCATTGATTTTTTGATAAAAAAGCAGAAGGAAGGGGACAAGCTGATTCTCTGGACGTGCAGAGCAGGAGAACCCCTTGAAAAAGCTATAGAGTTTTGCCGGGATAACGGACTATACTTTGACGCTGTTAATGACAACCTTCCTGAGACTATAGAAAAGTACGGCTCCAATTCAAGGAAGATCACCTGTGATGTCTATATTGATGACAGGGCATGTAACGCCGGTGAATATGAGAAAAGCACAACGCTCGATATGGATAGAATAGAAATGGAGCTTATACGCTACGCAGATATGGTGGCGATGGCAGGATGAGGATTGGAAAATATAAGGATTCTGATTGTTAAATGTAGGCAATCAGAATCCTTTTTCTGTATAATTGAGGAATAGGGTTAATTTATCAGACAGATTTAAGGAGAAATAAGAGTTTGAAAACATGTATCATCTATTATTCCAAACACCATGGAAATACTAAGAAGCTTCTCGATACCATAAAGGCAGTGAATCCCGAGGTGGAGCTTATCGATGCAACAGAGAAAAGAGAAGCAGATTTAAATGGATATGAGAGGATTGGCTTTGCTTCAGGAGTATACTACGGGAAATTTGCCGAGCAGGTGCTGACTTTTGCTAAGGTGAACCTTCCGCCGCAGAAGGATGTATTTTTCATCGCAACAGCGGGAAATCCACTTAAGAGTAACTTTAACAGTATTGCAGTTGTTGCAAAGGACAAGCAGAGCAAGGAGCTGGGCAGATTCCAATGTAAGGGATTTGACGCATTTGGACCATTCAAGCTTGTTGGTGGCATTCAGAAAGGACATCCTACGGAGGGTGAGGTTACTGAGGCGGTGAATTTCTATAAAAATCTGTAAGGGGAGTAAATATGGGGCTTATTGAACTTGCCAGTGGAAATTCAGTATGGCGTGGTATGGACTATTACAACACTAAGAAGACTAAATCTGTAGAGAAAACAGGGTCATATACATATGACGGTACTGTTCAGGGTGAGCAGCTTTATCATGTTCACATAGACAAGGAGCATCCGAGGAAATCTTCATGTACCTGTCCCTTTGCCGAGGGAAGGAGAGTTATCTGTAAACATATGATAGCTCTCTATTTCACTGCGGAGCCCAAGGCTGCTGAGGACTTCCTTAAGCAGGTTGAGGAATGGGAAAAAGAGGAAGAGGAAGAAGAACAGCGTCACTATGAGGAACTGAGGAAGTATGTTTACAGTTTGAGCAAGGCTGAACTCCAGCAGTTATATCTAGAAGCACTTATAGAAGAGGAAGAAAGACGCAATAGATATTGGTGAGGGATTCATATGGTTCAGATTAAGTTGGGACAAGCTCTTTTGATTATATGCTGCGTGTTTTATCTGATATGGTGGGGAGTTGCATTTCGCCCATCACATGGAGATAGTCATACGCACGGGATTGATGGGATACTACTTCTTGCTACAGCAATTGTTGGTTTGTCGGGGCTTGCTGTGAATATGATGGGGATTGTTAAAACACCACCAGAAAAAGGATTCATTTCAGGGCTCATTATTATAGCCACTGGCATAGTTACATATTTGATTCTGCTCTATGGAACCAGGGTTTTTCTTCACAGGCAGGTGACGTCTGAACTATTTTTAATAGTAGGATGGTCGATGCTTGAAGTGGCATCTATAAACCGGGCTTTTGCCTGGGAGACAGTTACGATAGATAAGGCTGCTATTCTACTTATATTAACTGCGATAGCAGCAATACTTAGTCTGTTTTTCTATTTGCAATATTACAGAGTAAAGCCAATGACAGGATATCTGTTTGGAATGGTTCCGCTTATTACAGAAGCGATAACAATGGGGATATTTGAATTATTAACAAAGTAGGAGCTGGGGATCGTTAGCGTCTGTTCTTTAGACGGTTACGGACCCCGTATCCGACCGGACTAAGTCAGATTTAAATTTTGGTATAGAGAGGTGGAGTTTTGAAATGTGGGAAATGGACTATGATCAGGCGGCAGCGGTATGGATCAATAAGGATAAGGAATCTGTCCATATGGAAAAAGTGGATCTCAAGACTAAGATAGATGATTTCATAAAAGCAGATATTTGATGGAGACTTTGGATGCGAGGAGCTTGCACCCGGAGAAAGGCCAAAGGTTTCCGTAATTCTTGAAAATGAAGAGGGTCAAACAAAGTTTGCATCTGTAGAAGATGCATGGCTTACGGATAGAGGGCTTAATATAGGAGATGTTTGGTCTGTGGAGTGAAAGAAGGAATAGTTACGATGAAAAAGACAATAGCAATTATAGCCGGTGTAATACCGGCAGTTTCTGCAGTAATAGCAATTTTTCTGATGGTATCACACTTTGATTCCGCGGTGATAAGGACAGTAATTAACATAACTACATTTCTTGGATTTTTAGGATTTGTATTCTTTTTTGCTGGCCGCAAGCTTGGGGGAGGGGATAAAACCGTCCGTATCCTAGGTGTTTTGGATCTGCTTGCTACGGCAAGTATCGTTGGATTCTACATTGTTGCAATCTTTGCATTTGGGCTGTGACTTTGGGATAGTGGAGAGGGATTCATATTTAACTGGAAGGCTTTCATAATGGAGCAATTATCATTTTTTGAGGAAAAGTACAATGATCCACGGACTCCGCTCGCTCTAAACTGGAATCTGTGGCATGGATGCACCAGAGCGAGTACAGGGTGCCTAAATTGTTATGTTTACCGAAGAGATGAATCCATAGGGAAGGATCCTACAGTTCTTCATAAGACAGATAACTTTAACCTCCCAATCCGAAAACTAAGGTCAGGACAGTATAAGGGCATGTATAAGGTTCCATGCGGGTCACACATTTATACATGCTTTTCTTCAGATTTCTTTCATCCCGATGCAGATGGATGGAGAAAAGATGCCTGGGAAATGATGCATGAGCGTTCGGATTGTACATTCTTTATGATTACTAAAAGACCTGAGCGTATTGCAGCTCATCTCCCAGCAGGATGGGGGAACGGATGGGAGAATGTTACGATAGCCGTTACCTGTGAGAATCAGGATATGCTGGACAAGAGACTTCCGGTTTATCTGGATCTTCCGATTTATCATCATGCCGTGATGATAGAACCTATGTTGACTGAGGTGGATCTAAGTTCATATATCGAAAAATACAGGACTTCCGATGGACGACCGCTCATCGAGGAGGTTTCCGTAGGTGGCGAGTCTGGAGCAAATGCAAGGGTCTGCGATTATAAATGGGTAGAGAAGGTATGGTTACAGTGTAAAGAGAACGGAATCTCATTTTATTATCACCAGACAGGAGCTAAACTGATTAAGGATGGGAAGCTTTATAACATCCCAAGAAAGCTGCAGCATATCCAGGCGCATAAAGCTGGATTGGATTTATAACTTCCAGTTTAACGAAAAAGATAATCCCTTCGCTAAGCGTTCAAAAAGTTGATTGTTTTTAATGCTCTGCGCTACACATCAACAATGATACGCCAAATCCATCAATAATGATACGCCAAATCCATCAATAAGAATGCGCCGAATCCATCAACGCAATCTTGCCAAATCCATCAATGAAGGCTAAAATATTTTTGAGATCAATTATATTGGAGGCGAAGATGGCTAAAGAATACATGAATCGTATCTGTGACCAGGTATTACAGGATAAACTAGAAGCAAAGGGAGCGGTATTAATAAAAGGTGCTAAATGGTGCGGCAAGACGACCACAGCAGAGCATGTAGCACGTTCAGTCATATATATGGAAGATCCCGCCAAAAAGCAGCAATACCTGCAAATGGCAGATATTAATCCTTCGCAATTGTTAAAAGGAGAGGTCCCTCACCTTATCGATGAGTGGCAACTTGCGCCTAAACTGTGGGATGCAGTTAGATTTGAGGTGGACCAAAGAGATGATTTTGGGCAGTTTATACTTACAGGCTCCGCCGTCCCACCGGAATCAGCACAGATATCCCATACCGGAACGGGAAGAATTACCTCATTGACAATGCGGACCATGTCATTGTTTGAGTCGGGCGATTCTGATGGCAGTGTATCTCTTAGGGCATTGTTTTCAAGCGAACACAATATAAGTGGATCCTGTGATCATACACTGAATGATATTGCTTTTCTAATCTGCCGCGGAGGATGGCCCAAGAGCATTGGTAAGAGCAAAAAGGTAGCCCTGGCTCAGGCTCCTGATTACCTGGATGCAGTAATAGAGTCTGATATATCAAGAGTTGATGGCGTTACAAGGGATCCTGAACGTGCAAGAAAGGTTCTTAAGGCATATGCAAGAAGTGTTGCTTCAGAGGCTTCTTTGGCATCAATATTAAACGATGTTAAAGCAGATGAAACTGATACCTTCAGTGAGAACACCCTGAGATCTTATTTGACAGCACTGAGACAGATATTTGTTATTGAAGATACTAATGCTTGGAATCCAAATCTGAGATCAAAAACTGCTATCAGAAGCTCTGATACCAGATATTTTGTGGATCCATCGGTAGCTACTGCTGCATTGGGAATAGGACCTAATGATTTGATAAATGATCTTTCTACCGCAGGCTTGATTTTTGAGAATCTTTGTGTTAGGGATCTGAGAATATACGCGGATTCACTTGATGGTAAAGTGTACCATTATAGGGATAAGAATGGTCTTGAATGTGACGCTGTTATGCATTTGAGAAATGGTAGATATGGACTTATTGAAATCAAGCTTGGAGGCGATGAACTGATAGAAGAGGGAGCAAAAAATCTCCTTGCTTTGAGAGATAGCATTGATGATAAGAAGATGAGTGAACCAGCATTTATGATGGTTTTATGTGGCGTAGCACCTTTTGCATATAGAAGATCAGACGGGGTGTTTGTTGTTCCTATAGGCTGTCTTAGAAATTAGTCACAGTATTACAATTGCCAATAATATGTTGGATGGGAAATCGGATTTGAACGAATTATTATTTGCACAGGCTATGAATTGATTGGAAACCTATAAATGCTGAACTTGCATAGCTGAGGAATAAAAAATATAAAGGGAGACAAGTATGGTTAAGTTTGGGGATATTAAGTATGAAAGACCTGACTATGACAAGCTTAGGACTAAGTTACAGAAAACAATAGATTTAGTAAACAATTCTTCTAATGATAAAGAAATCACTGAGGCAATCAGAGAATTTAACAAGAAAAAAGAGCATGCCGAGACAATGGGGTGTCTTGCACTCATCAGATACTATCTTGATGGCACCAATGAGTTTTTTTCTCAGGAATATATGTATTGTGCACCTCAGAGCGAGAGTTTTGACAGCTCACCTTTGTTTGAAGCCATAGCAAATAACTCATATAAAAAGACATTTGAAAAGATATATGGAACTTTCCTGCTGGAAGCAGAGATGAAGAAGGCTGCTCTTCATGCTTCGGGCGAGGAATTTGTGGAAGAAGAGCAGAAAGCTCTGGCAGAATGCCATAAGTTTGTCTCTAAGATGTTATTTGACTTTGATGGAGAAAAGATATCTGAATCACGTCTGGGGATTCTTGCAAATTCCAACGACTCGAGTATTCGTAAACGTGCAAGATATGCACGCAAAAAGGGTTATGCGGACAACGCAGAAAAGATAGGAGCGTACCTGAAAAGAGCTGTAATCGCCCGCGATAAGTTGGCCAAGGCTAATGGCTTTGATAATTACCTTGATTATGTGAATATTCGTATGAAGAGGTTTACTTACGGTGAGAAGGAGCTTGCTCGGTTCTGCGAAAATGTGAAGAAGTACATCACACCTCTTACAGCCAAGAACAATGAGGTAATTCGTAAAAGGCTTGGACTTGAGAAGTTAACATCCGACGATAATGGAATATTCTTTCCGGACGGAAATGCCAAGCCCAAAGGCGATGCTAAGTTTGTCCGAGGGCAGGCGCAGAAAATGTTCGATGACATAAGCACGGAATTCGGTGACATGTACCGTCGCATGAATGAGAACGACTATTTCGACATCGAATTATCAGATACAAAAGTGACTGGGATGGGCTTTGCTGCCGAGGTCTATGATTTGAGGATTTCATATATATTTGGTAACTTCCTGGGTGACGCAGATAGTGTATCAACATTCCTTCATGAGAACGGTCATGCAATCCAGCAGCAGCTTTCAATGAACAAATTCGATCTGATGGAGCTGTACAGTCAGGTTCAGGATCTTTCAGAAGTACCATCCAAGACTATGGAACAGATATCATATGAATATGCGGATTTATTCTTCGGAGATGATGCCCAGAAATATATCCAAGGTCATATAACCAGTGTCTTAAATGAAATTGGTAACTACTGTATGTTTCATGAATTTGAGACCTTTATATATACTCATCCTGACGCAGATATTCAGGAGTGGATTGATAAATTCAATGAGTTATCGGACATTTACAATCCAGGGATTGAATATGTTAATCCTGAACTCAGAGAGCAGGGATGCGTAATGTGCATGAACTCAAATGTATTCTCGTTCCCTCGTTACCTGATCACTTATTCTTTGTGTGACCTTTCCGCATGCTATCTTGCAGCTGAGTTCAATAAGAATAAGGAAAGAGGCGCAGAACTTTTTAAGAAGCTTGGCGAAATAGGAGGAAGCAAGGATTATGCGGATTCTTTGGGGAGTCTTGGCCTAAAGCCTGCATACGAGGAAGAAGTAATAAAAGAAATCGCAGAGCATCTGGAAGACAAGCTACAGTTGGACTAATTGTAAACCATATGTTACTGCAGCAAGGCTATCCCGGAATTTTCTTGTGTTTTGTTGATCTTTTTTATCATGGAACAATAAGGCCTGTAAGTGAGTTATCTCGGAATATAAGGTAACGCGGTGCCGCTCGTAATCAGCATCAATTAGGCATTGATTTTTGATTATGAGCGGTTTATTATTGCTTTAAGAATTGCACACAATCAAATGGAGGTAAACACAAAGCTCATAAGAAATCATCAATGTTTTTGATTGGAATCTTTCACGACAAAAAACGATAATTGCAATTCTAAAGACCAAGATGAAAGTAGTTAAACAAACCGATAACATACAAAATAGATAATCAAGAGCCCCTCACGTTGGGGCTTTTTCAGCAGGAGGAGTCAAATGGAAGCATTAGAGGCCATTTTAACAAGACGGAGCACCAGAAAGTACAAGGATGAAGCTCCGGATAAGGAGATAATTGAAAAAATAATTGAGGCAGGACGCTATGCGCCTAGTGGATCTAACAGCCAGTCCACGCATTTTTTTGTGATCACTGATAAGGAAGTACTTAATGAATTGTCAGAGCTTGTGAAAACAGAATTTGCCAAGATGGAAATTACTGAAGATACCTACATTTCTCTTAAGAATTCCATAAATGCTGCTAAAACAGGTAACTATAATTTTTATTACAGCGCACCTGTGCTTATAGTGACAGCAAACAGAAAAGGCTATGGCAATGCGATAGCTGACAGTGCCTGTGCGCTTGAAAATATGATGATAGCAGCCAATGCCCTTGACCTTGGTTCATGTTGGATAAACCAGCTCCACTGGCTGGATGAAAACGAGGCAGTGCGTGCCTTTCTGCAGGAAAAGGGAATAAAGGAAGATGAAACAATAACAGGAGGGCTTATCCTTGGATATCCTGATACAGGAATGCCTAATCGCATTGCGCTTGAAAGAAAAGGTAATCCTGTTACATGGATTTAAGGAGTAGATAATGAAGGAGGAAAGAATGAGCAGAACAAACTTTGGAGCTAAGCCACTTATGTACCCACAGCCAGTACTTATTATCGGAACATATGATGAAAATGGTGTACCCAATGCAATGAATGCAGCATGGGGAATAACAACAGATTTTAAGGAGATATCCATTAGCCTTTCAGAGCACAAGACAACTGATAATCTTGCTAAAAGGGGCGCTTTTACTGTAAGCATGGCTACTGAAGATCAGGTGGTTGCATGCGATTATGTAGGAATTGAATCCGGAAGAAAGGTTCCGGATAAGTTTGAGAAGGCAGGCTTCCATGCAACAAAGAGTGAGTTCGTGGATGCACCGCTTATTTATGAGCTTCCTCTGGCATTGGAATGTAAAGTTAAGAGTTTTTCCGATGGAATCCTTGTTGGAGAGATAGTAAATGTAAGTGCTGATGACAGTGTGATCACTGATGGCAAGGTAGATATGAAAAAGCTAAAGCCGATAGCATTTGATCCATTTAACAATGCTTATGTTGGAATAGGTGAGAAGGTAGGAAATGCCTTTTCAGATGGGCAGAAACTAAAATAAATGAGTGAAAACACTTTTTAAAATCGGGCTCTGGATGATATTGCAGTTTAATGTCATCCAGAGCCCGATTTCACAGGGGTTCGGGGCTGTAGGCCCCGATATTTTATTGTGTCAATAATTTTATATATAAGATATATACATATATAAAATATATAAATATCAAATTTTGAATATAAATATTTCATCTGGATCTGAAAAATCTTTGATTTTGAGGGTATTTCCTTATTAGAGAGAAGTAAGGGAGTACAGATGGAAGATAATAATTCATTTCTTGAACCTGAGATAGAAAGCAGTTTATCGGAGGAAGTTGATAAACCGGCAGAGGAACTGTCTGACCTTGAATACAAGGAGATTGTAGGTGAAGACGAAGCATATATAGCTGAGCTTTTGCCTGACAGTTCAGAAATTGATCTTCTGATCCAGGATAGAAAAACACTGATAAACAAAAAGAAAAAATCAAAGAAAAAGAAGAAACCTAAGAAAAGCGGTGATGAGGATGAGGGTTTTGCAGATATAGATGAAGAGCCACATCATGATTATGTTTCTTCGATTTCCAATAAAGACCCAGTTCATAGTAAAGAAAAACCTATTGATAAGAAATGGACTGCTGGCAAGCAGGAAGAAGCCCCGGCTAAGAAATACAAGATAAATACCATTGAGGAGCTCTCGCATCATATAAATGAACTTCCAAAGGATAAGCCAGATGCAGAGGAGTTGGTTGCAGCAGCTGAAACCAGGAAATTTCATAATGCTGATGTTTCAGATTCAAAGGATACAGGTTCTTTTTCGGAAGAAATAACACATAAAGAATCCGCTATTCCGGCATCCCAAAAGGAACATTCGAAATCAGAGACTTTTAGCATCTATTATCTCAATAATTCAAAAGAACGGTCAGAAAAAGGGTATGCAGATTATAGAGCGCAGAGTTTTGATAAGAGATTAAATGAAAAAGAAATCCCTGACCGCAGAAAAGAAGCGGGGGATACAGAGAAAGCCAGCGATATTAAAGCTGACGGCGGACAGATATCTGGGAATTCAGAAAAACACAGCGATTCAAAAAAAGAAGATTACAGCAGGAAGTTCAGGATATCCGGGGAAAAGATCCCGATTAGTGAGAGTATTGCTAATGCCGGTAAGACAATGACATCTGCCGTTATGCTGCAGGGAGTAGAGACAGACTCAATTGATTCAGAACAAGGAAGTGACTTTTACCGCATATCAACCATAGTTAATGACGTATGGGAAAGTCTTGGACAGATGGGGCTAAAGGCCAGCGCAAGGATGGCGAAGGATGCAGCACAAAAGCTTGAAAAGAACACAGCAAAGACAGCAGAGCTGGTTGGCGCAGGTCAGATTTCAATAGATCAGCTCAGGTCTAATGAGAAAGCAAAGGTATTTTCAAGAAAGCTTAAAGAGTCAGGTGTCAATAAGAAGACTGCGCGGTATATTTCTAGACACAGGCAGGAAATAGCAGATGCCATAGAAGCGAAGATTGAGCTGTCCGAGTTTGCCGAGAAAACAAAGAAAGTGGAGAACGTTTTTGCCAAAACCAAGGTAAGGGGAAAGAACGTTATTCTGCTTTCAAAATGGGAGAGTGATCGTCAGAAGAAGCTCCTTAGGGAAGACAATACAAGATTTTTTGATCTTTATAAGAGCGGTTCTCTAAATAAAAACATGATAAAAACCTACTTCTCCTATCATGAGGATGAGCTTTTAAGAAAGATGAATCCCCAGAAGATGAACAAGAAGGACTTAAAGAAGTTTATCAAGAAAATAGAGACTGGGAAGATACATGTAAGTCAGGAGCACAAGGACAGGATTCTGCCGCTTCTTAGAACTTATGAAAGATCAAAAAGGATAAGAGAGATAAGAAGGTTTGGGAAGCGTGGCTTTTTCAGAACGCTTTCAGGGAGAGTGATCCTTAGGAATATAGATGACTTTAAGTACAGCGATGATGCCACTTTAGAAGGAATAAGGAACACTTCGCATTCTATCCGAACAGTTATTGCAGCCAAAGAGTTTACAAGGCTTTCCGCATATGCTCTTTCGAGGATCCACAGAATAAATAAGAAAATAAATCCTGTTCTGATAGCAGGAAGGGTTCTACACAAACGAGTCGTTAAGCCTGCAGGTGCAAAGGCTGTAAGTAAGGCAAAAGTTAAGGTTGCCGCTTCCGCTCCCGGTAGGACATACAAAAAAGGAATAGGCAAGGCAGCAATAATAAAGAAGAATGCTAAATTGCTTGTTAAGAAGAGCGCTCCCTACAAGGCGATAGAGAAAAGCACAGGATTCGTTAAAAATGCAGGTAAAACTGTCTCCAAGATAAGGAATGTAAAAGCGGTAAGAAAATCCGCATCTGCAATAAAGCGGACTACTCGTATTGGAAAGAAAGTGGGACAAGTAATACTCATTCCCTTTATTCCTGTTAGATTTGTAAAAGCGGGAATCGGAAAAGTATATATGGCACTTCGAAAGGTAGCCATCTGGACTTTTGTGGCACTGTTTCTGATAATCCTTCTTCTTGTAGGAATGCTTTTACTTTCAGCAACTATCCAGTCGATAGTTGCAAGTCAGGGTACGCTTTTCGAGAGCACTATACTTGATGAAAAGATGTCTGACAGGATAAGCAGACTAAAGGACAAGGATCTTCAGAAATATCAGGAAGCGATTGATATAGCAACGTCGCCGCCAAAGCATGATGCAGATCACGTTGATTCAAAGGGGCTGTATCCTGATGAGGCATATTTTGGAGTAAAGCTTTATCATTACGGATCGCCGGAAAGCCCGAGTGATCCCGATGCCGGGATTTATCACAATGACATTCCGGGAAGTGAAACGAAGAACGGATATCACATATACTTCCTGGATTCTGAGGGAAAAACCATAGGAAACAGTACAACGAATATTAAGGATGTGCTGTGTTTATCAGCTGTCATGGCGGATAACTACTACGATGACAAGCATACGGATAAGATAACTGATCTACAGGATGAGATATTCGATAAGCTAAACCCCAAGCCTATATATAAGGTGTCAGAGCTTTATAACAAGGAAGGTAATGACAGATTTCCATATGACGGAAAGACATTCGATCAAAAGACCTATTACTGTAATGACGATAGCGTGTATTCAGCAGCTTCAAGTGCAAAGAGCGAAGGAGTGATGTTTTATAAGGAACTATCTCCAAAAACTCAGAGTGGCTGCACTTTTGACGAAGAGAGCTACGATACAGATTTCGACAGCTGGCTTGATGATATGCCCTATCTGTCAGATTATCTTCCAAGCTGGTCTGACTATGCTCCAAATATAGATGATTACGAAGATGCAGATGGTAACGTCGATTTTGATTCCTATAACGCTGCCTATGAGGCTGCAGAGGAAGCCTATGATGCCGCATACGAACTTGGAGAGCATAATTATAACAGTGCTTATTCTACGTGGCAGGGTAATAAACCTGATATAAACGATGAACAATATAACTACTGCCCGGGGCATCCAGTACCGGGAGCAGATAACACAGAAGAAGATCCTATATCTGTTTCGTATGGCTATAGAGACATAAACATATATGTGACTGTGCTTACAAAGGAAGATGTATATAAAGCCTATGACAGCGGAACTGGGATCATAAAGTATAAAACTCCGAAGAACTATGAATGTACTGAGTTTGAAGAAAATGAGATAGAGTTTTCACTTTCTGGTTCTTACGGCGAAATGCTTGATGAATTCTACAGAAATGACGGGTGGAAATCTAAGAAGAACAGAAGTTGGTGTGATGAGCTCTATAACAACGACTGGGAGGATATTTACGGAACTGACGTATATTCAGACAGCACGAACCTTCCTTCTGGAAAGGGTGCTCTCTCAGATCAGCAGATAAAAGAGATAATTGAAAGTCTTGGTGATGTATCAGAGGTACGGCAGGCCTATGTAAATTATGCTCTTTCCTATGTAGGACAGATCCCGTATTACTGGGGAGGAAAGCCTGCTGTACCCGGTTTTGAGGGAAATGGTTTTGGAACAACTGTTGATGCGGACTATAAAGGAAGGACAAAGAAAGGTCTGGACTGCAGCGGATTTGTTTCATGGTGCTATTGGTCTGTAACAGGGATTAAGCCGCCAGGCATGAGCACCAGTAACTTCACAAATGGACTGCATCTTACGCAAGTTTCATTTTCAGAGATAAAACCAGGGGATGTGGGATTCATTTCTCCGCCGGGGGCCAAGTCAAACCACATAGGAATTTTTGCAGGTTTTGACGAAGCAACAGGAAGAGCAAAGTGGGTACACTGCGCTGGAGAACCAAGAAATACTGTTGTCTGTGATACGACAAACAAGTTCAGCATATATTACAGACTGTTTGATTAGTGCTGCTGTCATCTAGTACTTCAGCTTTTTACGCGGAATGAATTGTCATTCTGCAAGGCGGAGGAATGAATCGTACCGAGTGGTACGACGATTGACGACAACGAAGCAGATGGCAATTTAGGCAAGTAATAAAGCGGATTTATTTGGTGACAGTAGCACTGAGGAAAGGAAGGATGAGTAACAAAGTTTATGTTGATGTAATAGCGGAGTTTAAGAGGGAAGGTCTGCTTAAACCGCTTGTGATCAAATGGAAGGACGGAAGAGTCTACAAGGTGGGAAAAGTAATAAGATGTACTGCAGCTGGAAAGACTTTAAAGGGAAGCTATGGACTTCTTTATACCTGCCTCGTATCAGGTAAAGAGATAAATCTTTATTATGAGGAAATGTATTCTAAATGGTTTGTAGAGGGGAATGGAAGATAATGGATATTAAGAAAATACATGGTCCTCCTGCATAAGAGGTATCTGGCATGCAGGGAATTATCACACGAATACTGTATCGAAATCTAGGAGCGGTTGGATAGTAGGCTATCCAATCGCTTTTTTAAGGGTATGAAAAGATGTAAAATTATTAGGACGCCGGTTTACCAAAGCTATTCTTGCTTTGAGATTATATGGGACGGAAAGGATCCGTATAGATATGTGCTATTGCAGGCAAAAGGAAAAGAGATTATGGAAAAGTATGCAGTCGATTTGGATAGAAGATTTAAAAAAAGCAATCTTAAAAGATTCAATCCAAAAAGATTTAGAAAAGTACTCTTTTGACGAAGAATGGACAGTAGGGGATTGCGAACAATCACCTTTATGTCAGATTATATGGGGAACCATTATAGCTAAGTATTTCAACGATAAGAATCCGGCAGAGCCATTTGAATTCCATATTAATAGAAATTGGATGACAGTAAGTAATAATGAGACAAGTTACAGGTTTTTATTTGATGTAATGAATAATCCAAAGCACAATGTCGGACGCGATAATCCATATGAATATCATTTAATTGGAAATTTTGCTCCGATTCCAGGGAATACAAATCAAAAGCCCAGCCTTCAGTTTATTCATAGGGGGTGTGGTGAACGCTGGGAGTTGTTTCTCGATTATATGCATGATAACTGGGATTCGTTCAAAATGGGCTTTAGTTTTAAAGAGTATATAAAAATGACATGTCAGGATATGTATTTTGCTAACGGAAAGCGGAAAGAACTTAATGATAGTGCGCTTATTAAGGAGCTTATCATGGAAAGAGGGAAGATTGTATCAGATAGGTTTATGGAGATTTTTAATAATCCGTTTGAGAAATTTAAAGCGCTGTTTGATGCTGTTTCATGGGAAGAGGAATACGAAATCTTCTTTTCTGATATAGATAAAACCTACATGATTATTAAGTATGATGATCATGTTTCTTTCCAGAGATGCGGAGCTAATGATGGTAGCGGTGAATATAACTATGACTCCCTCATGGAACTGTATCAGACAGAGTCTGTGGATGGAATCTGCCTTGAAAAAGACTGGGATAAGATTACAGCTATTGTGGCGGATGCTATGTTTGATATAACGGACGAGGAAGAGCTTGCTGATTATAAAAATTGGATAAGTGCAAGATTGGAAAAGTGATAGGTATACAAAGAGGATAAAGAATCTATAGGATATTTAACGATATGTTTGACATAATATATGAAATTAACATGCTTGAGGAGAAATATGGTGATGACTTCAACTGGGGCACAGATTTTAATTGTGATTTTTTCCAGAAACAGCTTGCCAGGGAATCTGATCTGACGCCTTATAAAAAAGTGAAAGCTCTGGCAAAGTGTTATTCCAATGATGATGTGTTATTTTTGCTAGATAACAAATCCTATCGAATATATCATCTTACGTATTCCAGTGGAGAGCCACGATATATAGAATTTCAGAATGGAAAAGATGTGATTGAATACATAGAAAAACAATATATAGATGAATATATGTAGTCGTAAGAAATAAGGCAGGATTTTAAGATGGAATATATTGAGGTGTTTACAAGGGGCGGTAAGCCTACAGGAAAAACAATTGAAAAGCATGAGAAAAAGTTTTCAGGAGAATATTTCAGACATGTCCTTATTATAATGAAGACAAAGGACAGTCCTGCTCCCGGGAAGGGAGAAGGAAGATACGTCGTTCAGCAAAGATCCTTAAGGGCGAGATACTATGCCGGTAAATGGGATATGACTGGTGGTGGCGTAAGAGCAGGAGAGACTCCCAAAGAAGCTGCTGTAAGAGAACTGTCAGAGGAACTGGGAATAAATGTTATGTCTGATGATCTGGAGCTTGCATTTGATTACATCAAAGATTGGGATGATGGAACAGGTATGCTTGTCTCCATATTCATGATCAGAGTTGAAGTCCCTGAAAGCGGATTTGACTATGATCACTACGAAGTCAATGATGTCAGGGTCATGCCCTTTAGCGAGTTTTATGGACACATCATGGATCACAATGATGAAGAGATGGGCAGAGGCATTAAGGATATTGAGGCTAGATTATGAAAAAGGTAATAGTTTCGGCTTTTGAGCCATTTGATAATGCAAAGACGAATCCCTCTTATGAAGTAGCAAAGCTGCTTCCTGAGAAAATAGGAGAGGCAGATATTGAAGTGATGAGATTGCCAGTAGTATTTGGCTTGGCTGCATCAATTTTGGAAACGAGGATAGATGAATGCAGACCTGATGCCATAATTATGCTTGGTGTTGCAGGAACAAGAACAAAAATAACCCCGGAAGTTATCGCAGTTAACATAGATGATGCAAGGATCCCTGACAATCAGGGGAATAATCCAAAATTCGAGAAAATTGATTCAGATGGGGCCGATGGTATTTTCTCAACACTTCCTGTAACAGAAATAGTTGGGGAGATGACAAAAGAAGGGATCGCCTCTGAGCTTTCATATTCAGCAGGTGCTTATGTATGTAATGATCTTTTCTATAGGATCATGAATTACCTGAAAACGAAGGATTTATGCATTCCTGCTGGATTCATACATGTCCCAAATCCTTCAGATTCTGAGGAAATTACAAAATCCGAGCTTAGTATATCTGAAATTGCCAGGGGAATTCAGGTCTGCATAGAGACCATCACAAATAGCTGATGCAATAAAGTAATTATGTTCTCGATATTAGCAAAATAGCAGCACATTTTTCCTCATAGTGGATATATATTCCATGTATGGATTCGCATATACTGTAAACATCAGATGAGCTGATATGAAAAAAATGTTTACGGCGGAAGCCTAAATGAGGAGGACACTGTTATGTATAAGAATTCAAAGCTTTTTGCAGTACTTAGCTATATTACATGGATTGGTTTTGTTGTATCATTTCTGATGCGTGATAGAAATGATACGCTTGTAAGGAGACATCTTAATCAGGCACTTATAATTAACCTTATTGGTACTGTTGGAACATTCCTTACAAAGGCAGGAGGAATCCTGGCAACTGGTGGTAGCATCCTTGGAATCGCATGTGTTGTACTTTCCATCATGGGAATCGTTAGAGCTTTCAATATGAGCGAAAAGC
Source organism: Butyrivibrio sp. INlla16 (assembly GCF_900104155.1). Taxonomy (GTDB): domain Bacteria; phylum Bacillota; class Clostridia; order Lachnospirales; family Lachnospiraceae; genus Butyrivibrio. The sequence goes on from NZ_FMYB01000031.1 coordinate 33,795, forward strand.
CTCTTCCTTATATTGGAGAGTATACATTGTTTAACTGATAGATGCGCATGCGGGCGGTGTGTTACCTTCACACCGTCCGCTTTTTTCAAGGATTAATTGTAACGATAACAGTAAAAAAGAAAGGATGAAAAAAGTATGGGAGTATTTTCAAAGGTACACAGATTCAGAGAAGCCGGTGAGGCTGCGAATGTCAACAATGTAGAACGCTTTGGTGAACCGGCAAAATCTCTTTTTACAACTTCAAAGGTATTTACGCTTCATCATAAGATCGATATAACCGATTCTGCAGAAAATGTGGTATATCACGCTGAGACCAAGTTCCCTTCGATCCATGATAAGACAGATATTTTTGATGCATCCGGGAACAGTGTCGCCCACATAGAAAGGAAGTTTTTTACTCTCCATGAGCGCCACTTTGTTTCCATGACAGGCGGGGCTTCCTTTGAAATATCAAATGAGATCCTTCATATAATCAAGGACATTACAAATATTGTAGGTCTTGGCTGGCAGCTTAAAGGAAATATTCTGGGTCTCAACTTTGAGTTATATGATGGGAAGGGAGAGATTATCGCTGTGATATCCCAGAAGATGCTTTCCATTCATGACAAATACTGTATTGATATCTATAAACCTGAACACGAAAAGGCTGTAGTTGCTATCCTTATTACTCTTCAGCATATGATAAGGGATAGAGAAACAGCTGCAAGTACTTCTGCATCAGTAGGTTCATCAAATTAAAACTATAAGCTCTGGATTCTTGTGATATAGAGTCCAGAGCTTTTTTGTGGCTTTTTCGTCTTTCTCGTCAAAAACAAATCTATAGATAATATTCCCAATGGATATTGTGTTTTTAAAAACGGATAAGAAGCATAATACAGACATAAAGAAAACACAAACAACCAACACAGATGAGGAGGAATATACCATGAGATTTAATGATGTTCAGGATACAAGAAAAGCAGAAGTAAGAAAAGAGCAGCGCGATGCAGCTGTTCAAAAGATATATTCACAGTTTTTGGAGAGACTTTCCCTCGTAAATATGTGTAACAGTAAAGCTATAATGGCATTTGGTGCAACATTTACCATCTGATTAGAAGGAGAGAAATAGTATGGCAGAGAAGATTGTTCAGACAGCAGGCAGAGATCAGCTTGGGAGTTTTGCTCCGGAGTTTGCACATTTCAATGATGATGTTCTTTTTGGTGAGAACTGGAATAATGAGGATATTGACCTAAAGACCAGGAGCATCATTACTGTGGTTGCGCTCATGGCACAGGGTCTTACAGATATTTCTTTTAATCATCATCTTGAGAATGCCAAGAAAAATGGTGTTACCCAAAAAGAGATTGCAGCTGTGATAACACATGCAGCATTCTATTCAGGATGGCCTAAAGCCTGGGCAGCATTCAGATTGGCAAAGGAAGTCTATGAAGCTAACTAAATGGAATAATATACATGGATTAATGAGGAAATCCGGATTCTTGTCACGTAGAATCCGGATTTTATTTGTATGAAGAAAAGTGTTTTCTATGAGAGGGGGTTATATGTTTTATTCTATGCTGTTATCTTACATTGGAAATCGTAACTTAAAGTGAAGTTTATATGTGAATTCATAAATCATTACTTTGCAAAGATGAGAATTTATAGAAATTTAATACTTCCCAAGACCTTTGCATTATGAAGCTTTGGGACACCATTACATGACAGCAATAATGCCTGCTGGTGTTAAAAAGCCCAAGCAAAAAGCATGGACATGGAAAAATCGAATGAAGCTGTGAAGGTGCTTAAAGGTTATAATCCATATTCGGAATTTGATATGGAATAAATATCAAAATTGTTGATATGGTTATTTTGTGCAGAGTCATAAAGTCTCATTCTGATTCTGATATTAGGATTGGATTGTAATAATTGTATAGACGATTATTGCAAGCTTGTTATATTCCTCGGAAATACTATATAAAGTAAGTTATGTCGAGGATTATAGCATTTGATAAAAATGTTTTAAAATGTTATAATCCTCGATAATAACAATAATAATACAACTAACCGAGGATTATAATAATGAGTGAGAGCGCAATTATAGGTAGGAAATATGAAATACGAAAGCTTAATGAACTCTATGATAGTAAATCTGCAGAGCTTGTTGCACTGTATGGTCGAAGAAGAGTTGGAAAGACCTATCTTATAGATGAAGTGTTTGAAGACAGGATATGTTTCAGACATTCCGGGCTGTCTCCTGCTGATGATGAGGAGGAAACAGAGAGTAAAAGAAAAAGCAAGATGAAAGAACAACTCGATCATTTCTATAGATCACTGATTGAATATGGTTCTAAAGCTGAAAAAGCTCCTAAATCCTGGCTTGAAGCGTTTTATATGCTAGAGGATTTGCTTGCTGAAAAATATGACAAATCGCAAAGAGTGTTAGTCTTTATTGATGAAATACAGTGGCTTGATACTCCCAGGGCCAACTTTATTACAGGTTTTGAAGCATTCTGGAATGGATGGGCATGCCATAGAAAGAATGTAATGGTAATTGTCTGTGGGAGTTCCAGTTCCTGGATTCTTGATAACATGATTAACAATCATGGGGGATTATATGGAAGAGTAACGTATGAAAGGAAGTTACGTCCATTTTCTTTACATGAGTGCGAGAAGTTTTTTGAGTCCAAGTCCGTAATCATGTCACGATATGACATGATTCAGGCTTATATGATGGTAGGAGGAATACCATATTATCTGAATTATTTTGAAAAAGAATTGAGTTTGCCTCAGAATATTGACAGAATCTTTTTCTCAAAAGATGCTGCTTTAAAAGATGAATATGACAGGCTGTTTTCATCGCTTTTTACAAATGCGGATGCTATGAAGTCTATTATCGAGGCTATAAGTACTAAGAGGAGAGGGCTATCCCGAAAAGAGCTAACGGATTATGTTGGGATAACAGATGGTGGAGATTTATCAAAACAACTGAAAGCCTTAATTAATGGGGATTTCATTACGGAATACTGGTCTTTTGGGAATGAGAAAGAGACCTTATATAAGCTGACGGATCCATTTTGTAATTTCTATCTTGAGTTCATGAAAAAGACTAGAAGTGCAGGAAGGAAAAATTGGATAAATATTGAAAAATCGCCAAAAGTCAGAACCTGGAAAGGGTATGCTTATGAAAATGTATGCTGGAATCATATAGATCAGATAAAATTGGCATTAGGCATTAGCGGGGTTGTCACTACAGAGTCGTTATGGTCAAAAAGAGGCTCTGAGGATGCCGAAGGAACGCAGATTGATCTTATTATTTCTCGCAACGACAATGTGGTGAATATGTGTGAGATAAAGTTCTATAGTGATGAATTTGATGTAGATAAAGAGTACCACCTTGTTTTGGAGAGGAGAAAGAAACTACTTCAGGGAATGATTCCCAAAAGAGCTGCAATACATAGTACGTTGATTACCACATTTGGAATTAAACGAAGTGGTTACTTTGGTGATTTCGTTAATGTTATTTCAATGGACGATTTATTTGTAGAGCCTTGAAAAGGAACCGCCGAGTCTATTTATCAGACTATAAAGATTTACTGTGTGGAAAAAATAAACGAAATTAAAATATTTTTTTAAAATCTCAAATTGTGATGGTATTTCATATTTGGAAAAAGACCGTTAGCTGTAAAAGAGATCACCTATCTCGAAGAGATAGAAGAAAATGTATCTAATCTAAATGATATGGACGCTAGCTTCACAATCTATGATGCCTATGACATTGAGATTTTAGTGGATGGCATTACCTGGCAGCCAGTAGAACATGAAAGCACAGTTGATATTGAGATAACTGGCATTGAAATCCCCGATGAAGCAGAAGAGATAAAGGTCCAGAGAGTAGAAGATGATAACGAGTCTGTTACTGATTTAAGCTACGAGATCACAGAAGATACTCTTACATTCACTACTGAACATTTCACGGTATTTACTATTGGTGGAACATCTTATGACAGTGATGCAGCAACAATGTCATATGACCTTTCAACTGCAGGAGATGGATCCATAATGGCCTATTACTACGAAGACGATGCAAAGCTCGTAATTAGTGGTAGTGGGGATATGAAGAATTTTGATTCTTATGGTAGTTCCAAATCACCTATAGTTACAAATCTGAAAGGAAAGACATTTTAAACCGGTTCAAAAAGCAAGGACTTTTAGCGTATACATTACTTCGGCATCTAAATAACGTGTGCGCTTTTGCCTTTTTGTCAAAAACGCACACGTTAAATTTTTCAAATGATTTACTTATTCTCATTAAGAAGAATTCTTTTAACTTCTTGATCCAATTTCATAGCAGATATGCATTTTTGAGTCACTTCATTCCAACGTTCAGCGACCATATTACTGAAAATAGCGTATGTAAGTACATTTTTCTTATCACCTCTTACACGTATTCCGTGATAATATTTCTTTTTTGCTATAATTGTCCTCCATGGATCCTCATAATCCTCAATATTATCCAAATCATCATATGCTGCGACTACCCATGCATCTGTACTGTCACATGGTATAGTGATTGCTATATGGCTCATATCATCAGCTTTGAGCGCTAGCGCAAGAACATTTTCTCCATGTTCCATTATGCCTATGCTCCCATCCACATGATCTTTGCACGGAACTACAGCAGGGCATTCTATATCGTGTTTATCGCAATGCAGGGGAAAAACTGCACCTTTGTATTTACATACTGTTGAATCACAAAGGCAGTGTACCTCTTTTTCCTTACGGATTACGTCACCATCCATCTGTATAACAATGGCATCTATCTGAGGTTGCACCGCTTTCATCAGCGTATTAATTTCTTCTGTTTCCTCACACCATCTCCATACGCCCTTCCAGCCATTGCCAAATCGACCAAGCATATCCCGCTCCGGTTGGAGGGAAAGATATCTGTTGGTTTCGCCGGTAATCTTATCGATAACCGCTTTTAGGACAAGATAATCTGTCGGACCCTCAGAGACAATTCCTATAACTTTGCTCATAATAACTCTGGAACGCCTCCCAATACTCCATTGATCCAAAGCCTGGATAATGGCTGGTTCATCTCAAGAAGTTTATCAGATACCTGAATTCTCCTTATCTCAACATGACCCTGCCTATTCCTTTCCGTAGTAAATAATCGTATGGCATCGTTGGACAGGTCCAGTCCATCAAGAACGAGCGGGTTATGGGTTGTTATAAATACAGTCTTATTTTCTTCGATTATTTTCTGACTGAATATTTCCGTAACTTTTCTTGCAAGTCTTGGATTCATGGCATGATCAAAACTATCGATTGCAAACATTTTTGGTGCCTTTTCATGCATAGCAAGTGCAAGCATAAATAAGACATAAAGCGCACCTTCGCTGGCATCGTAGCCAGTGAATGATGCAGTATCTTTCAGGTACTTATCCTTAAACTCTATTATCTGCTGAGTGGTCGGAACACCTGGATTCAATATTGTTTTTTTAGGCTTACTGACTTTAAATTCCGATGCCCAGTCAATCAGTTCAAGCATGTCTTCCATGAACATGCTTCCAAACATATACTCCTCACCATCCTCATGGAGAAGATCCTGTATTGCCTCAGCAAGTCTGCCTCCATTAAGTCCAATGGGATTAGCCTGTGCAGGATCCGCAACTGTTCCTCTAAGAGTTAATGTATCCGGTTGATATATGCCATAGTTTCCAATATATTTGGCCGCTGTAGTATATTCCTTTGCTGCAAGTGACTCAGAAATTGTAAAATAACCGATCTTGTTATTAAGCTGGGCGCTGGTTCTGTTACTACGACCATAGACAGCATCCCCGTCACAAGACACGCTTTCTGCAAAATACTTCCATGAATCATCATCATTAGGAACCGTAAGATGACTTATATAATTATAATCATGTCCATCCAGCTGCCATTCCAGAGAAAAATCCACTGTTTTTGATTCTTTCTCAACAGACAAAAATTTAGATTTATACAAAGATGAAGTGCTAAGGCGGACACCCTTTCTCTGCAAACTATTTGAATTAACTCTGTCTGTCATAGCAGCACTGAGGACGCCTATGGCTTCCAGAACAGAAGACTTTCCTGAACCATTGGCGCCAATAAATACGTTTACTCTGCCCGGCTCAAATGTAACATCATATAATGACTTAAAGTTCTGAATAGCTATTTTTTTTAGTTCCATTTCTCCCATTTAAATATGCTCCTTTTAGAAAAAAATGCTTTATCTAAATTCAAGATAATTATAGCACTTTCTTTAAAAAAGTGTGTATCTAAATTTTATAGAATCGCATAAAATAGCCACCTAACAGCCTTTTTAATGTCACTGAAAAGTATATTTTGTGCTTATCTAAATTGAAATTAAATAGCATGCTTATTCTTAAAAATGGCATATCTAATTCAAAAATAGAGCGGTTGCAAATATAGAAAATCTTCGACCATTTCATATGCTCTGGATCGGGCAACAGGCACTAAAATCAGAACAAAATTAAAGGCTGTCCACTTTCTCGTGAGCAGCCTTAATTTGTAATGATAAATTTGCTTTAGTTAATAGTTACTTGGTTTATGAATCAGATTACTTTTTGTTTACAAGGTCCTTAAGAGCCTTACCTGCCTTGAACTTAGGAGCGATAGAAGCAGGGATCTTGATCTCAGCACCAGTCTGAGGGTTCTTACCCTTTCTTGCTGCTCTCTTAGCTGTCTCAAATGTACCAAAGCCAACGAGCTGAACCTTGTCCTTCTTCTTGAGCTGCTTTGAAACAACATCTGTGAAAGCCTTTAAAGCCTTCTCTGTGTCCTTCTTGCTAAGGCCAGTCTCTTTAGCCATAGCTTCAACGAGTTCTGTCTTGTTCATACTTTGTCACCTCCGTAAGAATGTGTATTTGTGGGCACTGCGCCCTGGTTGGTCTCATTTTACGCCTTATGCCGTATTTTGTGAATAAGTTTCCTTGATTTTATGAGGTTTAGTTCATCAATTGTTCATGGCTTCATTATTGTAAAACGCATACTACAACCTTAAAATTATAAGTAATAATTCAGAAAAATGGAGACTTGAAATATGGCAGGATTGTCTGAAAAAGACTGGAAACTTTTTAGAAAGAACCTTCCTGAGTGGCAGGAAGCATATATGGGGAAGCTTGTTGAGGAATATAAGGAAATCCTAAACAGCGATAAGCTCCCGTCTGATAAATACTGGGCACTTGAAGGGCGCCTAAAGTCTGACAAGAGAAACCCCGGAGTTGTGATCACAGATATAAGCAGATCAAACTTTTATGATCATCTTGTCTCTCTCTTAAGGTACAAGGTCATAACCATGGAAGACCTTAAGGACTTCAGTGATGATACAAAAGATATAATTAAAAGGCTGATAGGATAATGAAAGATAACAGATACGCGAACATAATTGTATGCTATGGTGTAAACGATACTTGCCGGTATGCTGTAGAAGCATCTGCCATAATGATTGCACAGATTGATGCTAAAATGCAGGAAATCGTCAACGATTTATTGGAAGAGTAAACTATAGAAAATCACAGGGACAGTATTATATAGAAATGGCGGTGGATGATTGGCATGGATATTTTTCTGCAGTCACCGCACCCCATTAATGGGGAAAGCTGGAACTTTGTCACGTAAGTTCCAGCTTATTTTTTTGAAGAAAAGTTTTTGTGTTCTTATGAGGGAGTTGTTATCATTTCTGATGTTTATATGATACAAGGAATACCGTAAATCAAAACTCTAGGAAACAAAAAGGAAAGCTGACGTTTTGTCATGGACTCCTCACGATGATACCTAAGAAGGAACTGTCAAAGCTTCCTGAAAAGAAGCATATTCAAACCGCATGAAAAGATAAGGTATCTTCTCATTGATAAACTTCTATAAATCCTCACAGAAATAGTGCATTTCCGGGAGGATTGTTTAGGGGGTTATTTGTTATTTTGGGGTTTTGTAAGGTAGTCTTTATATAAGTCTCGCAGATCATCCCTTACGTCAAGCATGGCATTAAGACCCAGATAAAATTCTTCAAAATCATTGCTCTCCCCATTGCTGATGCACCATTTGAGTTCATGGCCTGTAAAGAGGTGGGCAAGAGAATGGTACAGTATTTGGGGATCATTCATATTTCTTATTTCGCCTTTATTCTGGGCTTTTTTAATTATGAGTTCACCCATTCTGGTAAGTGAATCGCGCATGTCAAGGCTATGACGGTTATCCTGAAGATTTGCTATTATCATCTGACTGAAAAGATCATATCCAAAAGCAGTAGTATCTTCTATCAGTTTTGAGAAGATATACAAAAGCTGTTCTAATGAGGAATCAGTTTCTATGAAATGGTAAGGATCAGATACCAGTTCTTTTACTGTTGTATCATACAGATCCAGGACAAGCTCATCTTTAGAGCCTGCATATTTGTAAAAAGTCGGCTTCGTAATGCCACATGAATCACAGATGTCATTTATGGTGACACTGGAATATCCTTTTTTTCTTATAAGTTCTATTGCAGTATTTTTAATGGAATCTCTTGTAATTTGTTTCATATAAATTTACCCCGGTAAACATAAATTAACCATACAATAATATCATGCACTATTATAAGTGTCGATAGTAAAATATTTTTTATTTCGAAACTCTTATACCGTAAGAAAAATTAATAAAAGTTGTCAGACAAATTTGTGTAAGGTGACAGAAATACAGATTGGACACCATGTTTTATTGACACACATTTTTAATGACGTGATAATTTACGTATGGCAACTATATATTTACTTGTGTAAATATGCAAAAACATTTTTGGGTAGGAAAGGTAGGAGAAAATGGATTATAAGGAATTGTTTACACCGTTTAAAATTGGGAACATGGAAGTCAAGAACCGCATCGGTATGAGCCCAATGGGCACAAACTCTGCATTTACTAATGGCAGAAAGGATGCACAGGAAATTGACTATTTTATAGAGAGAGCTAAGGGCGGTACAGGAATAATCTTCCTGGGATGCCAGATGCTTAATGAAAGACTTGCACAGGGTTCTATGGAGGGATATCTTGACAGTTTCACCGTTCTTCCGTCACTTACAGCAGTTTGTGATGGAGTTCACCGTTATGGCGCCAAGATTGTATGTCAGATAAGTCCCGGCACAGGACGAAATGCCTTCCCTGACACATTGGGCAATCCTCCAATTTCATCATCAGAGACCTCATCTGTATTTGACCCCAGTATTAAGTGCCATGCACTTACTAAAGATGAGATCAGGGAAATGATGGAAGAATTTAAGTTTGCAGCAGGACTGGCTAGGGATGCCGGCTTTGATGCAATAGAGATCCATGCGCACGCAGGATACCTTATCGATCAGTTTATGTCACCTGTATGGAACAAGAGAACTGATGAGTATGGCGGAAGTCCTGAGAACTGTGCTCGTTTCCCCGTTGAAATAGTTCAGGCAATGAAGAGTGTTGTTGGCGATAAGCTTCCCATCATTTTCAGAATATCATTAGATCACCGCTTTGAAGGTGGAAGAACGCTTGAAGATAGTATGAAACTCCTTAAAGTCCTGGAAGAAGGCGGCGTTGATGCATTTGATATCGATGCAGGTTGCTATGAGACTCTTGATTATATCTTCCCTCCGTCATATCTCGGAGAAGCATGCATGGCTTATGTATGCGAGGAAGCAAGAAAAACAGTTACTGTTCCGATATTCAACGCAGGAACACACAACCCTGATACAGCATTGGAACTCATCAAATCTGGCAACGCAGATTTTGTAAACTTTGGACGTGCGCTTATAGCTGATCCCGATATCTGCAATAAGCTTATTGAGGGAAGAGTAGAGGATATCCGTCCATGTCTTAGATGTAATGAATTCTGTATCGGACGAATCTGGAATAACCATACAAAGCTTTCCTGTGCGGTTAATGTTCAGGCTATGGAAGAAGAGCGCTTTAAGCTTACTAAGACAGAGAATCCCAAGAAAATTGTTATCATTGGTGGCGGTCCTGCCGGAATGGAAGCTGCACGTGTCGCTGCAACTGTGGGTCATAAGGTATCACTTTATGAAAAGTCCGATAAGCTTGGCGGAGTGATGGGCGATATCTGCACAGCTAAGTTCAAGACAAACATTAAGAAATTCACAAAGTATCTTACAGTACAGCTTGAAAAACTGGGTGTTGATATACATCTCGGCACAGAAGTTAAGGGTGATGAAGCATTCCTTTCTGATTGCGATAACATCATTATAGGATCAGGAGCAGCGCCTTTTGTTCCTCCGATAGATGGAATAGATGGCAGCAATGTGGTTACTATCTTGGATGCACATAAGGATCAGTCCAGGATCAAGGGTGATAACATTGTAATCTGCGGTGGTGGACTTTCAGGTCTTGATGGAGCCCTTGAGATGGCTTCTGAGCTTGGAAAGAAAGTTACCATTGTTGAGATGCTTCCTGAATGTGGAAAGGATGTAATGTTCATCAATAAGATAACACTTTTCCAGAAGCTTGCTGAAAATGGGGTAGAGATGAAGACCGATTCAAAAGTTGTTTCCATCTCATCTGATGCAGTTACTATTGAGAAAGCAGACGGTTCAAGGGAAGAAATAAAGGCAGATACTGTTATTGCAGCATTTGGAATGAGACCTGTAAGAGATGTTGCCGAAAAGATCAGGGATAAATATCCTACAAAGACAAGAATCATTGGTGATAGCATGAAACTCGGCAAGATTGGTGATGCTGTAAGAGAAGGATTCTATGCAGGTTCAAGTCTTTGATTTGAATGCGGAATTTCTTTTGATAGTTCCCTTTCAATATCAACCGTTTTTGACGATTTTACTAATGGTCAAAGCTAACTTTAAAAGCTAAAAATTATTTACTTGAAGAGATTTAAAGATTCTTCAGATAATAGAGGCCAGGCGGTGCTGTGGGAATACCCATGGTGTTGTCTGGTCTCGCTAATTAATCCGGAGTGCCATATAATTAGAAAAGAGTAATATACAGGCAGGAGACCTATCGTGGCAAGAGAACTGACAGATGAAGAAAAGAAAGCATATGACCATATGCTGGAGGGTGCAAAACAGCTTAACATCTTTGGGGAAGAAGAGGAGCTTGATGCAAAGGATTTCTTCATTTATCCCTTAGATAATAACGAAACGGAGATACCGTTATGAACAAAAAATACTAGTAATATCAGATTCACATGGATATCCGGGATTTGCAAAAAAGGCCATTGAAGAGGAATCTCCCTTTGATTTTCTTGTTCACTGCGGTGATATCCAGGATTCTATTTCTTCCATAACAGGAGATGATCCATCCTATGAAGTAAAGATAGTCCGCGGCAACTGTGACTTTGGAAACAGTCTTCCACTTAACGAGGAATTCAAGGCTGGCTTCTTAAACGTATGGGTAACACATGGAAATGCCTACAATGTTAAATATGAGGAAAGCCTTAAGACCTTAAAAGAGGCTGCTAAATCGAGATGTGCTGATCTTGTCCTCTTCGGGCACAGTCATTTTGCTGAGATTGTAAAGGACAAAGAAAATAATATCACTCTTGTAAATCCGGGAAGCATCTGTTATCCGCAGGTTAGTGGGGATAGGGCCACTTATGCAGTTGTAACGGTAACAGATGATTATGAGATTATCCCAGAAATCAAAGAAATAGAAGATACTCCATAACCCAAAAGCACCGCCACCGGGATCCTGCCACAGTGACGGTACCTTATAGGTTTCCTTTAGTATTCATTTTTAGGGTCCTCCTTCTATGCTTATATAGTAGCAGGAGGAGAGCAAAAATAAATTAACCAGTTTGGGGAAATAGTATTGTCTATTTTTCTTTAGTTATAAGGTGGATGATTAGTATCGACATCATAGCAATATGCTATGGTGTCTTTTTTTCTTCAAAATGGCTAATCTGATTCTTCTATTAATATATGAAAAGTCTTGTGCTATCTGCACTCGCGGCTATGCCACCTCTGAATTAATTCCGCAAAAATTACACACCTTGTAGTGAAAGGAGGAATGCACTGCAAATATAAAAGGAAATATGCAGTGCAAATTTCACATGAAAAATACAAGGAAAATAACAAAGGATAATTTCAAATCGGAAAAATTACAATTAAATGAGGAGGTGATAGAAGGCGTGAATAGTAATCCAGACCTATATGGAGGAATTTATAAGGAATTGGCAGAACTACTAGGGGATGCCGCAACTATAAAAATCTGGAAGAGATTTTCAGGTCTAAATGTTACCTTTCCCCAGAGGCTATATTCCAAGGAATACACAAAGGAATTCATAAAGGAAAATATGAATGATCAGAAACCTGCTGAGCTGTCAAGGGCAATGGGACTATCTGAGAGGAGAATAAGGCAGATTATTACCGAAATCAAGCATGAGAATGAGGAGGTGTGATATGGCATTTTGTTCTAATTGTGGTTCTGAATTGAAGGAAGGCGAAAAATTCTGTACTAATTGCGGCAAAGCCGTCTCAAACGAAGATCGTACACAAAATCCCATCAGTTATACAGAAAATAATAATGTTAAAAAGCCCAAAAAGAAGAGAAAGGTATGGAAGATTATACTTATAATCTTTCTGCTGTTAGTAATAGGTGCAGGAGCATTCATTTATCATGAGATGAATGAGGATTTTCCTAAAGCTATCGGAAAGGAGAAGACAACTGATATAGAGATAGGTGGGATAGTATTCCCTATGTCTGAAGCATATGAGTTCGCAGATTCGAATGCGAGCGGAGGACAGTCTTATAAAACAAAAGGTGGTAGATCATATATCCTGTTTGAGAGTACGGATCTAGACATACCTGAAGGATTTGATATTGCGGATAAGGACTTAGAAGCCAAGATTTATGAGGCAATCAAATCTAATGCTGATGCTATTCTTACTTCACCTAAAGAAGTAAGTACAGATGATATGAATATCGATAGTTTGCCGTGCTGGTCAAAAGCATATGAAGGTACATATGAAGGAATAAGCGCACATATGAAATGTGTAGCTACTTATAACTCATACAGCAAGAAATTTGTCGCGGTGACAATAGTTACATCTTCAGGCTATGCGGATAAAGCTATGGCCAGATATGACAGGATGCTTAATACTGCAAAGGTAAATAAATCTGTATCATCAAGTGCAGAAGGAGTAAGCGTAGACTTAAAAGACCTTCTTGATAGTTATGAGGAATTCATGGATGAGTACATAGAATTTATGAAGAAATACAAGTCAAACTCTTCTGATGTTGCAAGTATGCTTGGAGATTATACTGAAATAATGCAAAAATACACCGATTTTGCTACCAAGATATCAAATCTCAACACTAGCAATATGTCACCTGCGGATTATGCATATTATATGGAAGTAACAACAAGAATATATAAGAAATTAGCGGAGATAGAATGATACTATTACGGAGCCAGGGTAATAAAACGCCTTGGCTCTATGTTAAACATTATGCGATGATATTTTAAGTAAATTTTAGCGTTATATCGACAAGCATGATGTATAATGTATATTAATCATATTTATTCATAAGGGGGTCCAAATGAGTTCTATTTACAGTTTCTTGGCGGGCAAAATGAATGCCATAATTCTAATCTGTGGTGTGTTACTGATTGTTTTACTTGTGGGTAATTATATTGCTATTCTAGGGCACTACAATCAAATAAAATCCATTATGAATTGGAAAAATACAAAAAGTATGCTGAACAAGAACACTCATGAAGTGGAAGATCAGGCAGATAGTGAAAAAGTCACTCCAGATTCTATAAGGGAACTGGAAACAGCTTTTAACAAAACATGCTCATGGCATGAGGCTTTTTCACAATTGATTCCGTTATTCCCGCTTTTTGGAATTCTTGGAACTGTTGCTGGACTCATCATGCAGCTTAATACGGAGGACCTTAGCACAATATTCTCTTCATTACATTTGGCATTGGGATCAACTTTTTATGGACTGATTTTTGCCATTATTTTGAAGTTTGTAGATGCTGTTGGTCCTTCAAGAACAATAAATGAAACAGAAATTATCCTCGAAGATTATGATAAGAAGGTTAATAACGCAGTAATGCTGGGAAATATATCTGAATAACTAATTTTTGAGGGATTAAGATATGAAGAGACGTAGGAACAAATCTAACAAATTAATAGATTTAACTTCATTGCTGGATGTTGTTTTCATTATACTGCTGGTTGTTATGTGTCAGCTCCAAGAAACAAAGAACACGTATGCAGCTAAGGAAGAAAGCATTCAGCAACAAGAAAATGATTTTAACGAATTGAAAAAACTCTATAGTGATCAAATAGAATCACTAGGTTCGGTATCGGATTATATTTCATATATCACTGTGAATGCACAATATGATGAGGACTTGGTCACTAGACATATTACCATCTTGAATTCAGACAAACAGTCTGAAATACCAGAAATACCGCAACTAAAGGGACTGCGTGTTTCAGATGGGTATGATGAACTAAACAAATATCTTAGTACTTATGTTGCTGAAAATCCTGAGAGAGTAGTTGTTTTGTCGTTTAATGAAGATGATGAAGATATTCTTTACAGGGATGAAAAAGCAATAAAGGAAATCTTTACTCAGTTAAGTAGTGAGTACCCCAATATAAGAGAAAAATAAAGGGATAATTATGATACCTATATTTATGATGATAATTGGCGCAATTATGATATTGGTATCCGTTTTTATGTGTCTGATGTACTTATTTGAGCCTTTATATAAGAACTATCAGATAGTTATTAAACGGAAGGATGATTATGCGCATTATACAGCACCTAGAACTTTTGCATTATTACAGAAAGCTAGGAAAGGCTATTGGATTCAAACCGGAATTTTATTCTTTGTAGGCTGCATATTGTTTTTCTCAGGTGTCTATTTGAGATATGGTGAAAGGGGATTTGGCATTTTATTTTCAACAGAATTAGAAAGTGAAGATACAGATCCAATTAATGGAGAATTGGCTGAAGGATTTGATCCATCTGGGAATTATGTCTCTGATGATGGGGTAGTATACACTCAGTATGTAATAGTAAAGGGAACGGACATATTATTTAAAGATGAATTCGTTTGTGATGTAGAAGAATTTGAAACAGAAGTAAATAGGCTTCCCGAGGGAAATACTATATATGTCATTGACGGTTATGCCTCAGCTCACACGTTTCATGAGGTTATGAGAATTCTGAGCGAGAAGGGATTTGAATATGAAACAGACGAATAAAAAACGGATAGGAATGGCTATCTTTTTATTGTTATGTGCTTCTCTCATGTGCGGATTTGGAAAAAAGTCGGTAGAACTAACAACAGATACATTAATTAATCTTGATAAGGCAATAGAAATTTCCGTTTTAGGAGTGGAGGAGACAGGAAAAACAAAAGAAAAAGATACCCAAAAAGAAAAATCATCTGATAGTTCAACAGAAAAAAGTAGCGAGTCGAAGCAGGTTAATTCAGTAGAGCCCGCAGGTAATGGTAAAAAGGAAATAGAAACTATAAAGGTAAGAATCCGGGACAGAGAAATATTTGTTCATGGGGAGGATGTTGCCATTTCTACGGATGAGTTATCAAAAAAAATAAAACAGCTTTACACCGGTAGTGAAAAAGTTCGCTTAATAGACGATTATGCAGAAGCTCATGTATATCGCGAAGCTGATGAAATACTATTAGGATTGAGTTCTGAAATGGGGTTTAAATATGATGCAGATTAACCACTTACGAAAAAGAGTTGGGACAATAGCAGTATGTACCATGCTGATCCTAATGAATATTATGCTATGTGGAGCATGGTTTGCAAAACCAGATGTAATATTGGATACAGAAAAAAACGTTTTATATCAATGTACTTCTGCTGATGTCGTTATTAATGCGTTTGAATCAGATCCTAAAAATGCGAAGGAAAAATATAATGAAAATCCTTATCTGATTAGTGGAACCATAATTTCTAAGAAAAAAAATAATAAAGAACTCTCTTTAGGGATAGACAAGCAAACAAAAAGAGTTATTACGTGTAAAACGACTGATAAAGCTGCATTAGAAAACTTTAAAGAAGGTGATCAGATAAGCCTTTTTGGGAAACTGAATGTGGGACTTGTCAAATATAGTCTAAGCATGAACATAGATAATGTTATGAGTAGCCCTAATACATTTTATGCAGATGATACATATATTTTGCTAGATGGAACGATAGTAAACAAAACATCTCTTGTCAAAAGAACGTTTGCTGAAAGCGGCTTTAATTTTTTTATTCCGTCTGGATGGAAGGCAATCGAGCATGATATTGAAAGTGAAAAATTGGGTAATATGCCCGGATATCAATACACTCTTAATAAGATAGGGAAGAAAAGGGCAAAAGCGGAAAGCCTTTTTATTTGCTACTTTGACAAGACGAAAATGGTTGATATCAACGATCAAAAAGAAAATGATCTGATAGAAAAAGCTATAATAAAGGACATTCTAGGTAAGGATACATTAAAAGAGTTTCCATTGAAAACTATAACTACTTATTATGGCGCAAGCTATAAGTATTACAGGGATACATATAAACAGGCACTTGGTGAAAAATATCAGGTTGAATTCATATTTCAAGAGGTAGATAATGCTATTCTCGTTTATGTATATGTTTATCAGGAGCCAAATAATATTAGTGATGTGATGACTGTTCTTAGGTTTGTGGAGGATACAAATAAAAAGTGACGTTGATTAAAGTTATCAGAACCTTGGAGGATGAATATGAGCGATAGATTCCAGGAAGATGATTGTTATTGTGGTAATTGTCATAAACCATTAGGAGAAAAAGATAAATTTTGCCCTTACTGTGGAACCAAACGTGGAGAGGGCAAATTTGATCCCTTTGATAATGGGATTACATGCGTATATGGGCCGCCAGTAACGGTAAAGTACAAATGTAAGGCCTGTGGGAATAAATGGACAGTTAATACATTAGGTGGTGATAACAGTAAGTATTGTCCGGTATGCGGCAAATCACCTATCACAAAAATTAGCGAAGAATTTGGAATGTTTTAATTATGAGATATAACCCAATGGACAAATTATGTCCATTGGGTTTTGTAGACTATAGGCATAAAATACGAGAGCTGCAAAACGGCGGATTTAACAAAGATAATGGAGGAAGAACACTTTGGTTTCTCTGTTTGATGCATATGAAATAATTAAACATGAATCAGAACTGTGGCCGCTTATATCGATATATGAGTATCCTGATTCTTACATGGTATTTGGCGTTTGTGTTGATGACCATGCCGTAGTTGTTGGGAAAAAGACGGGAGATATGGCGCTTATTTCTATGCCAAGCGCTTCTGAATGGGTATGTGGTGATCAGACGGAAGTATATTTGGAAGAACTGTTTGATGACTTAATCGGTTTTTATGAGAGCAATAAAGATGAAAAGCTATTAGCAAGGCTTTATCAGATAGCTTGCAATGAGTGCTTTACATATAGCGAGAGTACGCCAAGTGATCTATCAATGTTCAGAAGTAAGGAAGATTATGACTCAATTATCAGCAGATGGGGAGAAATAGAGAAACTCCTAAATTCTGAAATCAGAGAAATTATGGACAATGATAAAACAATTGTATATCCGCCATGGGTTCTGGATAAATGG
>NZ_FMYB01000035.1 GCF_900104155.1 Butyrivibrio sp. INlla16
TACGTCTTATCAGCATTCCCTTCTGTGCACCGTACTGAACATGCTCATCAAGTTCGGTTAAAATCGTCCTTTCTTTTTTTATGTAGGTTTCGGAGGATTCCCTGCTGATTATATAATCAAGAACTGCCCTCCACTTGGAACCAAGTGGCTTTTTCCATTCATCAGGACAGAGCAGTTCTATTGCCCTGGAAAAGCCAAACTCATAAACTTCCACATCATTAACAGAGAGTATCTTTCTGTTAGACTCTACCAGACCATCCGGAGTAATCAGCCCGATATAGGTATCCACAGGCTGGGGGGTATTTTTTCCCCGGAACCCTTTTCGATGTACGCTTGTACAGGTAATATGAATCACCTTTTTTCTTGATGGTAGTCCCCTTAACGCGTTGTGCCTGAACCCATTCTGGATATACTTTTTCAGTCTTCATACCTTCCTCCTTTCGTATAGGTGGCGTATACCTATACTTTAGGTATATTATACCTCTACAGAGCAGAAAAAGGAAGAGGGAAAAGCACTTTTGTATAATGCTTTTCCCTCTAAGTTTCATCGCTAAAAGACCCTATATTTATTTTGCTTCATGAAACAACCCTAACTGTCATTCATAATCGAAGAAATTTCTTCCAGCGTCAAGGTCAAGCCTTAGCTGCCCCTTCAATGCCTCAACACCAGAAAATTTCTGTTCTTTTCTATGGAAAGTCAAAAGTGCAATCTCTAAATATTTTCCATAAATATCTTCGTCGAAATCATAGATATAAGTTTCAACGCTCACCTGTCCGCTGTCGGAAACCGTCGGCCTAAGTCCGATGTTGGTCATTCCATGATATTTTCTGCCATCAATTCTGACTTCAGAAAAATATACCCCGAAAGGTGGCAGGCACTTTTCAGAAGGCGGGAGCAGATTTACCGTAGGAAAGCCAATTGTTCTGCCAAGCTTTTTGCCATGTTCGACAAAGCCTCCCACATAGTAATGTTCTCCCAGAAGCTCAGATGCGCGCTCCATCTCAGCCTGAAGTATTTCCTCTTTTATAAAGCTTGAGCTAACATTCCTTCCGAACATCTGAAGTTTTTTTATGGCGTGAGTTCTGTAGCCGAGTTCGGGTGCAAGCTTATTTAAAAGAGCAAAATCGCCTCTTCCCTTGTATCCATAGGATAAGTCATCCCCTGCTGCAAGATAGGCTGCATTCATCTGCTCATGAAGGATTTTTCTGACAAAATCCTCCGGCGCCGTCCGTGCTGTCTCCGTATTCATCGGAAATTCCACAAGGATATCGACTCCAAGCTCCTCGAATTTGCGCCTTTTTTCATCCTTTGTGAGAAGCTGGGATAAAATGATATCCTTTTTTTCATTCTCATTTTTTGCCATAAGTTGTGAGAAAAATACAGCCGGCGGCGGATCAAAGGTAAAGATCGTCGCCTTCATACCCTGGTCTTTCTTATCAAGGATATGTTTTAGGAGCTTTTGATGCCCCATGTGGACTCCGTCAAATTTACCGATGGCTACTGCGGTTTTATCCTCTATATTAAATTGTGTGGTTCCGGATATTATCCGCATTTTTACCTCTCCGTATAGAAAAACTTCTCCACCTTGAACTGGCCGGTTCTGCCGTCGCATTTGTAAATGCCAAAGAATGTGCCGTCCTCAGCGTATACCCTCACTCTGGTGCCGTCAGCATAGAGCTTTTCGGGTTCTACAAAATCCTGCTCATCCTCGGGAGCTTCACTTACAAGATTCTCCACCTTGAAGCTGTTGCCGTTTTCAAGCATACGTCTGAAGCTGTCCTTAACAATACAATAGTCAAGGTCTCTGAAAAGGCTCTCAGTTGAGGCAACTATCGTATCCACTTTTCCTTCATCGCGAAGCTGCTCAATCTGATCAAGTGTGTGCGCAGTCTCGAGATGGAAGCTTCCTACAGCCGTTCTTGTAAGATGCTCCATTGCTGCGCCGCAGCCCAAAGCCTCACCTATATCGTTGCAAAGGGTTCTGATATATGTTCCCTTTGAACACTTAACTTCCATTGTGAAAACGTGCTCATCCTGAAGGTGGGATTCATCGAGAATTGTTATAGCCTCTATTTTGATTCTTCTTGGCTTTCTCTCGACTTCCTTGCCCTGTCTTGCAAGCTCATAGAGCTTCTTACCGTTTATCTTAATTGCGGAATACATGGGCGGAATCTGGTCATACTCACCTACAAAGCGTTTAACCGCTTCGTGAAGCTGCTCACTTGTGACATTGACCTCATTCTCGGAAAGCACTCTTCCCGACATATCCTGAGTGTCTGTCGTCACTCCAAGTCTGCAGACGGCGATATATTCTTTGTCATGATCCGTGAGCATGTCACAGAGCTTTGTCCCGTTCCCCAGGCAAATAACAAGGACTCCGACCGCATCCGGATCCAGAGTCCCTGTATGTCCGATCTTTTTCATTTTTAAAATGCCACGGAGGCGTGCCACCACATCACTAGATGTATAGCCAGCCTCCTTGTATACGTTTATCAGTCCGTTGTACATATAACCCCTTAGTTTGCAGCGAGAACGCCCTTCAAATCTCTCTCAATATACTCTGAAAGTGAGTTTATTATATCATGCTGGGTTCCGTTCATGGTACAGCCCGCAGCTCTTGAATGTCCGCCACCGCCGAAAAGCTCTGCGATCTTTGCAACATTCACTTTTCCCTTGGAGCGAAGGCTGACTTTGTACTCAAGGCTTCCGATCTCATACATGAAAATTGCACACTCCGTACCTGTTGTCAGAAGAAGCTGGCTTACTATTCCATCGAGATCACTGGACTCAGCGTGATAAAAATCCATCGTTTGTCTGGATACCACACTCACGATGCAGTCTCCGTGCATAAAAAGCATGCTCTCAAGAAGTGCTCGTCCCATTATCTGGTTCTGAACATATGTCTTCTCATAGAATACAGAATCAATAAGGCTTCCAAAATCAAAGCCGTAGCCTATTAAATCTGAAGCCACCTGCATGGTTGCGGGTGATGTGTTTGAATACTTGAAAACACCGGTATCCGTTATTATTCCCATGTAGATGGCCTTGGCTATCTCAGCGTCAAGCTTGTCCTTATCAATGCAATCATAAACAAGCTCACACGCTGAACTGGCTGTGGGAACAATATAATTCTCATCACCTGTTCCTTCGTTGCTGACATGATGGTCTATATTAACTGTCTTTTTTGCGGCATCAAAGAATTTCTCAGCATCTCCGAGTCTTTCTTTTCCACAGTCGAGGGCAAAGAAAATATCATAGCTGTCAACGTCAGTCTTAAAGTCCGATTTAACCTCAGCAGTAGCTTCGATTATCTTATAGCTCTCGGGAATCTTTTCAAGAAAAACGTCCACTTTGAGATTCGGATAATGCTTTTTTAAATAGAGATATAATGCCATTGTAGAGCCAACACAATCTCCGTCGGGGCGGATATGACCACCGATTCCGATAGTTTTGGCATCCTTTACGAGTTCATCTATTCTCATCTATTATTCTTCCTCTGTGGGTTCTTCGTCCACTTCTCCCCTTGCTGCCTTTGCAGCTGCGTCTTTTGCTGCAACTTCGTCAATTTTCTTCGACATATTGATGGCATACTCAATTGAATCATCCATGATGAATCTGAGCTCGGGGGTGTAACGCATATTGAGTTCCTTGGCTACTGTACTTCTGATGTAGCCGGCAGCGGATTTGAGGCCTTCCTCCGTGCGGAGTCTGTCCTCATCGTTGCCCATTACGGAAACCCATACTTTACAAGTCTTAAGATCAGGTGCAACCTCGACATCCATAACGGATGTCATGGGGCTGATCCTGGGGTCCTTGCTGTATCTGATTGCCTCAGATATGACCTTTTGTACTTCACCGTTTATACGGATATTTTTTATACTGTTTTTTCTCATATTTTTACTCCATGCCCCTCATCCGGCACTTCGTGCCACCTTGTCTACGCTCCGCTTCGGTCCGCGCTGGACCGACGTCCCCCGGACGTCGAGCGCCCCCAAGGGGAAGGCTTTTATTTTTTGCGCCCCCAAGGGGAAGGCTGTTATTTCTTGTCTAACTTCTCACGAGGAATCTCGACCATGATGTATGCTTCTACGATATCGCCTACATTGATCTGGTCAAAGCCGTCAAATACCATACCACACTCGTAGCCGTCCTTAACTTCCTTGACATCATCCTTAAATCTCTTAAGAGTTGCAAGATCGCCTTCGAATATCTGCTCACCATCTCTGGAGATGCGAACCTTGCAATCCTTCTGGACCATACCGTCAGTAACGATAGCACCGGCGATATTACCAACCTTAGATGCCTTGAAGAGCTGACGGATCTCAGCGTGTCCGATAACTTTCTCCTCGTATACAGGAGCAAGCATACCCTTCATAGCGTATTCAACATCCTCGATAGCCTGGTAGATAACTTTGTAAAGCTTGATCTCTACGCCTTCGTGCTCAGCTGTGCTCTTTGCAACCGCATCGGGACGAACGTCAAATCCGATGATGATCGCATTGGATGCAGCGGCAAGTGATACATCAGACTCAGTGATGGCACCTACACCGCCGTGGATAACCTTAACTACAACCTCGTCATTTGAAAGCTTAAGAAGACTTGCCTTAAGAGCTTCCACACTACCCTGAACATCAGCCTTGATAATGATATCAAGCTCTTTTAACTTACCTTCCTCAATCTTGGAATACAGATCATCGAGTGACATCTTAGCCTTGGTCTCCTCGATAAGATCCTTCTTCTGCTGCTGAAGGTATGTGTTAGCATACTGTTTTGCTTCCTTGTCACTCTGGTGTCCAAGGAATACCTCTCCTGCTCCCGGAACATCTGAAAGACCGAGAATCTCAACAGGCTGTGAAGGCTTAGCTTCTTTAAGTCTCTTACCCTTGTCATCTATCATCGCACGAACCTTACCGGAGCATGCACCTGCAGAAATGAAGTCTCCCACATGGAGTGTACCCTTCTGTACAAGTACGTTAGCAACAGGTCCGCGACCCTTATCAAGCTTAGCCTCGAGGACAAGACCTCTTGCCTCACGATTTGCGTTAGCCTTAAGCTCAAGGATGTCAGCGGTGATAAGGATTGTGTCAAGAAGCACATCCATACCCTCGCCGGTCTTAGCTGAAACAGGAACAAACTCTGTTGATCCGCCCCAATCTGTAGCAATAAGACCGTACTCTGTCATCTCCTGCTTAACTCTGTCAACGTTAGCACTGGGCTTATCAATCTTGTTGACAGCAACAATTATCTCAACGCCTGCAGCCTTAGCATGGTTGATAGCCTCGATTGTCTGAGGCATAACACCGTCATCCGCTGCAACAACGAGAACTGCAATATCTGTAGAATTTGCACCACGCATACGCATAGCTGTGAAAGCTTCGTGTCCGGGTGTATCAAGGAATGTGATCTTTCTATCCTGAACCTTGATCTGATAAGCACCGATACGCTGTGTGATACCACCGGCCTCTTTATCTGTAACGCTTGTGTCACGTATAGCATCAAGAAGTGATGTCTTACCATGATCGACGTGACCCATTACGCAGACAACCGGAGGTCTGGATGTAAGAAGACTCTCATCCTCCTCTTCCTCCTTAAGAAGTTCCTCGATAACGTCTACCTGAACTTCCTTCTCGCAGATGATATCATAATCGATCGCGATATTCTCAGCATCTTCGTATGAAAGCTCTGAGTTAACGGTAACGATCTGGCCTGCCATGAAGAGCTTCTTGATAATAGCTGAAGGCTGAAGCTTCATCTTATCGGCGAGTTCCTTGATCGTAAGCTTCTCAGGAATTGTGATAACCTTGATCTGCTCCTCAGGCTCCTCTACCTTTTTAACTTCAGGCTTAATGAAGCGACCAACCCTCTTACTTCTGGGCATCATCTCTTCATTCTCTTCATAAATATGATCTTTCTTAGATCTCTTATCCTTATCCTGGCCGGAGCGTCTCTTTCCTTCGCCCTTACCGCCTTCGTTCAAGGGAGCTGCGTCAAATCCACCTCTTCCCTGTCCTTTTGCAAAATCTTTTCCTTTGCCCTGCTGACGGTCGCCGGGTCTTCCCTGTGCGCCCTGTCCGGGTCTTGCTCCGCCCATATTCTGACGGGGAGCACCCTGAGCTGCACCTCTTCTGTCGTTCTGAGAGCCTCTGCGCTGCTGGCCGCCCTGATCTCTTCCTTCTCCTCTTCTGAGTTCTCCGCCTCTGTTCTCACGGTTATCACGGTTATCGCGATTCTCGCGGTTTACACGGTTCTCACGATTCTCAGTCTGAGGCTTCTGCTGTGCCTCTGCTGCTACAGGCTTTGCAGGTGTCTCTGCTGCCTGTACAGGCTTCTTAGCAGGTTCTGTTTTAGGTGTCTCTACCTTAGCAGGCTTTGCTGCAGTCTCCTGATATTTAGGTATATCTGTGTTATAAGACTCAAGCTGTGACGGTGCTGTCAAAGGCTTGATCGGATGATATACATTCTGTGAACGGGCAAATGTACCCTGTTTCTGACCTCCTCTGTTATTATCACGGTTCTGGTTCTTATTCTGGGTACCGCGATTCTGATTATTCTGGTTACCCTGGAAATTGCCGTTCTTTGAGTTATTGGGGTTGGTTACAAAAATGATATTCTTCTTCTTTTTAACCGCACCTTCACCTTCGGGCTTTTTCTTAAGGGGCTTCTGAGCCTTTTTATCATCGGACGAAGAAGTAGCTTTTGACGCATCCTCTTTTGAAGCTGCCTGCTCTTTTACTTCCTTTGCAGGAGCCTCAGCCTTCTCCTTTTTAGCATCTGCCTTTCCGCTTCCGAAGTGTTTCCTTACCTTCTCCGCATCATCGTCTTCGACTGAACTTGTTGATCTCTTTGCAGCCTCAACACCCTGCTCCTGCAGGTATGCCACAAGCTCCTTACTTTCAACACCAAGTTCCGAAGCGAGTTCGGATATTTTAATTTTCGACATTCGCATTTCCTCCGTACAATTCATCTACGCGTAAGTTCTTCTGAAAGCTTTTTGCAAATCCCATGTCCGTGATTGCAATACTCGTTCGAACTTCTTTGCCGATCGCATGTCCTAGCTTCTCTTTGTCCCCAAACATGAAAAACGGCACATCATAATAATCACATTTATCCCGGAATTTCTTGCCCGTATTATTTGAAGCATCGCTGCTCACAATAACCATACAGGCTTTCCCGCTCTTTATGGCATTCTCAACCGCAAACTCACCGCTTACAAGTTTTCCTGCCTTTTGACATAATCCGAGCAGAGAGTAAATTTTGTTTTCATCCATTTACCTCAAGCTCCTTCTTTAACTGTTCCAGAGTTTCCTCCGGAATGCTGACCTTAAGTGATCTCTCAAGACCTTTTCTCTTGATGGCCTTCTCAAGACACCCGGCATCCCTGCATACATAAGCGCCTCTTCCGTTCGCACGTCCAGTCGGATCCAAATGAATCTCTCCGTTCGTATCCCGGATAACGCGGATCAACATCGCTTTTTCCTTGCTTTCTCCGCAACCGACGCATTTTCGCATAGGTTTCTTTTTTTCCATAATTATCCTTTATATATAGTAATGAAGCATTCTGTAATTACTCTTCCTCGGAAGTCTCTTCCTCAGCATCAGCTGCAGCCTCTTCCTCGTACTCAGCCTCTTCGTATTCTCCGTCCTCGGCGTACTCACCCTCTTCGGTGTACTCGCCTTCCTCGTACTCATCGTACTCTTCCTCATCATCCATGTAATCCTCGATGCGGAATCCGGGAGCATCCTTAGCCTGAGTCTCACTCTTGATATCAATCTTATAACCTGTAAGACGTGCAGCAAGTCTTGCGTTCTGACCTTCCTTACCGATTGCAAGTGAGAGCTGGTAATCAGGAACAACTACCTTTGCGCTCTTCTCATCGGGATCAGCGAAAACTGCAACAATCTTTGCAGGTGAAAGTGCATTCTGAATAAGGTTTCCGGGGTTCTCATCCCAGTTAACGATATCGATCTTCTCACCGTTGAGCTCATCAACAATAAGGTTAACTCTGCTTCCGTTCACACCAACGCAGGCACCAACCGCATCAACGTTGGGGTTATTGGAATAAACAGCAATCTTTGTACGATTGCCGGCTTCTCTGGCAATACTCTTAATCTCAACTGTTCCATCCTGAATCTCAGCAACTTCCTGCTCGAAGAGTCTCTTAACGAGATCGGGATGTGTACGGGATACAAGAATTCTGGGACCCTTGTTTCCGTTTCTAACTTCAAGAATGTAAACCTTGATACGCTCTGTGGGACGATAGTGCTCAGTCTTAACCTGCTCGTTCTCATTGAGCATAGCGTCAGCCTTACCAAGGTTGATGCTGATATTTTTACCGATGAATCTCTGAACTACACCTGTAACGATGTCATGCTCATGCTCATAATACTCGCTGTAGATCGCGTCCTTCTCCTCCTCGCGGATCTTCTGAAGGATTACGTTCTTCGCATTCTGTGTTGCGATACGTCCGAATTCCTTGGAATTAAGTGAAACCGCAACAATATCGCCGATCTGCGCCTTGGGATCGATCTTATGTGCATCATCAAGACAGATCTCAAGAAGGGGATCCATTACGTCGTCCTCGAGCTCAACAACTTCCTTGTCTGCGAAGCATCTGAAATCGCAGGTATCGCGATCAACTTCAACACGGATGTTCTCAGCTCTGCCAAAGTTGTTCTTGCAGGCAGTGATGAGTGAGTTCTCGATAGCATCAAACAGAGAATCTCTGCTTATGTTCTTCTCCTTCTCAAGCAAATCGAGTGCGTCCATCAATTCTTTACTCATAGTTTTTTTCTCCTTGATCTATGAAAGTTTGTGAATATACATATTTAATGTTAAAAGTCCAGCGTAAGCTTAACGCTTGAAACTTCTTTTCTAATGAATGTTTTGTCTCCGGTGGGAGTTTCGATTGTGATTGTATCGGAATCGTAACTCTTTAAATTTCCGGTGAACTCCTTGGTGCCGTCCTGAGCCTTGTAAAGCTTGACGTCAACCTCCTGGCCTAAGCTGTTCTCAAAATGTCTGTCCTTTTTAAGTGCTCTGCCAAGTCCCGGACTACTGACTTCAAGGATGTACTCCTCGTCGATGAAGTCATGTTCATCAAGAGCATCGGAGAGCTCGTGGCTGACATCCACGCATTTGTTAATATCAACTCCGCCATCTCTGTCAATGTAAGCTCGCAGGTACCACTGTCCCGCTTCCTTAACAAATTCGACGTCGTAGATTCGAACTTCGTTCTTCTCAACTATTGGTTTAAGAAGAGCTTCTGTCTTGTTCTCTATTTCTTCTCTTCTGGACATAGGATATACCTCTTATGCAATGGTACATAGAATTCTTTACAAATGCACTTGCATAGAAAAAGTGGACTCTTGCAAGTCCACTTCTAGTCTGAATTATTATTAAGTTACAAGTGTAATGTAGCACCACTGCTGCTTTTTGTCAAGTAAAGATTGTGTAAAGCCCGTATCCATCAAAGTCCCTGCATCATAGGCTTGATTGTTCTCTCTATAGCCTTGAGCATTGCATAAGTGATAAAAGTATCTATAGGCAGCATTATTGCATTGGATAATACTCTTCCCGGAAGCATCGCAATTATCGCCTGATCGTAAAGCATCTTGAGCCAGAGTGAATTGAGTCCGATATTTACGAATACTTTGACAATAAGCTGAGCCACAAAGATTCTCGGAAAAGTTATGTTCTTTTTATAAAAAGCGAAGCCATAGATAATTCCGCCAAGAGCCGCACTGATTGTAAAGCCCGGGAAGAAATCGCCTGAGGGCTGTAAAAACCACTTGATGATATCAAGCGCCGCTCCGAAGATAGCACCTACCGCAGGTCCGAAGAGATAGTCCACAACCTGATTCGGAAGTCCCGAGAAACCGATTCTGATAAACTGACCGATTCTGATGGTAGCTACATAGCCGAGGATGATCGCTACAGCAGCCATCATTCCGCAGAACACTACGTTTCGTAGGCTCTTGAACTCATTCAGGGATCTGAGCCATCTGTTTACACTGATCTCATTTGCTTCATTAACTGTTACATTTTTCTGCATAAAAACACCTCCTAATGCATTCCACAGTATGCACAAGGAGGTGTCTGAAATTACAACACATTCGATATGCTACAGTGGGAACCGAATCCGACACCGCGGTTGCCCTTCGTCCTTCTGGCAGTCCCTGTCCAGATGGCACTTAACGCACCGGATTCTACTCTGCTTGTTTTTGTTTACGAGACTAATTATACCAATAAACCTCGTCCCGTCAATACGTTCAGATAATCTTATCAAAAGTGTCAGCGAGTGCAGGATAAATGTTCTTGAACTGCTGATATCTTGCCTCATACTTCTCAACAAGAGCGGGATCAGGCTTCTCGGTCTTATCAACCTTAACGATAGCAGCCGCAGCATCCTCAACACTTGCGTAAGCGCCGCATGCAACCATGGCAAGCATAGCGCCGCCCATGCCTGGTCCCTCTTCGCAAACAGGAACATCTACTTCTATATTAAGAATGTTCGCAATCATTTTTCTCCAGAGAGGACTCTTAGCACCACCGCCGCAGATCATAGTTCTCTCGGGCTTAACGCCGATGCTCTTGGCAACTTCGTACATATCTCTTGTAGCGAAAGCAACGCCCTCGAGCACTGCCTGAGTCATATCCTCTCTTGTGGTATCCATTGTAATGCCTGTGAAAGTAGCGCGGGCATTCGGATTATTCCAGGG
Source organism: Butyrivibrio sp. INlla16 (assembly GCF_900104155.1). Taxonomy (GTDB): domain Bacteria; phylum Bacillota; class Clostridia; order Lachnospirales; family Lachnospiraceae; genus Butyrivibrio. Next base: position 10,721 of record NZ_FMYB01000035.1, read on the forward strand.
AGATCTCTCACCCATAAGGTAAGGAAGGAAGAATACGTGGTTCTCGCCAAGCTTCTCAATACCCTTCTGCTCTGCTGCATAATCCTTGGTCTTAAGAATCTCATCATTCCACCACTTGTTGCAGCTTGCTGCGCTGAGCATGCAGCCCATGAGATGGAAGTGTCCGTCTGCGTGGTCAAAGGAATGAAGCGCATTGTTGCTGTCCACTGCGAAGTTATTGGAGGACATGAAAATTGTTCCGCTGGTTCCAAGTGAAATGTTGCACTTGTTGTTACCTACTGTACCTGTTCCAACAGCAGCTGCTGCGTTGTCGCCTGCACCTGCTGCCACAACTACGCCGCTCTTAAGTCCAAGCTCGGAAGAAAGCTCTGCTGTGAGCTCGCCAACCTTCTCATAACTCTCATAAAGCCCCGGAAGCATATCTGTAGTGATGTCGCAAAGCTTGCACATCTCTTCAGACCACTTGCGGTTCTTAACGTCAAGAAGGAGCATCCCTGATGCATCAGAGTAATCTGTGCAGAAAGTTCCTGTGAATTTATATGCAAGATAATCCTTGGGAAGCATTATCTTCTTAATCTTCTTGAAGTTCTCAGGCTCGTTCTCCTTGATCCAGAGAATCTTAGGAGCTGTGAATCCTGCGAAAGCAATATTTGCTGTGTACTCGGAAAGCTTATCCTTACCGATCTCGTTATTAAGGTAATCTACCTGCTTCTGAGTTCTGCCGTCATTCCAAAGGATTGCGGGACGGATAACGTTGTCATTCTCATCAAGAATAACAAGACCATGCATCTGTCCACCAAAGCTGATGCCGGCAACCTGTGACTTATCAACATCCTTAAGAAGTTCCTTAAGTCCCTCTACAGCCTGTGTGTACCAGTCCTCAGGCTTCTGCTCTGACCAACCGGGCTGCGGGAAATATAAAGGATACTCCCTTGTGGCTGTGCCGTGAATCTTACCTGTCTCATCCATGAGTACAAGCTTAACCGATGATGTTCCAAGATCTACACCTATGTAAAGCATATGTAACCTCCCAATTTCTTTTGTGTCTTTTTTTACTTTTTTCATGCCATATGTCCCGGTGAAAAGTCATCCCCAACGACACTATCGCACAATGATAATTATAATGTTTTTTGTCTATCTTGGCATTACACTTTTTGCTTTTTAATTCCTAATTGTTGCAATAACATTTTTTGCCTTTTTTGCCTTTTGAAATTTTTTTTAATTTTTTTCAAAAAAGTACTTGCATTATTTTGGAAGTTGTAATAATATAATCAAGTCGCCAAACGAAAGGCGACAACAAATAAACAATATGGCTCGTTGGTCAAGCGGCTAAGACGCTGCCCTCTCACGGCAGAATCAGCGGTTCGATTCCGCTACGAGCTACTGACTGTGTAAACAGCCCAACCCTATCGTCCAAACTACCAAGTAGTTTGGATTTTTTATTGTTTATTTTAATATTTTCCGTAAGTCGGCTTCATCTGCCTTAGGGAGAATGTTTGAAAACTGCCCGAGAATCTTTTCGTAGGATTCCTCGGGTGTTCTTTTGTAGACTTTATCTCTGAATTTTTTACCGAAAAATTTCTCGGGAGTTGTATACTCTGCTATTCCCCAGCCGTACTGGTTGCCAAACTTATCCGTCGCGTACTTGAAATCACTGGTGATTATATAGCACTGCTTTTGAAGTCTTGTGATCATGGTATCGTAGCCCTTCTTGCCGCCCTTACCGTAATCGCCGAGCTTCTTCAGCGGTTTTGAGAGAATCGGTGCATTGGCATCTATCAGCTCGAACAGTTCCTTGTCGTGGTAGGAAGCAAGTCCGTCATCATATCTGGCATCGAAATCATAGCCGTCTCTGCGAAAATTAGCAAAATCCGGAAACCACTTGGAGCTGATATACATAGCCTTGCCTTTAAGGAATTTCCCGTAGGCGCACTTCATCTTATTGATGACGGGACCCTTCCACTCCCAGGCATCCCAGAAGCTGTCACTTCCGCCGTACCAACATTTCGGATCAATGTGCTCCTCAATTGAAAAGCCCTCTATCTCATTTTCGAAAAACGGAACAAAACCCATTTCATCGATGATGGCCATAAGATCATCCATTGAGCTTATTACGAATTCATCTGAAAATGTCATACTTCCTCCCTTTTGCTTTTCAGAAAAAGCACTCAGGAATCTCCTTGATTCCTCTCGCCCTGCAAAGTGCTGAGGTAGGCCCCCTGAATTCGAGCGGTTTTCCATCGATATCGGTAATCGTGCAACCGGCTTCCTGTGCTATAAGCGCAGCCGCAGCATAGTCCCATAACTGGACTCTCATCTCGAAATATAAAGCGCATCTGCCAAGAGCGACGCAGCACATATCCCACGCCGCGGTTCCGGATCTTCGTAGGTCTACGCAAAGAGGGAGAATCTTCTTTGCTATCTCAAAGGTTCTCTCCTGAAGCCCCGCGTAGTAAGGCGCTGTGCCAAATACCACCAGCGAATCAGAAAGCGGTGCCTCGGTAGACATTATTCTTTCGCCGTTCATGTATGCGCCTTGTCCCGCCTGTGCTGAAAGCATCATGTCATCAAACGGGTTATAGATTACTGCCATATGCGGTTTTCCATCCTTCAAAAGGCCTATAGAAACCACTGACGGTCTGTATTCATAAATAAAATTGGAGGTTCCGTCAATCGGATCAAGCACAAAACAGTAGCCTTTTTCCATTTTTGCTGTAAACTCGTCCTGACCATCCTCTTCTCCGAGAAACTGGGCTTCGGGAAGCACTTCTTGCAGATTCTCTATAAGAAACGCCTGAATCTTTTCATCCGTCTCTGTGCAAAAATTGGCATGCCCGGCCTTCTCTGTTATCTTGGGGCGCTCGGCATTTTTCATTATGTCTCCGGCCTTGCGCGCAATATTTATTATGTCTTCAATCATTATTCCATTCCTTTCAAAAGAGGCTCCTCGGCGCGGTTGATAACCTCCGAAACGTCTTTGTCATTTTCCTCATATACAGACATTCCGATGGAAACCTCATACCTGTGCCAGGGGATATTATCGCTGCTTTCAACCGACCGCCTGAATGCATCCGAAAGCTCAGCCATTAGTTCGCCTCGCTCATAGTAATCACTGCCTGATATGACTACTGCAAATTCTGTCGGCTTAATTCTGTAAACCTGGGAGTTGATGTACACTCCGCAAATTAACTTGCATGAACCTAAGATATACTCATCGCCCTTATCCTGTCCATGCTTTTTATTAATCTCATCCACATTTTTAAGGCTGATCAAAACTATTCCGAAATTGGCTGCTCCGTGCTGTATATCCAGATTCAAAGATTCCTCTGTCTTTTCAAAAGCGACTTTGTTCTTAACACGAGTGAGCGGATCCTGAATCTCCAAAATAGGATTTTCCACTGAATACCTCGAAGTTATTACTCTGTTTTTTCCACTGTGTTTTCCAAGCCGTCAGCTTGGCTCTTTTCATGTTCATGAACATAATGCTTCATTGCCCCCTAAATCACGTTGATGCTTTTAGTGAACATAGTTATTCATTATCAAAATTCCGTAATATAAGTATACTATCGTGCAAACAAAATGCTCAAATTAAAGTTTTATGAAAACAATCACCATGAAAGTCTACTTGTGGTTACAAGTTTCTGATAACTGCTAAATTCGGCCTCGTCTGCTGAATCTCCCTCAAGGGTGTAGCCCACAGGAAGCACTTTGGTCTCTAGCTCCTCTATTTTGTACAGTCTTCCTGCCAGGTATTCATCCAGGTATAGTGCTATATCTGAAAGGCGTTGTTTTAAGCCTCCGATTCTGACTGTCTGAACCTCGAAGCCGAAAGATTTGTTTTCATAGAGCCACTGCTTTCTGAAGGCTTCATAGAAGTCATCGAGGAGATTGATTATTTGCGGGATTTCTTTTGCTATGACTTTTAACGTTTGTGTGTTGTTTGCCTGGTAGGCCTTTCTAAGTCTGCATCCAAGGTCCGCTTTATGTGCTAATATCAGGCAGAGTTTTCCCATTGAATCAAAAATATGGTCAAAGCGACGCTCACCTTTTCGGGTTACATCGAAAAGTTTCTGGGCAGTTTTTTCATAGTAAGAAGAGATGCCGTCCGGAACAAGGCTGTCAAAGGAGCCAAGCAACGGATCGTTAAAAAGCAGTATCTTGGAGAGGTTGTTTTTCTTTTTACCTTCGCAGTTTGGATTAACAAGGTCAAGGAGCATGAATTCTTCAAGCGTGTAACCGGTGATGGCTGTAAATGTTTGCACTTTGTCTTCCTTGGAACCGGAATTGTTGTCAGTAGGTAGTTTTCCGCCAAGTCTTGGAGCTTCATAGAGCACAGGCAGTACCGCAAAAATACTGCACTCGGTGCCATCATCTCCCCAGGCAGTCATTACTACAGAATCTATATCTTTTGAGAGGCAGGCCTTTATTGCCGCCTTTGTAATAAGAAGGCTGTAGGAATTGTAAGGCGCAAAGCCCATCCATCTCCAGGCGCCGCCTGCAAATGAGATATTTGAGGTGAGAGCCTTATGCTGATCCAGGAGCATCTCGTAGTGTTTTTCATCTGTACTGTAATAATCCCAATAGACAAGCTCAAGTCCGTCCGGAATTTTAATTTTGGACAGATTTTCAGATAGTTCCTTGGCAGCTTCGCTGTTTTCCGTTCCATATGCTCCAGCTGTAAGAAGTCTGAAAAACATGTCGCTCCACATCTGGGGCTGCAAGCCGTACTTTTTGCATATTTTCACAACTAGCTCAAGGTGTTCAAGGATGATATCAACCCTGTTCCGATAGCCGTGAAGTTCAAGATATTTTCCAAGTCCCACCATGTGAGCTTCATCCATTCCGATATTCACTTTTTGTGTGGAGTAAGTCTCGGAGACGGTTTTCAAGATGTTATCGATAAGTTCCTGCGTGCGCGGATTCCCAACAAGCAGGATGTCATTGACATCTATGCATTCGCTGTATTCAGAGTATCCGGTAATCTGATTGATGTGAGCCAGTGTCTGAATGTAGGGCCGAAGCTCCATGCCAAGGCTGTGCGCATAGGTATCGGCTTCCTGTATTTCTTCTCTTGTATAGCGGCCTCTTTGATGTCCAAAGTATGGCTCACCTGTCACCTCTATTGTATCCTCGGTATAGAGTCCTATGTAGTCATAGCCAAATTCATGGCATATTTTTATGAGCTCCTTTAATGCAGTTATGTTCAGGACTGCATTTCTCGAGCAATCTACCATAACACCCAGTTCGCGAAGTTTTGTGATACTCATGGAGGCTCCTTTCTTTCATGGTTAATCTATATTTTTCTTGATGTGAGTTTTTTAGCGACAATGTTTTTCTTGATGTATGTCGGTTATTACCAAGAAAAGAATTGATTTGCAATTTTCTTGGTACTCTTTTTGATGGTTGCTACCATGATTGTCTTTAATTTTTGTTTATCTTGGTATACTTTTGTATGACCTTTACCCAGATATATGTTGTTTTCTATTTTTCTTGGCTGTAACTTGTTTGATTTGTACCCATATATTTGTTATTTCTATCTTTCTTGGTAATGACTTCAGTAGACTTCACCAAGATATTTGCAATTTAGACTTTTTCTTGGTAACTATTGAAGTTTCTTATACCAAGATAATCGGTAAACAGCATTTATCTTGGTAAGCATAATTCAGCACGAAGAACATACAACAAGGCATTTGACTCTATCTATTCCTTGATTTAACTTAGTTATATAGATATCTTATCATGATGAAATCAATTTGAAATATAGTTTATAAAAATTCGTTATTATGAAATAATAATGTCTGATATATAAATTCAGATATTGGCTTATATAAAGTTTTTCAGACAATACAAAGTGGAGAACAAAATGTTGGAAAGAAAAACCGTATTGACGCAAAATGAAGAATCCTCATTACTATCACTCCTTCAAAAAATCAGAATGCCGGAAGAAGTCTTGGATGCTGTCATTTTATGTGCAAAAACAGGTGAGGAAACGCTTCCAGGAGTAAAGAGTCTTACCGAACATCTTCTGATATCTGTAAGGAGCCGGGATAACGGTGCATGGAGGCTTTTTCCCGAAGAGATATTCATAGCGACGATGGCGTGTTTTTCAAGGTTTGTAAATGAGTATCATACTTCCTATGAAAGCTACGGCTATGACAGAGCCTTCTGGACCACAAGGCAGGCGGAAGCAAAGCTTTTCAGAATTGGTGAGCTGGAATATGAACTGGTAGAAGAAAGTAGTTCTCTCAGTATGCACATTCCGTCGGATGCTCGACTTGAGGCTGAGCTGTTAAATAAGTCTGTCGCCGCTGCAAAAGATTTCTTCAGGAAGTATTATCCGGAAGCTGATTCAGATACTATTCTTCTTGATAGCTGGCTGTTGTCGCCTGCTTTGAAGGAACTGTTGTCTCCTGATTCGCGTATCATACGATTCCAGAATGCATTTGATATTGATGAAGTTGATCCTGAGCCTATGGACTTCCTGGAGTGGGTATATCAGCTTGCGGGCGGACAGATAGAGAGTCTTACTAATCAAGATAAGTTTGAGAGGAAAATAGCAGACGGGCAGCTTGAACAGCAAGGATCAAATGAGCAGCTCAGGCATCAGATATTAAATAATAGTACTGAATCTCTATGGCTAAAATCTCTCCCAGAAAACACTACTCTTCAAAGAAACATGAAGAAATATCTGATGGATGGTGGTAAAGTAGGATGTGCAAAAGGAAGCTTGAAACGAATATTTTTATAATACTTGATCTTATAACATCTTGCTCTTTGGATTTCTTTCTCTTATGCTTCTACTTACCACTGCACTGTTTTATGCACATTACCTATCGCAATTACAACAAAAATGCATCCACTAATACACATCAGCCACCCATCATGAAGTCAAATATACTGATCTGGTTGGACTCGGGGATATCTCCGAGAAGTCCCATCTCAGCCATTTTGTCGACAACAGCCTGAGGGCACTTTGTGCGCTGCTTGAAGTCATCCTTTGAAATGAAGGGGCCGTCCTTAACTGCTTCTACGATCTGGTCGGCAGCTTTTTCACCAAGGCCGTCGATACTAAGAAGGCTGGGCATTATCTTGTCACCCCAGACTGTGAAAGATCTGGAGGCTGCCTTGAAGATATCGATAGGCATAACTTCGATGCCACGCTCGTACATCTCTTCCGCAAGTCTCATAGCTGCGAGCTCGTTCTGCTCGGCGTTAGTCATCTCATCGCCCTTGTTTCTGTATTCAGTCATCCACATGTGAAGAGTGCCTTCACCCTGGAACATGTGCTCATAGTTCAATGCCTTAGCTCTTATCGAGAACCATGCCGCATAGAAGGCCTGTGGTACATAAACCTTGAAGTAAGCTATACGCCACGCCATCATAACATATGCTGCAGCGTGCGCCTTAGGGAACATGTACTTGATCTTCTCACAGGACCAGATGTACCAATCCGGGACATCATGCTCCTTCATATCATTTTTCCAGGCTTCCCAGTTGCTCTCCTTACCCTTGGCAACTTTTCCCTTACGAACCGCCTCCATGATCTTGAAGGACTCAGACTTATCAAGTCCCTTCTGGATCAGGTAGATCATGATATCATCACGGCAGCAGATACAGGTATCGATTGTAGCCTTACCTTCCTGAATAAGGGTCTGCGCATTTCCAAGCCATACATCGGTTCCGTGTGACAGACCGGAAATACGAATAAGGTGAGACAGCGATGTCGGCTGCGCATCGATAACCATGTTCATAGCAAAATCGGTTCCAAACTCGGGAAGTCCGAGACATCCAAGCTTTGTCCCGCCTATCTGGTCAGGCGTGATGTTGAGCGACTTTGTACTCATGAAAAGTTCCATGACATTCTTATCATCAAGCGGCACTGTCTTGGGATCAAGTCCGGTACAATCCTGAAGAAATCTTATCATCGTCGGATCATCGTGTCCGAGAATATCAAGCTTTAGCAGGTTGTGGTCGATTGAGTGATAATCGTAGTGCGTCGTGATTGTAGCCGTTGTCATATCGTTAGCGGGATGCTGAACCGGCGTGAAGGAGTTAATATCCTCGCCCACCGGAAGGACTATGATACCACCGGGGTGCTGACCTGTTCCTCGTCTAATACCGATGCAGCCCTGAGTAATTCTGTCGATCTCGCATCTTCTCTTGCCGACGCCGATACCGTCATAATACTTCTTAACAAAACCATAGGCAGTCTTATCCGCAAGACCCGCAATTGTTCCGGCTCTGAAGGTCTGGCCGTAACCGAAAATAACCTCGGTATACTTATGCGCCTTAGACTGATATTCTCCTGAAAAGTTCAGGTCGATATCGGGCTCCTTATCTCCTTTGAATCCAAGGAAGGTTTCAAAAGGGATGTCGAAGCCGTCCTTATCCATCATATGGCCGCACTTGGGGCAGCGCTTATCAGGCATGTCACAGCCTGAATTACCGCCGTATTTTAATACTTCTTCTGAATCAAAATCGCTGTATTTGCACTTCGGGCACACATAGTGTGGTGAGAGGGAATTAACCTCGGTAATTCCCGATGCAAACGCAACGAAAGAAGATCCTACGGAACCTCTGGAACCAACCAGATACCCGTCCTCCACGGACTTCCAAACCAGCTTCTGCGCAATAATATACATAACCGCGAAGCCGTTCTTTATGATTGAATTCAGTTCTCTCTCAAGTCTCTCCTCAACTATCTCAGGGAGATTTTCACCGTATATTTCGTGAGCCTTGTCATAACATATCCTGGTGAGAATACCGTCAGAATCCTCGATGACAGGCGGACACTTGTCAGGACGGACAGGGGAAATACTGTCGCATCTCTTCACAATGTCCCGGGTGTTTTCTATTACAACCTCTCTGGCCTTGGCAGCTCCCAGGTAATCAAACTCCGCCATCATCTCAGCAGTCGTGCGCACGAAAAGCGGAGCCGGTTCCTCGTCTGCCATTCCCTTTCCTGCCATTATGACGGTTCTGTAAATCTCATCATCAGGATTAAGGAAATGTGCATCACAGGTAGCTACAACCGGTTTGTTGTATTGCTCGCCAAGCTTAACGATTTTCTTATTTATCTCACGAATATCATCATCCGAGTTTATATCCTCATAGCGCTCTGAGTCCACCATGAAATGATTGTTGGCAACCGGCTGGATTTCCAGATAATCATAGAAGTCTACAATTTTTGCTATCTCATCCTCAGCGCGCCCCTCGACAACAGCGCCGTAGAGCTCTCCCGCACAGCAGGCCGAACCGATAATAAGTCCCTCCCTGTGCTTGATCAGTTCGCTCTTAGGGATTCTCGGGAATCTGGCAAAATAGTCGACGTGAGATTTGCTTATAAGCGTATATAAATTCACACGTCCCACCGTATTCTTGGCAAGAAGAATGATGTGGTGAGTCCTGAGATGCTTTACAAGCTCAGGTGTCGATGCTCCGAGGTCGTTGACCTTGGTAAGGTCGTCCGCACCTTCATTCTGAATCATCGGTATGAACTTCTGGAAAATCTTGGCAGTACACTCCGCATCATCAACCGCTCTGTGATGGTGCTCATTGACAACACCCAGTGTCTTACAAAGTGCATCAAGATTGTGCTTCGCCTGATTGGGATAAAACGCCCTCGAAAGTCCCATGGTATCAACAGTTGTGTAGTCAACGTCGATGCCAAGCTGCTTACAGTTTTCATTGATAAAGCTGATATCGAAGCTGACATTATGTCCCACCAGGATAGCGTCGCCGCAGAACTCCACGAACTTAGGGATAATCTCATCCCTTGTGGGACAGCCGATTACCATGTCATCGGTTATGCTGGTAAGCTTGGTGATTCTGAAGGGGATGGGTTCAAGAGGATCGATGAATTCCGAAAAACGATCAAGAATCTCTCCATCCTTCATCTTTACTGCGCCTATCTCAATTATCTTGTTGTTAACAGGTGAAAATCCCGTTGTTTCTATATCGAATACTACAAAGGTGGAACCCTCAAGCTTCTGCCCCTTGTTGTTAATTACTATCTCTTTTAAGTCGTCTACGAGGTAGCCCTCGACGCCCTGGATTACCTTGAAAAAGTCCTGTCTGTCGGGATTCTTGTCACCCGCTTCCTTGCGCTTTGCTTTTTCCGCGCCCCAGAGATCCTCCCAGGCGTGGTTCGCATCGGTAAGGCCCTGCACTACGCCGTGGTCTGTGATGGCTATTCCGGGCATGCCCCACTTGTATGCCTGCTTGACGATGTCCTTTACCTCAGACACTCCGTCCATATCGGACATCTTGGTGTGACAGTGAAGCTCAACTCTTTTTACTTCCTCTTCATCAACGCGCTTTACAGTAAAGTCAGGAATCTTGCGGATTCCGGAAACGCTCTGGATTGATACCTCATGATCAAACTTATCAACCATGGCAATTCCGCGTACCTTAAGAAAAGCACCGGGCTTAATATCCTTCTCAAGCTCAGGCACATTCTCCTGTTTTGCGAAAAGCTTAACAGTAATGGTGTCGGTAAAATCAGTCATTGCGAAAATGAGAATAGCCTTCTCATTACGGATGTCTCGTCTGTCATAGTTAATGATTTTTCCTCTGACAGTAACTTCACCCATCTCACCCACGATTTCTTCCATGGAGATGGTCTCTTCGTCGAAGTCTCTTCCGTAGATGACATTGGGATCGTCGGAGCGCTTGAATCCAGCGCCGGTGCCCTTTTTGAAAAACTTGCTGCCACCACCGAATTTACTGCCGCCAAATTTGCTGCCGGCTGATTGCTGGGAATTCTTTGACGCGTCTTTTCCTGCACTTGCATCGGAAGAAGCTGCTCCTTCTGCCTTTGCTTTCTTTGCAGCAGCCGCCGCTTCCTTTTCCTTGTGCTTCTGCTCGGATCTCTCCTCGGCCTCTTCAAGTCTCTTGGCAAGTTTTGAAGTCTCCTTGGAATAATCGATTTCCTTCTTTTTAGCGGTCGCCTTCTTATAGGTGATGCCCATTTTCACAGCAAAACCGCAGCGTTCATTCAGGATTTTTTCCAAAATACGCTGTATGTCTTCGGATTTTTTCTCAGCAATAACAGACTCCTCGAGAATCAGTTCTACTCGGTCTGATTCGGGAAACGAGAAGTCCGCGGATTTTAAAATCGTATATTCTATTGGATCATAGTTCTTGAATTCCAGCAGAATACTGTCCTTGTACATCTCCAGAAGATTCTGGGGTGTGTACTGGGCAGAGAGAAAGAACCTTTCATAAATCTTGACCTTCAGGTTGGTCTCCTTGAAAAGTTGGTTTTTTATTTCCTTCTCTGCCTTTACAACATCCGCCTTTTCGATAAGGCGGTTGCTGGATAAATAGATGCGTACGAGATCCTTTTTCTCGGTGGTGGATATTTTCTCAACCTGCACATCTGACAGTTCTTCTTTTGTGTGTTGGTCCAGTTTTAAGGTCTGGAAAACCTCCAAGAATGGTTTTCTCATACGATGGTCTCTTTCGATATATTAATCGTTCCAATGAACAAGTTCATCGCGCAGGGCGCTGATGAGCTCAGCCTCCGGAACTTTTCTAATTACTTCGCCGCGTTTGATAAGGAGCCCCTCACCGATACCGCCAGCCACGCCTATATCGGCTTCTCTGGCTTCACCGGGGCCGTTTACTGCACAGCCCATAACCGCAACCTTGATATCCAGCGGGAATTCCTGAACCATTTTCTCAACTTCATTTGCAAGTCCGATGAGGTCGATCTTGGTTCTTCCGCATGTGGGGCAGGAAACCACTTCGATTCCGCCCTTTCTAAGGCCAAGTGTCTTAAGTATCATTTTGGCAGTGCGGATCTCCTCTGTAGGATCACCTGAAAGGGATACGCGGATTGTATCGCCAATGCCCTCGTTAAGGATAATTCCGAGTCCGATCGAGGACTTGATATTTCCTCCGTAAAGAGTTCCTGCCTCGGTAATACCTACATGAAGCGGATAGTTTGTCTTTTCTGCGAGCTTTTTGTGTGCATCTATGCACAGCATAACATTGGAAGATTTGATGCTGATAACAAGGTTGTCATAGCCGAAGTCCTCGATAATTCCAACCTTATCAAGAGCGCTCTCCACAAGGCCCTCTGCTGTTACGCCGCCGTATTTTTCTACAAGTTCCTTTTCAAGGGAACCGCTGTTAACACCGACTCTAATGGGGATGTTCCTCTCCTTCGCGGTTTTAACAACTGCTTCAATTCTATCCTTTGAACCGATATTTCCGGGATTTATTCTTATCTTATCTGCGCCATTCTCCATAGCGGCAATCGCCATTTTGTAATCAAAATGGATATCTGCCACCAGCGGAATATGTATGCGCTTCTTTATCTCTTTAATTGCATTTGCCGCTTCCTGATTCGGAACAGTACTGCGAACAATGTCACAGCCTGCCGCCTCAAGAGCAAGTATCTGTGCTACGGTTTTCTCTACATCCTCAGTGGGTGTATTGGTCATGGACTGGATCATAATCGGGTTGCCGCCGCCGATGACCTTGTTACCGATGTGGACTACTTTGGTGTTGTCTCTGTATGCCATGGGTGCCTCCTTACTTCATGAATTTAGATACGTCACTTATGACTACAACAAGCATGAAGGCCATAAGAACTACCATTCCGACGAGGTGAACCATGCCTTCCTTCTCTCTCGGAACGGGCTTTCCGCGCAGAACCTCGACGAACTGGAACACAAGTCTTCCGCCATCCAGAGCCGGAAGCGGAAGGAGGTTCATCACTCCGAGGTTAACGGATAACAGTATCAAAAGTTCAAGCATTGTAAGTATAACTGAAGATAATCCATACGGGCTTACCGCTTCGTAGGTATCGTCAACAATTTTCACCATTCCGACGGGACCGGATACGTCACCGAGTGACAATCTTCCCTGTATCAAAAGTGCAAGACTTCTGTAAGTAGATTTAAAGTAATAAAGAACATCGTACCATGCATAAGCAAGAACCTTTGGTCCTGTAACCCTCTCATATTTTCCGAGGTAGATTCCCATAAAAAATCTGCCCTGCTCCTCATCATAATGAGGCGTAAGTTCTGTGTGGTAGAGCTGTCCGTCGCGCTCGTAATCGATCTGCATAACTCCGCCCTTGCTGAACTGAGATATGAGTGTAACTTCGGAAGCAAGATGAATTCTTTCGCCGTCGACTTTTACAATGAGGTCTCCCTCCTGAAGTCCTGCCTCTGCAGCTGCGGAGTTCTCATCCGTGATACCTGATACCACCGGGAATGCCCAGGGTGAATTGGCAACTACAACTACCGCAAGAATAATTGCAGTGATGAAATTGAAGAAGGGACCTCCGAAGAGTACCGCGATTCTAGCCCATACATTAGCATTGGGGAAAGAACGCTCATCATAACCATGATCTTCTCCGTCTATATCATCCTCGCCTTCAAATCTGCAGGCTCCGCCGAAAGGGATAAGCCTTATGCTATATAATGTCTCACCTCTCTGCTTTTTAAAAATCGCAGGTCCCATTCCTATCATGAATTCCAAAACTCTTATGCCGTTTGCCTTGGCAATAAGGAAATGGCCCAGTTCATGGGTGGTGACAAGTATTCCGAAAATTACAAAAAAGATTATTAAACTAACAAGCATTTATTTATTCTCCAGATATTTGTAAGTGTCAGCCTCAGCCATGAGAATCTCCTCAAGATTAGGGTTCTCAATTATTTGATGGTGAGACATCGCACTCGAAATCATCTCGTAAATATCAAGGAATTTAATCTCCCTGTTTACGAACTTCTTAACAGCCATCTCATTGGCCGCGTTGAATACTGTAGGCATACTTCCGCCTGCTCTGGCAGCATCATAAGCCAGTTTTAATCCAAGGAAAGTATCCGTATCGGGCTTCTCAAAAGTAATCTGAGAAAGCTCAAAGAAATCTAGCCTCTTTTCATCCATAGGCATTCTGTCGGGATAGAAAAGTGCATACTGAATAGGCAGCTTCATATCCGGAACGCCAAGCTGTGCCATTACAGCTCCGTCAACGAACTGTACCATTGAATGGATTATACTCTGAGGCTGAATGATAACCTGTATCTGATCAAGTGATACATCAAAAAGCCATCTTGCTTCCATAACCTCAAGGCCCTTATTTACAAGGGATGCGGAATCGATTGTAACCTTTACGCCCATATCCCAGTTGGGATGCTTTAAAGCATCATCCACTGTCATGGTTGTAAGTTCTTCGCGCTTTTTCCCTCTGAAGGGACCGCCCGATGCCGTAAGAAGTATCTTCTCGAGTTTGCTTTTCGGCTCGCCGTTAAGTGATTGAAAAATTGCACTGTGCTCACTGTCAACGGGAAGGATCTTCACGTTCATTTTTTCCGCAAGAGGCATAATGATATGACCTGCGGTGACGAGTGTCTCTTTGTTGGCAAGCGCTATGTCCTTGCCGCTTTCAATTGCGGCCATGGTGGGACGTATACCGATCATGCCGACAACAGCTGTAAGAACAGTATCTGCTTCCTCTACCTGTGATATTTCAACAAGTCCGTCCATACCGGATAATATCTTAACAGGCATGTCGGATAGTCTTATCTTAAGGTCTTTTGCGGCATCCTCATCATACATTGCCACATACTTGGGTCTGAATTCCCTTACCTGCTGTTCAACCTTGTCAACGCTTCTGTTTGCAGCTATGCCGACAATTTTAAGTCCGTCGGGATTGGCTCTTACAACATCAAGAGTCTGCGTTCCTATGGAACCGGTTGAACCGAGTAGTACAATTTTTCTCATAAATTTACCTCGTAATTTACTTTATAAACAGAAGTGCCAGGAAATAGATGGCGGGAGTGATAAAAATCACACTGTCAAATCTGTCCATAATACCGCCGTGTCCCGGGATGAGTTTACCGTAGTCCTTGATATCATGCTCCCTTTTGATTCCGGAGGCGATCAAGTCTCCCACCTGAGACAGACAACCCGCCACAAATGTGATAATGGCAAAGCTTGTCATGCAAATCTGCGCGGAAAGTGTTGTATCTGTATATTTAGAATAAACGTATCCAAAGATAACTCCTGCCACAACGCTTCCAAGCACGCCTCCCACGGCTCCTTCGATAGTCTTCTTTGGAGAAAGAAGCGGGCAAAGCTTATGCTTGCCGAAAGCACTGCCTGCAAAATAGGCACAGGTATCACATATCCATGCAACAAACGGAATCCATGCAAGTAAGTGCCCCTCCGGCTTCGCCCTCAGCAGATAAATAAACGAGAGCATCACCGGTGCATATATAAACGAAAATACGGATCCGATCATCTGATTGGCTTTATATTTCGGATATGAAAAAACGAAAATAACAGCCTCTGCCGCAAAAAGCGACATTATTACTACCACTAAAAAGAGCATATCTCCGCCCTTCAACAAAAGCAGTATGTAATAAAGAGTTACCGCAGCCATTCCGGTTATCTCCGGAAGGTTCATCTTTTCATCTGCAGCGCGAACCTTCAAAGCACCTGAAAGTTCATGGTATCCAACAAGTGATACAAAGAGCAAAACTCCTGCAGTCACATAACCGCCGCTCACAAGCGTCAATATAAGCAGAACTACCAGTACTGCTCCGCTTATTACTCTAGTCTTCATATATTTCCCCTTTTATGTTTTACTCTTCCGGCTCTGTTTTCAAACCGCCAAACTTACGGTTTCTGCCTGCATACGCATCCACCGCTTTCTGAAGCTCTGCTTCGTCAAAATCGGGCCATGCAATATCTGTGTAGTAAAACTCTGTATAAGCGCACTGCCATAATAAGAAATTACTGAGGCGCTGCTCTCCGCAGGTGCGGATAAGAAGATCGGGATCCGGGATATTCGAAGTATCCAGATGCTCCGATATCATCTGCTCTGTTATATCAGCCGCCGCAATTTTGCCATCGCTGCACTCCTGTGAGATTTCTCTGACAGCGCGTACAATTTCATCACGGCTTCCGTAGTTAATTGCTATAGTAAAAGTGAGACCGGTGTTACCTGCAGTTGCGGTCTCAAGCTCATTGATTGCATCCTGAATGTCGGCTGAGAGCTTGCTGCGCTCGCCGATAACCTGACAACGTACGTTGTTCTTCATTGACTTCTTGATACTGCTCTTAAGATACTGTCTGAGTATCATCATCAGGGCTGTAACTTCAGTCTCGGGTCTGTTCCAGTTTTCTGTAGAGAAAGCATACACTGTCAAATATTTAATGCCCATATCTCTTGCAACAACAAGGATATCCTCTACAGCCTTAGCTCCCTGTTTGTGTCCGTAGTTTCGGGGAAGGCCCTTTGCTTTGGCCCATCGGCCGTTACCATCAAGTATTATAGCGACATGTTGTGGTATTTTTGTGTTTTCTTCCATATAAGATTACTCCTATAAAGTAGAGCCTGTGCTGTAACCCACAGGCTCTTTTTCTTATAATTTTGAATAAAGAGGTTCCGAAATCAGACTGTCATTACCTCTTTGCTCTTTTCTTCAACCGCTTCGTCAATCTTCTTAACGAACTTATCGGTCATCTTCTGAAGATCTTCTTCAAGTTCAGCAATCTCATCCTCTGAAATGTCGGTGCCCTTTAATTTCTTAAAGGAATCATTTCCGTCACGACGAATATTTCTTACTGCAACCTTAGCATCCTCACCTTTCTTCTTGATATCCTTAGCCAGCTGCTTTCTGCGCTCCTCTGTGAGCTCAGGGAAGATAAGACGGATAACTGCGCCGTCATTGCTGGGTGTGATACCGATGTCGGATGCAAGTATAGCCTTCTCAATATCTTTGATAAGACTCTTATCCCAGGGTGCTATCTGAATCATGCGCGCCTCGGGAATGGAAACGTTACCAACCTGCTGAATAGGTGTGGGTGTTCCGTAATAATCCACCTTGAGTTTATCAAGAACATGCGGATTAGCGCGTCCTGCACGAATAGAAGCAAGCTCCTGCGCAAGGAAATCAAAAGCCTTCGTCATTTTCTCTTCGTAGATTTTAACTTTTTCATTCATACACTTATCCTCCGGATTATTTTTTTATGCGGTAACAGTGGTTCCGTTGAAGTTGCCACTTGCTGCCTTTATTATACTATTTTCTTCCTGAAGAGCGAATACTCTCATAGGAATATGATTCTCTTTAACCATGATGGACGCTGTCATATCAACAACCTGCAGATTCTGTGCAACCACATCGTCAATGCTTATTGTGTCATAGCGCTTAGCGTTCGGATTGGTAGCAGGATCGCTGTCATATACTCCATCGATAGCCTTGGCAAGAAGGATAACGTCTGCCTCGATCTCGATAGCTCTGAGAGTTGATCCCGTATCTGTTGAGAAATAGGGATGTCCTGTGCCGCCGGCAAAGAATACAACCATTCCCTTTGAAAAATATTTATTTGCTCTATCCTTCGAGAAAAGCTTGGTAAATGAACCACATTCAAAAGGTGTGAGAATGTTTGTCATCATACCTACGCTTCTGAAAATCTCAGACACATAAATGCAGTTCATGATTGTAGCGAGCATGCCGATCTGATCTGCTTTTACGCGGTCGATATTCTCGCTTGTGCGTCCTCTCCAGAAATTACCGCCTCCGATGACGATACCTACTTCAACTCCGTCATCTACAAGCTTTTTAACCTGGAGTGCTACTCCGCGAACTGTCTCTTCATGAAAGCCGGTTTTGTTAGGTCCGGCAAGTGCTTCACCACTAAGTTTTAAAAGTATTCTCATTATTTCTGTCCCTTAAGTCCATCAAAGAATGCGGAAGGATTAACCTCAGCATAAGACTGAGAGCAGTTACCTTCGATAACGGCACCGTTGTTGATCTGTACTGACTGAGACTTGATGTTACCCATAACGATTGCAGTAGTATCAAGAACTACAGGACCGGGAACATCGATGTCACCCTTTACAGCACCTGCGATAACTGCGCTTGTAGCATAGATGTTACCGATAACTACTGTACTCTGTCCGATCTTAACGCTTCCGTTACTTCTAACTTCACCTGTGATTCTGGCTGCCTCTGCATAGATCTCTGCTGCCTTGGAATCACCCTCAACCTCACCTGTTACGTTGAGCTTACCGAGACAGGTTACGTTACCTGTAATCTTACCAACAAGGTCGAGTGAGCCTGTTGTCTCAAGATTACCAACTATTTTCATACCCTCTGTAATGCTGGCTACTTCATCTGTAGGTGTCTGCTGCTGAATGTCCATTGATCCAAATCCCCCATTATTATAATTTGTTGTCTTTCTCTCCTGGTATACAGGCATCTCCTCTGTCTTCTCCTTTGCAATTGACTCAATTGCACTAAGTGAAGCTGAAAGATCTGCTACTGTATCCTCCTCTTCCTCCTCGATTGTGCTGAGGTCCTCAATAACATCCTCAGGCTCCTCGAAAATTTCCCCCTCTGCTTCAGGCTCCTGTGGAATCACAACCTCTGCTACAGTCTCTTCCTCGGTCTCGATGACCTCTTCAGAAGACTCTTCTGACTCACCCTCGTCGAGCTTAATATCGTCAAGGTGATCAAGCATATCGTTCAGATCCTTCTTAACCTCTGCCTCTGTCTTGGTCTTAGCTGTTTCAACTTCTTCTGAAGCAGCTTCCTTTTCCGCAGTTGCATCCAGGATCTTAGCTTCCTCACCTTCCTCAGGCATTATTGTCCTTGCAGCCTGAGAGAGATCACTTTTCAGCTCTGAAAAAAATCCCATTTCTCTTTCCTCCGTTCCTTACTGAGAATTGCTGATATGTTGAACCGGTAACGTATCATCCGTTATCGGAACTATCACTGTGTTATCAAGCGCCTGAACCTGTTCGATAATTTCAGGCAGCGCCTCCACTGTCGCGGGCTTATCCGCCGCATCATGAAGCAGTATTATCGCTTCATGGAATTTAGGCACCCCGGTCATGACGTTGGCAACTATCACATCTTTATTGATGCCGCTGTCATCACTGCTGGCCACATTCCAGTCAAAATATGTAATGTGCTCAAGGTCAAGATAATTTATCAATTGATCCATCGGAGCCCTGCTCACAGTATTGGAGCTTCCTCCGGGGAATCTGTAATACTCTGACCAGACACCTGTTGTCTCATATAAATATGTTTGTAGTTTATGTAAATCAGCCGAAAAGCTTTCGAGTGATTCGTACAACTCACTGTATTTATGGCTGTATGAATGCATCCCCAGTGTATGACCGCCCGCTGCTATACGCCTGTAAAGCTTCTCGTTCTCTTCACCCTCCTTACCGGTTACGAAAAACGTCGCTTTAACCCCATAGCTGTCAAGAATATCAAGTATCTGATTTGTTGATGAACTGGGCCCGTCATCAAAGGTTATATAAACTCTTCTTATGCCGTCCCATTCCTCCTGCTCTCCATCCGGCGCCTCATCAGATGATTCATCCTCTGTGGACTTAGCATCCTCACCGGCAACTCCGCTACTGATCTCAGGATCAACCTCCGGAGTGTCATCCTCTGTCTCATTCGTCTCCTGTACAACTATATCTGCCGTCTCATCTTCAGATGCATCTGCGTCAGGATTATCAGGATCTCCGCCGGCAAGCGTCTCCTCCCCGAAATGCTCCTCGTACCAGCTAAGTTCAGATTTCGCCTTATCAAGCATCTTATTGGTACGAATATTTTTGATCACAAGGAAAATGCAAAAACCGGTGGGAATGAGGCATGAAGCTGCAATGGATACGAGAATCAGTCTTCTTAAAAAACGGATTCTCCGGGAACGATCCGTGCTCTGTCCGTGACCCCCCGTATTCGTTGCCATAATAATTACCACATTTCCAACTTGCTGTTATGTCTAAAAGGCAGCCGGGCCACGCAAAAAAACTTCTTCCACAGCCTCCCATGCTACCTACATAGCCAAACAAGATTATATCATATTTTAAAGGGTACAAAAAGAGAAAAATGCACTTAGATTTCATGCCTTAAGTCCTGTCCTGTGTTTCTGTTGTCAAGTGTAAAAAAGTACTAAAGATAAGGCAAAAATTTTGTAAGCCGAAAAGCCCCCAGTATATAGATTTTTTAGATTTCCTTTATGGTGGATTTATTATCGTTTGCTATTCTAATTACACCAAAGAAACAGGAGGAAAAGGGGTATGAGGAAAATCTACGGAATTATTATCACAATCGCTGTTTTTATCAGCATTTTCGCAAATTCTTCATTTACAATTACGGCAGCCAGCGGGCAGGGTTTGACAGACGGTCTGCAGATCAACGGCGAGTATCTTATCATGGACTCCGATAATCTGCACAGTGAATATGTTGTGATAGCAACAAACAAATCCGGAAAAGATCTGTCGGTAGTTGCAAAATTCTTTGCCGTTGGAGGAAACGGGAATCCGATTAAAACCGTATACGACAGTGCTTCGGCAATCAAAAACGGCCAGTCCTTTATTCTCTATGGTCAGTTCAAAAACTCGGAATTAAAGGACGTTTCAAGCTATTCCTATACCCTTATGACCGGCATCACAGAAGACTGCAAATATGACTCTGTCAATGTTGATGTGGAATCACAGGAAGGTGTGCTTGAAGTAACCGGTACAAACTACTCCTCCGAGGATACCAGTCTTGTAAATGTAAGAACCATATTTTTCAAGGATGGTTCCCCTGTTGCCTTCGATCACGTGAATCTCGGCGACAGCGCTTACTCCTTAAGAAGCGGCAGTTCCAACACCCAGGAACTCGGTCAGCTTCATCCCGAATATGACAATTATCTAATTACCTATTCAGTAGCCAGTGACATGTAAATTGGCGGGCGTCCTATCTCAATAATCAACCTTCATGAGACATAAGCCCTGCGGCGGTGCCGTGGGGCCCGCTTTTTGTCTGTCGCAGGCTTCTATGATGTCCTTCATCTCCTCAGGTTTTATGTTGCCATAGCCAACCTCAAGAAGAGTTCCCGTCATTATTCTGACCATGTTTTGTAAAAAGCCGTTTCCGTGGAAATACAACCTTATCTGAGGGCCGCTCTCCTCGATTTTGATATTGTCCACGCATCTTACCGTGGACTTTTTCATCTTGGTATTCCCGCAAAAACTCTTAAAATCATGCGTTCCGATTATATATTCGGCCGCTTTTTTCATAAGCTCCACATCTGGTTTGTTCTCAAGAACAGTGACATACTTCCTGTCGAATACCGGCTTGGAATTGCCAAAATAACAGGTGTATCTGTAAGTCTTCCCCAGGGCGTTATATCTGCTGTGAAACCTCTCAGCGCAAGCTCTGACATCATTGATGCTGATATCCTCCGGAAGATACTGATTCATATAGTTCTGAATCTCTTCTTCCGTAAGATCTGTATCAAGCATAGCATTAGCCGTCATAGCCCTGGCATGAACTCCGGCATCTGTTCGTCCGGCGCCAATGACCTGGACAGATTCTCCCTCCGGGAGTCCCACCATTCTGGTAAGAACTGCTTCGAGCTTGCCCTGGATGGTCATGTCTTTATTCGGTTGTCTCTCCCAGCCAAAGAACCTGGTTCCATCATAGCTGAGTGTGAATTTATAATTTCTTTTCATTAAGCCTTGAGTTGTTCCTTAATTGCTCCGAGCAGTTCGTCGTAGGTCTCGAATGCAGGGAACTGAGGATAATCCTTCTTAATCTGATCTGTTGTTCTGAAAAGGAAACCTGCCTTGCTGGCCTCGATCATTCCAAGGTCGTTAAAGCTGTCTCCGCTTGCGATGGTTTCGAATCCTATGCTCTGAAGAGCCTTGACAGTTGTGAGTTTACCCTTTTCGCAGCGCATCTTATAATTCGTGATTTCGCCGTTATCCGCAACTTCAAGACTGTTGCAGAAAATTGTAGGCCATCCGAGTTTTTTCATAAGAGGTGTTGCAAACTGTGTGAATGTATCGCTAAGAATAATAACCTGTGTTATAGATCTGAGTTCATCAAGAAACTCTTTTGCACCCGGCAGGGGATCAATTGTTGCAATAGTGTCCTGAATCTCCTTAAGTCCAAGCCCGTGCTCCTTAAGAATTCCGATTCTCCACTTCATGAGTTTGTCGTAATCAGGTTCGTCTCTTGTGGTTCTCTTAAGTTCGGGAATTCCTGATGCTTCAGCAAAAGCAATCCATATCTCAGGAACCAAAACACCTTCCAAATCCAAACAGGTAACGTACATTTTTTCATCCTCCTCGTACTATTGTGCCTTCCCCCAGGGGGAAGGCGTTATTGTTAAGTAGTTTACCATATATTTTGAAAAAATGAATATAAAATCAGCATTTTATCTGCATTTTTCCCATGTCATTCCCTGGAAAGTCGTATGTTTTCTGCTTTCTTCCATGGGCTGCGGTTTTCCGAAATGATAGCCCTGGGCTTTATCACAACCGATTGTTTTCAAAAACTCGAAGTGTTCTTCGGTCTCCACACCCTCTGTCAAAGTGACATGTCCGAGGCTGTGTGCGGCCTGGATAATAAAACCGAGTACGGTTCCGGCCTTTGGATTCCTGTCATACTGCCTTAAGAAGGCAAGGTCAAGTTTTAGCGTATCAAACTTGTAGTCAAGGATCGTGGTCAGGGAAGAATAACCGCTTCCGAAATCATCAATCCATACCTGATAGCCAAGCTCCCTGAAGTGATCGATTTCTCTTTTTATAAGCGCATCATCCTCCATGAGGGCACTCTCGGTAACTTCAATATCCAGCATATTTACCGGCATTTCTACTTCATTTCTGTATTTTTCAATCTCATCAATGACATTGCAGAGGTTGAAATCAAGCCTTGAAAGGTTTATGGAAACAGGAACAAGCATCTCGCCTCTGTCCCTGAGGTCGGCATAGTCCTCGCAGACCTTTTTTACCATGAACATATCAAGCTTGTGGATCTGTCTGTGTTCCTCGAGAATTTCAATAAAGCCACCCGGCGGGATCAGTCCCTTCTCGGGATCCTTCCATCTTGCAAGAGCCTCATAACCGCAGATTTCTCCGGTTCTGGTACGAATCACGGGCTGATAGAACACCTTGATATTCTCATTCTCCACAGCATCATCGATATTATCGAGGACAAACTGCTGCATCTGAAGCTTGGAATGAATATCCTCGTTATAAAAAGCATATGGTATGTCATATCTTTTCTTGATATTCTTGCACGCAAGCCTTGCATGGTCACAGGCAAGGCCGATATCGTTGCAGTCCTGTTCAACCTTATAGATGCCTGCCTTTATCTCAAGCTTTGCACCCGGAACAAGTTTGGCCACATCATCGTGAATCTTAAGTACCGTTGATTCAACATCTCTTGAAAAGGTACATACCACGAAATGATCCTCGGAAAATCTCGCAACCATGCGCTCCAAAAAAGAGTGCCACAGAAGTCTTGCAATATCGTACAAGAGCTCGTCACCCTTCTGGAATCCGTATTTTTCATTAAAAAGCTTGAAATGATTAAGATCGAAATAAATGACGGTTATTCCCTGTCTTCTGATTTCCATATCCGTCATTTTTTCCTGAACAACCTGATAGAAGTGCGCCTGATTCCACATTCCGGTGAGAGAATCCATCTCCTGATTCATCTCAAGAACCTGTGACTCGGCGTAGCTGTTCTTATTATTGTTGTAATATTCGTTCTGATCTATATCCACTATGTAGACATAGTAATAGCTCACCCCGCCCTCAGCATGGACAAGGTGACCAAAATCCTCTACATATCTGAGTTTCCCGCTCTTGGTCTGTATCCGATAACGCACGTAATCGTGTCGCATGGCACCAAAAACGGTCTGCTTGCTTATGGCTCCCTGGGTTGCTCCGTAGTCCTCAGAATAGACCATTCCACTAAAACACCCGCCGGTAAGGTTCATGAAATCGTCCAGTGAATCGCATTCGTAGAGCTTTACTATATTTTCATCCGCAAAAACTATTTTTCCCGAATCCTCGGCATTGTATATGAAAAATCCGGCCGGTACTCCCTGGGGAATACCTCCGTCTTTCATCTTTACAGCTTTACTTCTTGTTCTTTTCTTAACTTCAGTCATCCGCTACCCCCTCATAAGAAAACGCTAAGTATGGCATTTCAAAACCCATACCGCCATTTAAATTGTAGCCTATGCGGAATGATAAAAGAATTAACTTGAAATAAAAAAACAATAATTATTTTCTGTAAAGAAACTTACTTGCAGCCCATATCGCAACCTTGTAAGGAAGCGGTCTAAGCGCTTTGTCGGCGTTCTTAAGCTCCTCTATTATGTGTATGTGCTGAGGACAGTGACTCTCACATTTTCCACAGCCGATGCACTGAGTGGGAAGCGCCGGCTTCTTCTGCAATCCTATGGTCTGCATATACTCCCATCTGCCGGAATTCTTATTTTCGGTGTACATCGTGTTATAGCATCTGAAAGCAGTGGGAATATCCACACCTCTTGGGCATGGCATACAGTAGCCGCAGCCCGTGCAGCCAACCTTCATTGACTCATTGATACTGTTCTTTATCTGTTCGATAAGAGCAAAATCCTTTTCAGTAAAATCGCCCACTTCCGCATCCGATGCCACGCGGCAGTTTTCATCAACCATTTCAAGGCTGTTCATTCCGGAAAGGATACAGGTTACCTGAGGCTGATCCCAAAGCCACCTGAATGCCAGCTCCGGCGCGGTTCTGTGTTTTTCATCTTCGGCGATGAGTCTCTTGGCTTTCTCGGGAAGGAGATTAACCAGTTTTCCTCCGCGAAGAGGTTCCATGATGATAACCGGAATTCCCTTCTCTCCTGCTGCCTCAATGCCCTTTCTTCCCGCCTGTGATACCTCATCAAGGTAGTTGTACTGAATCTGGCAGAAGTCCCAGTCATAGGCATTTAAGATTTCTATGAACATATCGGAATTGCCATGGAATGAGAAACCGATGTTTCTTATCTCACCCGAAGCCTTCTTTTCGGCAATCCAGTCCTCAATTCCCAGCCTCTTTAGTTTCTCCCAAGCTTCAATATCTGTGAGCATGTGCATTAAATAATAGTCGATATAATTCGTACGAAGCCTGGAAAGCTGCTCTTTGAAATATTTATCTATAGCTTCCCTACTGGCTATAAGATATTGCGGCAGCTTTGTCGCTATATTGATTTTATCCCTGATATTATTTTTCTCAAAAATCTCACCTATTGCTGCTTCACTTCCGGAATAGATATAGGCGGTATCATAGTAGTTAACACCCTGCTCAAAGGCTCTCATTATCTGATCGTTCGCCTTTTGCATATCAATACCGCCGGTTGCATTTTTCTGAAAACGCATGCATCCGAATCCGAGAGCTGAGATTTCTTCCCCATTTCGGTTTTTCCTATACTTCATAGTCACCTTCTCCTCCCATATTGCAAAAAGGGGTCGTACTATTAAATGAGCTTCTCAACGCATGCTGCGACGTTTTCCATCTTCTCAGTGGGCTCGAAGCGTGCAACAACCTCACCGTTTCTGTCTACTACAAACTTTGTGAAGTTCCATTTGATGTCAGGATTGTTCTTGTAATCCTTATCAATCTTCTTAAGCATTACGCCCATTGCAAGTGCTGCGGGTCCTTTGCCAAAGCCTTCAAACCCCTTCTGCTCCTTGAGATACTTAAAGAGCGGAAGCTGATTCTCTCCGTTGACATCAGACTTCTTCATCTGAGGGAACTTTGTGTTGTAATGAAGCTGGCAGAACTCGTGAATCTCATCGTCTGTTCCGGGTGTCTGGCCTGCAAACTGATTGCAGGGAACATCTACAACTTCAAAGCCCTGATCGTGGAACTTCTCATACATATCCTCGATATCCTTGTAGTGAGGTGTAAAACCGCATCCGGTAGCTGTGTTTACAACAAGAACAACTTTTCCCTTAAAGTTCTCCATTGAAATCTCTTCGCCCTGTGCGTTAGTTACTGAAAAATCATAAAATCCCATGGTATAAACCTCCATAAATAAAAACTGTTGCGTTGATAGCAATAAATTATCGTCTTAATTTAATGCTATTATATTGCGCGCAATCTTTATTGTCAAGAGTTTTATTTTCAAACTCTATTTTGTCCGGATTTTCAAGCTTTTCAGGTACTCCTTCTGCTCGGGTGTAATCCGATAACTTTCGACTGATTTCTGGATTGCTTTATTGTGAGTCCAGGGCTCGAGACGTTTTTCTTCTATAAACGGAAGTATCGCATCATACTGTTTCGCAAGGGCTGTTGCAAAATACCATGCGGTCATCATATTAACGTAGTACTCGTCAGACCTGATATTAACTACCATTTCCGGATATGATATATCAAAATCGTCATCCAGGAAATGCTGCATGAGCATACCGGTCCCGAATCTGATGGTGTAGGTTTTGTCTGAAGTAATCCA
Organism: Butyrivibrio sp. INlla16; assembly: GCF_900104155.1. Lineage (GTDB taxonomy): Bacteria > Bacillota > Clostridia > Lachnospirales > Lachnospiraceae > Butyrivibrio. The sequence goes on from NZ_FMYB01000035.1 coordinate 36,974, forward strand.
TTTTTTTATAGCAGAAAGAAGCTCTGTCTTATTTTTCTTAAAGACCTTTGGTGACATCTGGTCACAGGTTGCCCAGTTATCAACATACGGCAGGAACCTTTCCACCTCCTCTATGCATTTTCCATAGTCCTTTATCTCGGATATCACGAAGGCATGTATCTGATCCTCATCAAAATATTTGTGAGGAAGGTCTGTCAGAAAATCCTCAATATCTTCCCTTTTATAAAGTTGCTTCGCATACTTTCTAAGATCCGGTGTCCGGACACCGATCATTACTTCGGTGTCCTTTCCGGGAATCAGTTTTACCTGAAAATCGCGATATTTTTCGTCCTGCAATTTAAAGAGTTCTTCTCTTATCTCTTCTGAAATTTTGCTCATGTTTCCCCCAGTGAATGATCTGCTTAAACTCTTATCAGCTCGTACTCTCTTGTACCAAGCCCAATCTTTTCTCCGTGCTCAAGCGTCTCTTTCCACTTAACATTGGGATTGGAATCAAGGAAGTGATCATGGTGATGATGCCATCCCTCCTGTGCAAGGTGGTCGCCAAGCTGGCTGTTTCTTATAGGCTCTGCCTGCTGGCAAAGATCGGCGCAAGCCTGATCAAGAGCCACCGGATCGAAAGATGCAAGCATTCCGATATTGGGAAGAATCGGCGCATCATTTTCACCATGGCAATCGCAGTTTGGTGATACATCCATGATAAGCGAGATGTGGAAGCAGGGCTTTCCGTTGCAGATAGCTGCCGTGTATTCAGCCATCTTCGAACATAGGGATTCAAGAGCCGTTCCACTCTGATTCGATATGGCATCAAAAGCGCAGGCACCGATGCAGCGTCCGCAGCCTTTACAAAGGTCCTGATTTATTACGGCTTTACCGGTTTCATATGAGATTGCATCCGAGCCGCACTCCTTAGCGCACTGCTTACAGCTTCTGCAAAGGTCGGGATGCACTATAGGCTTGCCATCGTTATGCTGAACCATTTTTCCTGCGCGGCTCCCGCCGCCCATACCGATGTTCTTGATAGCTCCGCCAAAGCCTGTCATCTCATGACCCTTGAAGTGCGAAAGCGAGATAATAACATCCGCATCGTAAAGAGCTCTTCCAATATATGCTTCCTTACAGTACTCTCCGTTCGGCACCGGAACTGTAGCTTCATCAGTGCCCTTGAGGCCGTCTGCGATGATAACATAGCATCCGGTTGTCACACTGTTAAAACCGTTGACCTCCGCATTGTACAGATGATCAACCGCGTTCTTGCGGCTTCCGGGATACAGCGTATTACAGTCTGTCAGGAACGGCTTACCTCCAAGTTCCTTGATGACATCTGCAACCGCCTTCACATAGTTTGGTCTTAAATAGGAAAAGTTGCCAAGCTCTCCGAAATGCATCTTGATTGCAACAAATTTTCCTTCAAAATCAATATCTCCGATTCCTGCCTTGCGGATCAGCTTTTGAAGCTTTACGCCCTGGCTCTGATCCAGTTTTGTTCTAAAATCCGTGAAATATACCTTTGCCTTGCCCATAAAGAAACCTCCTGACATAAAAAATCAATTTTGCCCTATTAAATATTATAACGTTTCCTTGCCATATATAAAACATATGTGTCATCAAAAACAACCCTATTTCCGGCTTCAATAACCGCGCTCCTTATTCCTTCATAAAATTTTGTTTTATAAGGCTCCGGGAGCACTATGTGGTCACAGTGAGTTCCGCAAAAGGCTACATACTCGTCTGCTGTAAACACGCGCTGACCATAAAACTCGTGCTTTTCAAAATCCACATAGCCGTAATCCACTGCATTCTCGTATCGAAATGAACCATGTTTATACTCTGTCTCCGGCTTAAAATATTCATCGTAAACCTTTTGAATATTGCTATAGAGTTCTTCATTTGAGGTCTTGTAATCAGATTTTGTCATCATCATCGCCAGGATTCCGCCGGGCTTAAGTAAATCAAAAGTCTTTGAGAAAGCTATCTCCTCCGGAATCCATTGTATGGTTGCTGCAGAGTATATGAGATCATATTTTTCATCTGTGAAATCATGGGTAATGAAGTCATCATTTACGATATGGAAATTCTCATACTGTCCAAACTTCTCTTTCATCTTCTGATAAAGATGTTCACCGAGTTCTATGGCATGATAATCACATCCTGTCTTCAAAACAGGTTCCGTTGCCTGACCGGTTCCGGGGCCAAGCTCCAGAGCTGACTTCCCTGGGCCAATCTCTGCATAGCTTACCAAATAATCAAACAGTTCCGGGCTATACCTCGGGCGGTACTTATCAAACTGCTCCGGTATAGTATCAAATACTTTTCTGAATTCCATCTCCTGTCTCCTTTCTCCACTCCGGTTATTCCCTTAGAATTGTGTCTTCTCTCTGAAACGAACTACTTTTTTCAGTTCTGTATTTCACGTAACATATATTCCGCATATCGCTTTGCGAGAGCATGATCGTAAGCGGTTTTCGCGGCATCAGCATATTCACACATAGCCGCTCTAATAAGTGTATGATACTCTTCGGGAACGTTATCAAGAGCCCATTCCCCGCCTTCCTTTTTGGAGAGAATCAGTTCTTCTTTCTTGTATGCCAACACTCTTGCTAGATTAAGAGTAGTGTACATCGTGCTATCTATGATGTCCTCCTGTGCTTCAGCTATATCTTCCCATATCGAGTCCAGATAATCAGCCTTAGGAACAGGTTCAAAAACGTCTTCTATAGGTAGTCCGAACAGGCACTTACCTCGTTTACTGATTATAGTAAAATGAGCCGCTAAGTCCTTGTCTGATCCCTTCATCTTCAGGATATAATCTTTCGGATTGTCCCTATACCATCCTTTGTGCATTTCTGAAAAATGAAGTTCAAAGGGCGTAGGATAAACAAAGGGCTTGCACACATTTTTCGTTACAATGCTCATCTCAATGCCCTTAGCAGGACCTTCCTCATTAACTACCACGACCATATCCATGAATCTTCGCTTTACGTCATCCTGCACAGGTTCATTCACGACCACAATCAGATCCAGATCACTCTTTTCAGGGTTAAAACATCCCATCACGGCTGAACCGTGTAAATAAATGCCTGTCAGATTATCTTGTAAAATCTCCCGCGATTTCCTGACAAATTTGTATAATAGTTCCTTCATACCATTCCTTTCTCTGGCGCAGGAAGTTCACCTAGCACCGCACAGATATCCTTCTCTATGGAGTACAGATACCTGATTCTGCCAATTGTGTTTGCAACTTCAATCTCTCCTGCTTTTATATCCTCATCGGTATCGCCTTCCATTGCCAGTGCACGCCTGAGATTATATTCAAGCCATTCCACCCATGTATAAGCTATCCCGCAAAGTTCATCGTAGGCTCTGAAACCGTTATCATAGGCATTCAAATAACCTTTATAAAAAGCTGCCAAATTCTCACTGCTGAATTTCTGATTAACTGCTCCTGCCCATTGTAGTGAAAGCTCAAGGCAAGATGCGATTGGATTACTATAGCCCAGGCACTCCAGGTCAATTACGAAAGGCTCGCCCTTATCCCACATAATATTCTTTGGATCCATGTCATCATCGCTGATTACCTGCATCGGTGGAAGCTTTTTTCTTGCTTCATTTAGTTTATCCTGCGCAGTTTCAAGAATCTCGATGCTTTCTTCAAGCAGAGATGCGATGCTGCATTCTTTTTCTTTAGCCTTTTTCAAATATCTTCTAAAATCTATTTCTGATAGTTCTGGATCAGATTCCTCATCATTTTTCGGATCAATAGCATGTATTTTTCCAAGTATCTCCCCAACTTTATAACACTGCTCTTCTGAAATATTGTTCCAGTCTGTTATTTGGCCTTCCTGCCATTTAAAGATGTAAAAATATCTGCCATCTGCTTTCAGCATCTTTTTGCCTTTAAAAGATAAAGCCGAAACTATCGGAATGTCATTGTCCTCAAGGATAGCTTCCAAAGCTTCCGCCCTTCCATAATTATCAAAAGCTCCCGGCCTCTTCATAATTTCCGGATTCAGGCACTTTACCGCATAGGTTCCCTTATCAGTCTGAACCTTAAACATTTTGTGCATTAAGCCGCCGGATACCGGCAAAATATCGCCAATCACCCTGCCTAACGCATATCCTTTCTGAGAATAATTCGTAAACAGATCTGTAATAGCCAAATGATTCTCTGAACATTGTTCTTCTGTCATTGTTTATCCCCTTTAAACTTGAAATTCCGCATTTCTCTTTTTCTTTACAACAAATCCCAATAATAATCCCACACAAAATCCTGTTAAATGAACAACAAATGTTCCTAACCCAAGGAAATTAGATAGAATCATATAGAATAGCAGGTAACGATTCCCACATAATTCCTTATATTCATGCAGTAACGAACTATCCCTGATAAACCACATAGCCATCAATCCAAGAAAACAAAATATAGCCGGAGATGCGCCATACATGTATCCATTCGGAAATATCAACAAAAAAACTGCTCCCGAAACAAATAGTCCGACATGATATATAAGACAAATGAATGGCTTACTCAATTTTTTCTCAATATATAAACCCACATACCATAGTGCATAAACATTGGCTGCCAGATGCCATACAGTTGGATGCAAATATCCGTAAGTAACTAATCTATAAAGCTCCCGTTTATTAAAAAGAGTCTCCTGCGATGCTCCCAATAAATCCACAAGTTTTCCGCCACCGGTAAAAGCAATCATAATCAAATTGTATTTTCGTGATAGTACCAAATTGACCAGGAAAACTGCCACAAAAATTATACTTATCACTGCTGCAAAACTGTTTTTACAAATCTTACTCATAAACATCTATTCATTCTTTTTCGATTCTATAGAATCTAAAGCCATCTTCTTCCTTTAAAAGCTCAAAGCCAAGCTTTTCCAAAATATACAACATTGTTAGTCTCTGCATTTTTATAAAATACACCCACATAATCCTTCAGATATTTTTCCACATCATCCCAATCAATTGACCGTTTTCCTTTAAAAATAATGTCATTTATCATGACAATATTGTTTCCATCTGCATCCTTTATTACAGACACATTTCTTCCCTGGTTCCCTTTTTCCATATACTCCTATCTGCCTGCTTCTTCCTGCATCTTTTTCAATTCCTCATAGTATGCCTTATACCTATATGCAGTCCTGCGGCTGTTTGTGCCTTTAGCCACAATCTCCATAATTGTCATGCCATTTTCATATTGAACCGCAAAGTCGTTATATGATTTCATCCAATGTTCATCATGCTTCTGTCTGCCGGCAAACTTTTTGTTCTTATAATATCATGCTAAATCTTGTATCTCTACGGTTAGTAGAGCACAATGTAGCGCCAGGGTATAGTCACTTTCCTTTGCGTAGGGTTACAATGATAATGTATCTGCTTTACGCTATAGTTGTAACCAAAAACCTGTGGATAGGAGGCATTTATGCTAGATCAGACGAAAACCGGAATGTTCATATGCGATTTACGGAAAGAAAAAGGTCTTACCCAGAAACAACTTGCTGATGAAATTGGCGTTAGCGACAAAACGGTTTCAAAATGGGAAAATGGCCGCGGAATGCCCGACACTTCAATCATGCCTGATTTGTGCAGAGTTCTGGAGATAAATATCAACGAACTATTATCCGGCGAGCACCTGACCACAGAGAATTATAACGGAAAGGCGGAAGACAATATGGTACAGCTTATTAAAGACAATGAAAATGAAAAGAAAAAGGAAAAAGGCCGAGTTATCGGGACTGTTATAGGGCTCATTCTTCTGGTAATGTTTCTATATATTATAGTCATAATATCAGGCGGTGTCGGTCAGGTGATATGGTTTATTGATGCACCTTCTCTGTTTGCTGTTCTTGGGATTCAGCTTATAGGTCTTGCGGCATCAGGACAGTTTTACAATTTCTTCAGAGGCATTAAACTTACATTCGCACACAAGTCAGTTTCTTCGGAAGAACTTCCGGCATTGGGACAAAGATCTGCAGATGCTATAGGATTGGGAATAAAGATTACAATTCTTGCAGGCGCAATCTCCAGTCTCATTGGTTTTGTGCTTACTATGCAGAATCTCTCCCAACCTGAAACCATAGGCCCCACTTTGGCAGTATGTGTATTGACGCTGTTTTATGCTTGTCTTATTGCACTATTTTTGTATGTGATCAAAGGACGCCTACATAGATTATGTGAAAACTGATCCAAATAAAGTATCAAAAAGTCCGTTTCATTTTCGCTTGAAACGGACTTTTTTGCTTTTACTTAAATTCCGGTGCCACAAATTCAACGCCTTTCATAAGGCATTCATCCATCGTAAAGCCACTGTCAGGTCTGATATTGTACTCTGCAAAATCATAAGTCCAAAGTGTATCTATATCCTTATCAAGCTCGCTTTCTTTCCACCATGAATAAGGAATGTTCGTATCATCAACTTTGTCAAATCCTTGCTGAGCTAAATATTTTTGGAGTAGTTCTTTGTTCTCTCCACCTTTATCTCCGTATGGAAATCGAAATGGTCTGTATTTCCTCTGAACTCCGGCTTCTTTATATAATTCATCCAATACCCTCTCGCACTCTTCAATTTCCTTAACTCCTTCATTAAAAGAAATCTCCGAGAAATGCGGATGAGTATAACTGTGATTCCCGACAATAACACAGTCAACATATAATATGTGCGGCGTTTATCACAACGTTAGACTTATTTTTCAAATTCAGAAAATACATCTTCTTTACTCCAGCTTCGAAGTTGGCCAAGCATAAACTGTAATTTACTGTCTATCCACTCTCTGGTATAAATTTCCATATTGCGAGCGGCGGCATTGCCATAAATGCGCACTACTTCTTTTGGTTCCTTCTTATTTATCTCAGAACAGAATTCAACATATTCATCAATTTTCCCTAATAGCTTCTTCCATTCCTCGGCAGCTTTCCCCGGCATATCATTCCTCAAATATGCTGCAACTAAAAACTTATAGGTATCTCGATAATATCCCTGACAATGCGCTTTCATCTTTTCATTTTCCATAAATTTGTCCATGATGGATAATCCCCAAAAACATTTTTCCTCGACTTCATTTAATGGACTGACCCACATCATACTTTCAGCAGTATATAAAATCTGCTTGTTTAAAGCTCTTATGAAGTTTTGATAATTGTCACGGATTTGTCCCTTCCAATTCTCCCTGCCTTCTTCCGTGTCAATGCTTATAAAGTATGGTAGAAGCGTTTCCTTAAGCATATTGTTGCTGATAGAAGGAAGGGCTTCAACATGCTGCATGCCCTTTTCCCATTCACCTGAGTGCCAGCAAAGCCATGCAAGTGAAAAGTGGCATTTATCCACAAGCGCCTTATCTCCTGAGTATCGAATAACCTGCATCGCTCTGTTTTCAGTTCTCCTAATAAGCTGTTTCCATTCCTTACCATCATTCTCCATAAGCCCGGAGTACTAAGAATTATTTGGATTTACATAGCGGCTCATATGCCCAACAGCCTGAACAAAGCTAGTCATAATACCATAATTAAATATATTCTCTTCGCACTGTTGATCCAAATATTGAACTGCATTTAAAGCTCCCTGAGACTGTTCTCCACTATCTCGAAGAGTATTAGCTTTCTGCTCCACTTCCTCTGCGAAATTCACATCATAGATCTCAGTATTAAATCCAAACAATGCATCTGTTGATACGTTTAAAGCCTGTGCCAACGGAACTATCTGAGTAACATCAGGAAGCCCTGACCCGCTCTCCCATTTGCTAACGGCCTGGCTTGTAATGCAAAGAATACCTGCCAGTTCTTCCTGCGTATATCCTAAATCATGACGATATTTTTTTATATTGTTTCCTAACGACATATGCATTTACCTCTTTTCAGTTTTTTTCAATAGATGCATCTTTGATAACTTCAATTTAGCAGAAACCAAAGAGGATTCCTAACAACTTGTTCTCGGAGAAAATACAACTTAGCGTTGAATCAGAATGTTTTACTGTTATGTATTTATAATATGGCAGCATGTATAAGTTCTTTAACTGTCCCATCCCTTAAAACAAAATTTGATGTTTCATAGGTTACTATCAATCTGTCTCCGGGAATTATTCCATTAGCAATATATGAATCTATTTTTCTAATAGCTTTATCTGCATAATCGGGATCATCCATTCTCCCATCATGTTCCCAGTATACTTCTTTCCTGGTTCTTTTACTAAGCAATGTAAAATCCGGATATATGGTACCATATCCTTTCAGTAACAGTGGACACTCATATTTATACTCAATTCCCATATCATAAAATGTATCCGCCAAAATTTTCTCTGATTTTGATCGTACTCGTTCTCCTTTTTTGCTAAGTATCACCGGAGCCCCTTCAGCAAATCCTTTCCCTTGATATGGAACCTCCTTCCACTTCTGAATTCTCTGCTCGAATGGGGTTTCAACAGGTTCTACCATGTTTTTCCTTATATCACTTTGTGAATTGTATATCTCCAGTAGTTCATCGTCTTTATATTCATTGCAAATGTTTTCCAGTTGCTTAAGTCTTCGGTCAACAATTCTTTTAATTCTCTTGTCATATGCTTTCTGCGCAAGAGGCTTTACTATATTGCTATTTTCTCGCCTTATGTACTCCCCCTGCCTTTTACACTTTTCATTCTTGCCTGTACAAAGCATATACTGCGGTCTCTTTCCGCAATTTGTAATTCTTAGAGTTCCTTCCGGTGCTGAAGATAACCTATCTTCTACACATTTCTTTATCTTCATTAACCGTTTTTGTTCCTCCTTTAGTAACCCTAAAGTCGTAAATTAGATACTCAAAACGATTATTTACTCATTTTTATTGCTTGGCCATATGGCGCAAATCCTTGAAAATACTGACATTTAAGCGCTTTTTGTATTGACTTTTATTTGAGTATATATTATAATAAATATATACTCAAATAAGGAGAGTGCCTTATGCCAGCAAAACCATCAGGAGAGATCAAAACAAAAATAGTACGTCAGCCTCAGAAGAACGGTGATATCTACATTCTGGAGAGGCAAACCATCTATGATCCCGACAAAAAATACAACAAAGTACTAAGCA
>NZ_FMYB01000131.1 GCF_900104155.1 Butyrivibrio sp. INlla16
TTTTTGGACAAGCCCTCGACCTATTAGTACACATCAGCTGAACATGTTACCATGCTTACACCTTGTGCCTATCTACCTCATAGTCTCTAAGGGGTCTTACTGCCGAAGCAGGGATATCTCATCTTGAGGGGGGCTTCACGCTTAGATGCCTTCAGCGTTTATCCCTTCCGGACTTGGCTACCCAGCCTTATGCATCTGGCGATGCAGCTGATACACCAGCGGTCCGTCCATCCCGGTCCTCTCGTACTAAGGACAGCTCCTCTCAGATATCCTACGCCCGCGCCGGATAGGGACCGAACTGTCTCACGACGTTCTGAACCCAGCTCGCGTACCGCTTTAATGGGCGAACAGCCCAACCCTTGGGACCTGCTACAGCCCCAGGATGCGATGAGCCGACATCGAGGTGCCAAACCACTCCGTCGATGTGAACTCTTGGGAGTGATAAGCCTGTTATCCCCAGGGTAGCTTTTATCCGTTGAGCGATGGCAATCCCACTTTCATGCCACCGGATCACTAAGTCCTACTTTCGTATCTGTTCCACCCGTCGGTGTCACAGTCAGGCTCCCTTATGCCTTTGCACTCTCCGAATGGTTTCCGTCCATTCTGAAGGAACCTTTGAGCGCCTCCGATACCCTTTCGGAGGCGACCGCCCCAGTCAAACTCCCCGGCAGACATTGTCCCCGGACCGGTTTCACGGTCCTTGGTTAGAAACCCAGTACTATAAGGGTGGTATCCCAACAGCGACTCCATTGCAACTGACGTCACAACTTCAGTGTCTCCCACCTATCCTGTACATACAGTACCGAATCCCAGTATCAACCTGGAGTAAAGCTCCATGGGGTCTTTCCGTCCTGGCGCGGGTAACCAGCATCTTCACTGGTACTTCAATTTCACCGGGTGCATTGCCGAGACAGTGCTCAAATCATTACGCCTTTCGTGCGGGTCGGAACTTACCCGACAAGGAATTTCGCTACCTTAGGACCGTTATAGTTACGGCCGCCGTTTACTGGGGCTTAAATTCAAAGCTTCGCTTGCGCTAACCTCTCCTCTTAACCTTCCAGCACCGGGCAGGCGTCAGCCCATATACCTCACCTTTCGGTTTCGCATAGACCTGTGTTTTTGCTAAACAGTTGCTTGAGCCTCTTCTCTGCGGCCTGCTCTCGCAGGCTCCCCTTATCCCGAAGTTACGGGGACATTTTGCCGAGTTCCTTAACAATGCTTCTCCCGCCGGCCTTAGGATTCTCTCCTCATCCACCTGTGTCGGTTTACGGTACGGGCTTGTGCTACGCAATAGCGGCTTTTCTTGGCAGTACGTCCATGTGCTTCGCTACTTTCAGTTCGCTCCCCCTTGCGGGACCGGTCTTTCCTTTCCCGGCTCACACTTTTGTCCTGCGTCCCCGCAGTTCTGATAACACAAGGTGCAGGAATATCAACCTGCTGTCCATCGACTACGCCTTCAGGCCTCGCCTTAGGTCCCGACTTCCCCAGGGCAGATCAGCTTTACCCTGGAATCCTTGGATATTCGGCCTGGAGGATTCTCACCTCCATCTCGCTACTCATTCCGGCATTCTCTCTT
>NZ_FMYB01000118.1 GCF_900104155.1 Butyrivibrio sp. INlla16
AAATGCTTTGGCTTTTTCCAAAAACTCTGAATAATTCTCTTTGCAGATATTTTTAATAATCTTCTCTACATCTTCCGCGGCTATATCATATCTATTACCTATCATTGTAGGCTTTATCTTTAGCTTTTTTATTTTATTATTTATAGTCCGCTTTGATACATCTAATAACTCTGCTAATTCTTTACTTGTCATTTTCTGCTGCCCCCTCTGGCTGCTGCCCATTATCTACAATAATCTGAGTAGCATTATATACTTCTTCCATATCCTCATTAGTAGCAAATAGATTTAGTTGTCCAGGATATTGATTTTCTCTTTTGTTTACTCTGTCTACTGTTTTCCAATAAGTTGCTAATGCTTCTTGCTTTGGCTTCTTTGTGATAGTAAATATCAATCCTTTTACTTTATGGCTTCTGCTTTCTTCTACTATTGTGTCATAAGATACTTGTAAATCTGTATAATCGTTTATCTCTTTTATTGCTCTATTGATTACTCTAACTTTCAGATTAGCAAATAAATCATAATTATCTGCGCATATCAGCTTCTTAAAATCATCAAGTTTAAATTGTATCTCATGCTTAAATTCATGCGCTCTAAATATCTCATAAAGCCTTATACTATACTTACTCTTTAGACTTAATATATTCCATAATTCGTATTGTGTATAATTGCCTTGTAAATCTAATAGATATTTCTTTAGTCTACTGTTTATAACTACTGTTATACTCCCTTGCTTTGAGTTATATTCAGCTTCACTAAATACTCTCATTCTTATCTGATTATTGCCTATTTCAATCCATTGAGCTTTATTATCAAAGCTCTCTATCATCTTCTTAAAATCTCTGTATATGTGTTTATCATCTATTCCGCATAGCTCTCCAAAGTCCTTTGCAGATAATGTATATCTTTCAAACTCTTTATCAGTTGGTTTTATCTTGGAAATAACAAAACATAAGAGTTTCTGTTCTTCTGCGGTCAGATTGTATGTTGCTTTCATTACAATCTCATTACTTTTAACAACAGTTTGATGTGCGTTTGAGTATCTTTCTATCTCTCTCTTTCTGTCTGCTGCCCCCATGCTGCTCTCCCCTTGCGTTTTTGGTTTATTATAACACATAGCAGAAATATGTTATAGCGGTTTGCGGTCTGCTGCTGCCTTGTCATAACAAAAGACCACCAAAATGTATTGAGCGAACCACCATTTTGTATATAGTGAACCACCAAAGTGTATTGAGCGAACCACCAAAGTGTATTGAGCGAAATTTGCAGTTTTCCGCATAACCATGCGCTTTTTCAGCTTTTCGATTTTTCCTAAGTATTTAAAATATAATAAATATTTTTAAATATATCTGTCAGTTGGATATAAAAAACAAAAGAGATAGATAACAAGGTTTTTGTACCTCTATGAGGCAGCAGCTTATCAACAGAAAAGAAAAGAGCTTTCTCAGGCTTCTTTAATTTGCCCTTAAAAGCTCTTATTATCTCTCAGATGTATTCTTGTTCAAAAATTTTCTAAAATCGCCTAAAATCGCCTTTAAATGAGTTTTGAAAGTTATCCTCAGATTGCTCACGATCGCGGCGGTTGGTGTCCTCTTTTAAAAGCTGCTGCCTTTGTAGCTCCTCTTGTTCTTCCATGAACAAAAGAAAAGGAATACTATCTGTGCTTGGTTTATTATCCATGTTTAACATGATTATTTTGTCTGCTCCAAAAACCATTTTCTAATTTGCATATAGTTTTCTTTGTTCTCAATCTTCTCTAAAAGCTCTTTTTCAAAAGTCTTGCCCTTTGCTTTCTTCTTCATATCGTCAAAGGTTAATCCCTTTTTCTTCTCTTTCTGCTTAATAACTATCTCATAACCGCCCTCTTTATACTCTGCTACTTCTGCGCGCTCTTTCTCTGTCAGAGTACCAACAGTATAAGTAACAGTTTTCTTTGCTTCACTTACTACATAATGCGCTTTCTTTGCCATGTTCTAAAATCCTCTCTTTCTTTGATATAAAAATTATAATATTTTAGTTGTCCTATAAAAATGACTTTATTATTTATTCTCTATTGTTACTAGCTTAATGGCTTCTATATCCTCTTTTAGTTGCGGTTCGTGATAATTCAATAGCTTTGCCAGAGTGCTAATATTGCTATCGTCTATATTCTGTTCTATTGCCCTCAGTAATCTCTCTACACCATGTTTTCTTTCTTGCATATTATTATCCCTCTCTTTCTTTACAAGAGGGAAAGAGATATTATCAATCCCTCTTGTGATTTATATTTTATTCTGCTGCTAGCAGCTTATCAAGTGTCGGTCTGCTTACGTTTAGCAGCTTTGCAAACTGTACTTTGTTTATCTCGCGGCGGTTATACTTTTCTTTCAGCTCTTGGAAAAGCTCTTTATCTATCGCTTTAGGTTGTCCGCCTTTAAATTTGCCTTGCTCTTTAGCTATCTTTATGCCCTCTCTCTGACGCTCTAAGAGGTTTTCACGCTCAAATTGTGCTATCGCGCCTATCATTGTAAGAAGTAGTTTTCCGGTCGGTGTGCTAGTATCTAGGTTTTCTTTATTGCTTACTAGATGAACGCCTTTATCATTAAGCTGATTTACTATGTTTAATAAATCCTCTGTACTTCTAGCAAGTCTGCTAAAGTCATGTATATATATTGTATCACCCTCTCTTACAAAATCTAACATTTCTTGCAGCTTTGGGCGGTTGGTATTCTTTGCAGATACCTTTTCTGTAAAGTATTTTTCTATGTGCTTATCTTTCATAGCTTCTAGCTGTCTTGCTTCATTTTGCTCGATTGTTGATACTCTAATGTACGCTACATTCATTTTATTACCTCGCTATTGTTCTTTTGTTGCTCGTTCCTTATGTCTATAATATAGCACCTTGTAAAAACAATGTCAAGAGTTGTTTTACATAATGCTAAATCAATCGAAAAACAACCTAGTTTTTACATCTTTTGGCTAGTTTATTGGTGTAAAAGCTAGGTATACTTGCACTTTACATCTAGACAAACAAAGACAAGAGCAAGATTCGCCTTTGTATATACAAGGCAGCAGCTTATGACGAAAACGGAAACCAAAAAATTATTTAGTGCGGCTGCTGCCCACCAAAAGCCAATAATAAGATTTTTGCTGCTAGATTCATGAAATATACCCCCCCCA
>NZ_FMYB01000108.1 GCF_900104155.1 Butyrivibrio sp. INlla16
CCGTTACCAAATCGCAACCGTGTAAAGTACGCTTAAGCCGCATGGCATGAGGACTTCAGCGTATTTAACTAACCACACTCATGCCAGAAGAGCCATTTTTACTTGAGAAAGAGAAGCTATCCGTGGAAGAATCAGCTTTTATAGATGCATTTGCAATCCATTTGTCTGATAAGCCTATAGATGAAGTCCAAGAACGCAATATTAATGATTACATCACAGAATATCTCAACAATAAATATTCAGATCAAGTCAAAAAAGGATCGCGACCGGATTTTGATGGGCTCGTAACCAGAATAGATATCAATCTAAAAAGAGAAACTGGAGAGGATGAATCAGATTCAGGAATAAAACCATCTGATTTGGAATGTCTAACTATTAATGAGCAACAGATGCGAATTATGTACTCTCTTGAGTATAACAAGATTGCATACGACAGAGATCATACAAAAGAAGAGAGCGATAAGACAAGGAAAACCGAATGGCTCATAAAATGGGCAAACGAAATCTTAAAAGGGCTGGGCAAGGAAGACGAAAAAGGATATTTTTACAATGAAGAAAAAACCTTTATTGAGCTTGCAGAAGAATATGAAACTACAGATTCTCACAATTGGTATTTCATAATTATGATGGAACAGTATCTTTTTTCACCATATTTTTTGTTTGACTCTTCAAATAAAAAGGAAAATCCATGGAAAGGGCTAAAGTGTAGCGAAACCTATGTTGATATAATATGCTCTCGTCAAAATGTAGTAAATGAGAAATTTTTTAAAGATATAAAGAAAACATATAATTCATCAGTATCATATTTGGATGAAAAAGGTAAAAAAGCATTATTAGCAATTGGAACAGTAGTATTGACATCAGTTGCAACGTTTGGATTGTCATATGCATTTGCTCCCGCTATAGCCGTAGGCCTCGTAGGAGGTGGGTTTGCCTCTTTAAGCGGACAGGCATTAGTTAATGCGAGTCTGGCATACATAGGTGGTGGAGCACTGGCTGCAGGTGGATCTGGTATGGCAGGGGGTATTGCTCTGATAACTGGTGGTGGTGCCATAATAGGTGCCGCCAGTTCTGGAGCGGCCGCAATTGGCTCTGCCATTTTAGCCTCATCTCCTGAGATAACACTGAGAGAATGCGCTAAATTACTCACATGTTTTGAAAGAATTATTATAAAGGATCCCAATCACAGAAAAGATTCACTTGAAATATACCATAGTGTTATTGATAAATGCGAAGAGCTCAAAGATCAGATTCACACTTTGGAAGAACAGCTTAGTAGTGATGAACCACGCGACAACAGCGATAAAAAGAAGCTTAAGGAAGTAATAAAGGGCGTTAAGAAAAGCTATAACTACATGGAAAAAACTAAGGACCGTGTTCAAAATGAATTGTTGGATTAAGTGAGTTACTTGAACAGAGATGCTGTACTTCCTTCGCTATTTTGAGGATTATTTATTTTCATAGATATTATTTCATTTGCACGACAAGGAGGATTCCATATGTCATATTTCTTAGGCTTTCTTCACAGAACCCCACTATATGGACTGTTTGTGCTTCTATTTTGTATATTTGGATGGAAAATACCACCATCCTTCTTTTTTGATGAAACTATGACTATTATTTCAACTATACAAGCAGGGGGCGATATCGACTTTTATTCTATATTTATTCTTTTTATCAGTCTTTCTGTCATTTTCTATCCAGTAATGTCTATACTGAATGCGATTATTGGTAATATGTTGTATGCATCCGCAACAGGTGATAAGAGTTCTACTATAATTGGAACCTGAATAAGCCAATTAGGGTATGATTTAGTTTTCATTTTTTCTACAATAGAAATATTCTTTAAAGTAATCCTTCATAAGGAAGATGATATCTTTGATGAAGGTATGGGTTTTGAAACGATCTTTGGAATGATATGGATTGTTGCCATGGTTATCTTTATTGGTATGGGATTACTAATGCTTTTTAGAAGTGGAATTGTCCAATGAAGCATTAAAGAATTATGCACAATGTTATTGTTTTAAAACATCCTCAGGAGGGCTGCGCTAATGAAAAAGATAATACGTTTATTCCTTTTATTTGTATCTATATTTGCATTAAGCTTCTCATGTTACGCGCCTATAACAACTCAAGCGGCAACATCCCCTACTAAGGTGACGGTAAAGGTTGCAAAGAAAGCCAAGAAAAAGACTATAACTGTCTATGCTGGAGATAAAATTGAGCTGACAGTTAAGTCGGGCAGCAAAACAATAAAAGCAAATAAGATTACTTTTAAGACAAGTAGCAAAAAGAATGCAACTGTCACCAAGAAGGGCGTTATTACCGTAAAGAAGGCCGGTACAGTCAAGATTACTATAGCCACAAAGGATAAAAAGAAATATTCCTGCGTGATTACGCTCAAAATAAAGAAGAAATCTGAAAAGCCTAAAATTGCTGCTACCTCTATCACATTGGATAAGACAGAACTTACCCTTAATCAGGGTGAAACCTATAAGCTAATTCCTACCATATTACCGGAAAACACCACAGATAAAACTTTGGAATGGGAATCCGGGGATACTTCAGTTGTAACTGTTTCAAAAGATGGGACTATAACAGCCGTAGGAAAAGGTCAAACATCGGTTGGTGTTTTTAATAAGAAGAATAATGCCTATGTTTCTGCATATTGTGATGTGAAAGTCAATGGCAAAATAAGCAAAACCGGATCTGCAGGTACAAATATCACATATACACTTTCTGGTTTTGAAACAAATGCGACTTTATCGTTTTCCGGTACAGGTCTTATGACCAATTATGAAGTAGCACAGGCACCCTGGTATGATTATCATTCTGATATTACTACCATCAATATAGCATCCGGAATAACATCCATAGGTAACTGCGCCTTTGGTTTTTGCTCGAATCTGTCAAATATAATCATTCCAAATACTATTACAAGGATAGGCAGTTACTCATTTTATGACTGTGATATGCTGACAGATATAGCCATTCCTTCTTCAGTTACTGTTATCGGAGACAGTGCGTTTTGGGATTGTACTGGACTTACTACTGTGACGCTCCCGGCATCAGTAACAACGTTGGAGGGATTTACATTCATTAACTGCCAGAACTTGAAAACCGCATACGTTAATTGCAACATTACGGAAATACCGGCTTCCATGTTCAGCAGCTGTGTATATCTTGAAAAAGTATGGATTCCTGCTGTAAACAAGATTAATGTTTGTGCTTTTAATAATTGTACAAGCCTTAAAGATGTATATTATGCCGGAACACAGGACCAATGGAACAGTGTTGAGATCAGTGAAGAGAATGCAGCATTGGCAAATGCAACAATCCATTGCAAGTAAAAGGGGTAACGATGAAGGATAACAGTTATTCAAATATCTTTGTGTGCTATGGTGATGCTGACAGGGATATTCTTACAAGACAAATAAGGATGTTCAGGGAGAGATACCACTCATTTGTCATTATGGTCCTTACTGACGAAGCAGATATCAAGTGGATGGATACGCACAGTGAAGTTTTTGATGAGACACTTACGCTTTCTGGGGATATCAGCATATCGGATGCAGTGATAGCTTATTGTAAAGAGCACCATATGTCTGAAAAGGATACACTTCTTATTGCAGAAACTACGGAAATCGAAAAGTTATCAGAGCTTGGAATAGAAGTAAAGAGCCCGCTTGCCATGGCGGAGTCCTATAAAAAGGCATTGGAAATGCTTGGGAACATGGTAAAACCAAGAATATAAGACAGGTGAACCTATGATAAAAGAAATCGTATTCGGACCGAGTGTTCAGGGAAGTTTGGCTATGGCGCAGTTCACAGGGGTAGGAACGTGCCCCGAATATATGCTCCTTAACACTGATTCAGAGGATAAAAAGGTAGCAAAACAAACACAAAGCCTTAATGAAGAAATTATAGAAAAATGGAATAACATCCGTCCTAATACACTACACAGATATTTTCCAGGGATTATTGAGGAATATTATTATGATGTCCTAGGTGATACGGATTGCGAAAAGCAGCTGCATGCGCGCGAAGCGGTCTTACTTTTCGAGGAATGCGTAATCTGACTACAAACGATTCGATTGATGCATAAGCTAACATGATTATGGATAATAAAGAAGCATATAAAATTCTTAAAGATAGTATAGAAGACTATTATGAAATAACGGAGTTGACTTTTGATCTGCCAGACATGTTTGTATTCTGGTATGTAAACAAAAGAGTCAGTTATGGCGGAGCACTAGACTATTATGCCGTAGCCAAAAAAGATGGAAAAGTAATCAGAGACTGTGGTATTATCTGTGATTATATGGATACCCTAAGTGATGATGAAGTAATGGCTTGTAAAGTAAAGATTCCTATAAAAGAAATGAAGGGATAAAGGATCAGAGCATGATTACTTTAGATACAGAGTGTTGGCAATATTGATGCGTTACCTGCTCAGTATAAGGACTGTAAATGGTATGACTTTAAAAAATAGCGAATTGACATTTATGCTTTGTATGGTAAAATACAATTAATCATCAAGTTCACCCTAATACTGATAAATACTGGGGTTTGAACTTTTTTCTAGTACACAAATACACGTTTTATCGTATATATTTACACTGTATTTCGTTAAATTAGGATTTAACGAAATGATATTATGCCAAACTGGTGTTCACTGCTATTTCACTGGCTTTATCACAATTTTTGAAAAACTTAACGCGACTTTTGAGCCCCTGACGAGGACAAAAAGTCGCGTTTACTATTTCAATTATCCTATAAAAAAACTCATTGTTATGGCTCTTCAGGGGTAATGGTGGGTGAAAAATGCCATCATCCCCAGCATTTATGCTGATCTTGCGCCTCGAGGTTTTCTGTTAGGAAGTGGAATC
>NZ_FMYB01000037.1 GCF_900104155.1 Butyrivibrio sp. INlla16
AGATGCTTTATCCGTTTTGCGAAAAATATCATATAACGTAGCAAGGCTGATGCAATTAGAAGATCCTGTGAACCGGATACAGATGATAGATATAATGGATGAAGTGGACTCGGATCTTACATGTGTGGCAAAGTTTATTTTTGAACCAATTCCCAGTATGTATTGATTTTTGAGAATAACAATACCTTTACTCCTTTTGATGACGCATAGGGATAACTATGCGCTTTTTTATGCTGAATATAGGATAATAACATCTCAAAAAGCAACTACTCCACCTGATTATGGCATTCTCCTGCACAAAAACTTCTTCATGAAACAACCCTACCCGCAAGGGAGAGCCCTTTTCAATTAGCGGTATTACATGGTATAATTGTCAATATATTATGCAAATTGTTAGATAATTTAAATGTGTAGGGGGATTTATGAGTCAGTTACAGGATATGGGTAGACAGGTTATAAATAATAATGAGAAAGCTGCCGATACTATATATCAGAGAAAACCCGGTGGACCGGAAATGATAGCGCCGGTATTAAAGCTTTTAGTTACATTTACAGAGCTACTTGTTCAAAGCGGTAAGGCTGATGCAGAGCATGCAGTACAAATGCAGAGGTGGCAGACTGATTTTACAAGACTTGCTGAGGCAAATGAAAAAGGAGATTTGATACTTGCTGCGGATATTTTGCATCATGATATAAATCCTGAAATAGAAGATTGGATGAAACAATAAATTGTATAATTACAGTGATGATGCTGTGACTTTCTGTATACATGCTTTTGAATTTAGCTACTTATGGACTTGAAATGAATACTATTGAGACGTCTAGATATGCATCAAATGAGATATTTGACTGTTGTAGGAATGAAAAAGAGGTTACTGATGACAGCTTTTGGATATGATGAAATATTAGTAGATGAAAAGCTTAGAGAAAAGAACTTTGATGCATACGAAAGTACTTATGGAATAAGACCTGTAATAGATTCTCTAGAAGGTGAAAAATTCAGTATAAGAGTTGCTAAAGATGGAGAGTTTGTATTATATGTTAAGACTAAAGAATCCTTGATCAGGATGAATAGCTTATACAGTCCAAAATATGAAGCACAAAGGTGGGCGGAAAAAGACTTTTTTAGTAAGAAAAATAAGACAATTCTTATTATGGGTTTATCCACAGGGGTATATTTGAATAGACTTGTTGAATTGTATAAGGAAGATACACGGTTTATTGTATATGAGCCAGCAGAGGGACTTTTTTCATTCTTGTGCGGATTTATTGATTTCTGCGATTTGATTTGTGACAGAGAACATGTTTTTCTTATGGTTTCTGTCAAACAGGCTCCTGCATACACAGCAGAATTGATTAAAAATATTGAAGAGAGAAGACCTGATATTTATTCTGTAATTACACCAGGATATGATCAAGATTCTTTTTTTTATGAGATTTGTGAAAAGGCAAAGGTTATAAACGAAACGGCAATAGGATTTCAGCTTAAATGGGCTAAAGGTGCTTTAAAAAACAGAATATTTGCATGGACGAACTTAACGGATAATTCATGGTTAAAGGATTTATCTTGTAGAATACCGGATGATTTGCCTGCGGTAATAGTTTCAGCAGGTCCATCTCTCAAAAAGAACGTGGATGTTTTAAAAAAAATAAAAGGGCATGCTCTTATTATCTGTGTTGATAGGGCAGTAAGTACACTTGCGGAACATGGAATAGTTCCTGATGTTATTACGTCTGTGGATCCTGCTAAAGGTGCAGAGTATGTTGTGTCAGATATAACGATGGAAGTACCACTTATATGTTCTTTGCAGGTAAACGCAGATATCCAGAAATATTTCATGGGGAGGAGCGTCTTTTTTGATCATATAAGCCCGGAGGAAGAGTTGTTTGGGAAAGAAATATTTAATAATGTAGAAGAAATGGAAATGGGAGGGAATGTTTCCGGTGCCAGTTTTGCTGTGTGTTTAAAAATGAATATTAGAACGATAATTCTTATCGGACAGGATTTGGCTTTTTTGAATGGGCAACATCATTCGGATGGAAAAAATGATGGAGCGCCTGTAGGGAATAAGGTGTTGGTGGAAGGCATTGATGGTTCAATGATTGAGACTACCGACATCTGGTGTGCATTTAAAGATTTTTTTGAAAGACAAATTGCTTTACATGAAGAAATTCGTGTTATTGATGCGACAGAGGGAGGAGCGCTTATAAATGGTACCGAGTTGATGACTTTAAGGCAAGTATCAGATGAGGTATGTGTGAATGAATTCAATATAGAAAGCTTATTCAAGGATTTACCACGGGCAATTTCAGAGGAAGAGTATGAAAATAGTGCTGGAGTAATTAGTAAGTGGATTGATGAACTGGATATTATTAAAAGAGATGCAATGGAGCTTACGGAGATATGTGAATCATTATTTAAGGTTTGCAAGTATCATAATATAAACGATACAAAAAATTTAAAAAAGCTAAAGAGGTTGGAGTTTTTGCGCTATGAGCTTTCAAATAATCACCCTAATGTCTTGCTCGAGAAATATTGGATAGAAGATATTTGTTCAATTCCAGACAGGCAGTTAATGCTAAGAACAAATGATGAAGCTATTGTGGGATTGGAGGAGTGCATAAAGTATTACCGCAAACTGCCTGATTATTGCAAATCGTTACAAGAAGAGCTACGAAATACATATAATTTATGATAAAAAAGGAACTTAGAGTCCTGTGATAGATTCAGGAGGCAAGTGAAATGCGATACTGTAAAAAATGTGTTATGCCTAATACACGTCCGGGTATTTCGTTTAATGAGGATGGGATTTGTTCTGCATGTCAAGCATATGAAAACCGTAAGAATGTAAATTGGGAAAACAGATGGAAAGAATTAGAGTCTATTTGTGACAAGTATCGCGGAATGAATGGAGATGCTCCAGATTGTGCAATAGCTGTATCTGGGGGGAAGGATTCATATTATCAAGTCTATCTGATGAAATATTTATTAAATATGAACCCTATTCTTTTTTCTGTGGAAGATAATTTTCCGATGACTAATGCAGGGGTACATAACCTTAAAAACTTATCAGAAGAGTTTGCCTGTAACATAGTAAGCATGAAACCAAATATTCAGGCTCAGAAGAAGATCATGCGCTATATGTTTGAACATTATGGGAAACCAACGTGGTATATTGATCGCCTTATTTATACTTATCCACTCTATATGGCAAATAAGTTTAATACCCCACTTATAGTATATGGAGAAAATGTTAGTTACGAATATGGCGGGAAGGATGCAAACGAAACATATTCAGCTAGAAATCAGCTTAGTAATGGAGTGGCTTCTGAAGTAGATGAAGCAGAACTGATTGAAAATACGGGGGTTTCTTCAAAGGACCTATATTTTACAAGAACTCCAAAAGATGAAGAATTGAATAAGCTTGATCCAATTTATATATCCTATTTTGTCCAGTGGAACAGCTTTAAAAATTATGAATTTGCAAAAAAACATGGCTTCCATGATCTGACGCATGAATGGGACAGGACGCATCATGTGGAGAATTTTGATCAGATAGATAGTCGTGCTTACTTGGTTCATTCCTGGTTAAAATACCCAAAGTTTGGACATGGTGCAGCGACAGACTATTCTTCCCGTATGATTAGGTATGGTTTGATCACGCGAGAGGAAGGAATAGAGAAGGTTAGAAAATTTGATCATGCTCTTGATCCTAAATGTGTACAGGATTTCTGTGAGTTTTGTAACTATTCGGAGGCAGAATTCTGGAAGATAGTGGACAGTCTTTATAATAAAGATCTTTTTGAAAAGAATGAATATGACTGCTGGGTTTTGAAGCGCCCAATATGGAAAAAACTCTGAATTACAGGATATGAATAGCCGGGATTTTTGGGTAATTTTCTGTACAGAGCAGCAATGTAAATGTCGATCGTGCGCAGAAGCGTATTAGTAGCATAGGGTGTGTTCGGTTTATGTTTTCTATAAATATAGAGGCGATAGCTATATGGTTATTGAGGGCGGAATAATAAGGGAATGCAGGGTGGATGAGACTCTGAGAGCAAATAATTTCAACGCTTTTGAGGAGCGTTATGGTTTGCGCCCACAAATAGATCCAAACGAAAGTAAAAAATATAGAATGACATTAGCCCAAAACGGAGAATTTGTTCTTGAAATAATAGGTGCTTCTCCTTTTGGTGATTTACGAATGAATAGCAGCTACTCTCCGTCTTATGAAGCTATCAGATGGGCAGATAGGCTGAATGTTATAAACAGAAGAACTTCAATACTGTTATTGGGGTTTTCAACAGGCGTATATCTTTGGGCACTAATGAGGAAGTTACGACCGGATACTACATTTTATGTATTTGAACCGGAGGAAGGTTTATTCTCTTTTGTATGTGCTCATATTGATCTCTCTGAAGAAATAAGAAATAACAGGATAAGGCTTTATATTACAGAGTCACAAAGAAAGAGAATTGATTATGATATGCTCTGGGAAATCTCAACATATCGGCCTGAGATTTCGGCTATAGAGACTCCTTTTTATGCTTCAAATGAAAGATTTAAAAGTATCTGCAGTGCGCTTGAAAAAAATGCCAGTTCAATGAGAAGCTTTCAGAGAGTGCATGGAAGAAGAACTCTTAGCTGTAGAATGTATGCCTGGAATCACATGCAACAAGCAGCGTCGATAATTGACCTGGAGAAGAGGATACCAAAGGATATACCCGTGGTAATAGTTGCATCAGGGCCATCCCTTCGCAAAAATGTAGAAATTCTCAAAAAAATAAAGGGGCACGCACTAATTATCTGTTGTGACAGATCGGTGAAATTACTTGATGAACATGGTATTGAACCAGATATTATCACTTCACTTGATACTGAGAAGGATCCGGAATTCCTCAGGGGGAAGGTGACGGAAAATGTATCGCTTTTGTGTTCTTATCAGTTAAATGATGTAACACAGAGGGAATACCTTGGACGAAGTATATATTATTATGCCTTAAAGCATGAAAGAATGCTTTTCGGTGATAAAGTTGACAATGGAAATGGCTTTGATCATGGTGGAAATATAGCAGGGAGTTCTTTTTCTCTTTGTAGAGTAATGGGGATTAAGACAATAATTCTTATTGGCCAGGACCTTGCATATCTAAACGGAGAATCCCACGCAGTTGGAGAAGATAAGGATATAGAGAGTATACAAGATGTGGAGATAGAAGGTATGGACGGACGCCCTATAATGTCAAATATTATGTGGGTGAAATTTAGAGACTTCTATGAGAGGCAGATTCGGTTGTATCCGGAACTAAGAGTTATAAATGCTACAGAGGGAGGTGCCATGATACATGGTTCAGAAGTCATGACGCTTTCTGAGGTTGCGGATAATGTTTGCAAAAAGGCATACGATGTAAAAGGAATATTCAATAATCTTCCGAGTGTTCAAACAAGGGAAGAATATAAAGAAACTTTGAAGAAGTTAAGTGAGTGGTTGGAAGAGCTGGATTTTGTCGCGGCAGCTTCGGAAGAACTTTCAGATGTATGCAGACAACTTTTGAATATATGTAAATTTAAAGATATTACTGACCCACATAATGAAAATAAACTGCAGAAAATGGATGAGTTAAGAAAAAGGATTATTGCATCGCCGGTGAACTCTTTACTGGAGGATTACTGGATAGAGGATATATATTCGATACCGGATGCGACTATGGTACTTAGAAACAATGAAGAAGCTATACCGGTATTTGAAGATGCAATTACGTACTATACAAGGCTTCCTGATGATTGTATGAGCCTAAAAGAAGAATTAGTCAGAAGGATTAATGAGGGTAAAGCTGATTATAAAATGAATTGATAGTTGTTTCGTTTTGAAGTGATGAGGTCACTAATGGCTGGAGAAAAAGATTTAGTTCTGAATGATAATCTCAGAGAAAGAAACTTTATTTTATTTGAAGCCAGATATGGGTTCAGACCAAGTATTGATCCGATGGAAAATGAGAAGTATTACATGCGGTTATCATTGTCCGGAGAGCCTGTTTTGTATATAAGGGGTGCAGCACCATATGGGGATTTGCGAATGATCAGCAGCTATGACCCTGATTATGAGGCTAAAAAATGGGCTGAAAAACAGAAGGTGATAAACAGAAAGACATCTTTTGCAATATTGGGATTTTCCACAGGAGCATATTTGAAGGCATTAACTAAGGTATTGAGGCCAGATACCATGTTTTATGTGTTTGAACCATTGGAAGATTTGTTTGCATTTGTCTGCGGATTTGTTGATTTGACAATTTTCCTTATGAATATGAGAATAAGGTTTTTCATAAATGAAAACCAACGCAATCATTTATCTGATTTGATGATAAATGATGCTGTTAGTAACAGACCTGAATTCTATGGAGTATATACTCCCTTTTATGGGGTAAATGCAGAGTTTGATAATATTTGCGATGAAGTTGGAAGGGTTTTTGAGGCAAATAAGAATTACCAGAACAGTTATGGAAGAATATCTTTCGAGTGTAGATTGTACTCTTGGAACCATATGAGAAATTCATACTTTATTTCTGACCTGATTAAACTGATACCGGAAGGAGTTCCTGCTATTATTGTTTCTGCAGGCCCTTCATTAAGGAAGAATGTAAGAGCGCTTGAGCGTGTTAAAAACAAGGCAATTATTATATGTACCGACAGAGCTATAAGCGTTTTGAATGAGTTTGGAATTGTTCCTGATTTTATAACCAGTCTTGATCCGATTAAAAATCCGGATTACCTGGATGTGGAGGTTTCAAAGAATGTTCCTCTTATCTGTTCTCATCAGGTAAACATTGAGACACAGAAGCGCTTTTCAGGAAAGTGTATATTTTATCATGCACTTCGATACGAGAGATACATACTTGGAGACAAGGTATTGGATGACAGTGGGTTGGATCAGGGAGGAAATGTGGCAGGCGGATCCTTTGTGCTATGCAAAATGCTCGGAATCAAGACAATTATATTGATTGGACAGGATCTGGCTCATCTGAATGGCAAACATCATGCCGATAATGTTGAAGAAGTTGATGATGATCTTCTCCCTATTAAAGAGATTGAAGGTATTGATGGAAGCATGGTCACATCAAATGATATGTGGATCGCATTTAAGGAATTTTTTGAAAGACAAATAAAGATGGACTCATCTATCAGAGTCATAGATGCTACAGAAGGTGGAGCTAAGATTTATGGGACGGAAATCATGACTTTATCTGAAACGATAGATACAGTTTGTAATAAAGAGTATAACATAGCAGATATCTTCGTGAAGTTACCTAAGGGACAGACGGATGAGGAGTATAAAGAAACTGTCGAGAGAGAAAGACAATATATTAAGGATCTTAATTCAATAGCAGAAAATGCAAAAGAAGCAGAGAAGATTTGTGATCAACTTCTAAAAGTGTGTAAATATCAGGATATTGCTGATCCTAAATATATGAAAAAGTTGAATAAGCTTGATGAGTACAGAGCTGCAATTTATGACAAGACAGCCTATTATTTGATGGAAGATTTCTGGATTAAGGATTTGTACGATATTCCGGATTATACATTTATGGTCAGAAATAATGAAGAGGCCTTGCCGGTATTTACGAATGCAGTTGCTTTTTATCACAACTTACCAAAGGAATGTGATTCGTTAAAAGAAAAAATAAAAGAAGCTATTGATGAAGGTATGAATTAGCTAAGATAAGGCATGAGTTTCGATATAAAAATGGTGGCGGCTTTTATTGCAGGTGGTTTTTTATAATAGTTGAACAGGACATATTTTTCTTGAAGGGGGTAATGAAAATGAAGAAGCACAATTTGATTGAAATGTACAATCTGCCAAAAGAGGTTAAGTACTGCAAGAGATGCACCATTTCGAATCAAAGACCAAGGATTACATTTGATTCGGAAGGTATATGCAGTGCATGTCGTTTTGCGGAAAAGAAGCAAAATACAATAGACTGGGAGGCAAGAGATAAGGAACTTAAGGAGCTTTGCGACAGGTTTAGAAAAGATGATGGCTCATATGATGTGATAGTTCCATGCTCAGGTGGAAAGGATGGCAGTTTTGTTGCACATCAGTTAAAGACAGTGTATGGAATGCATCCCTTGACAGTGACATGGGCGTCCCTTGTTGACTCCCCTGTGGGTAAGCGCAATCTTTCTAATTTCATTGAAGCAGGCTTTGATAATATACTTTTTTCTCCAAATCAGAAAGTCAAAAGACAACTGACAAAATTGTCCTTTGAAATAATGGGTGATCCGTTTCAGCCGTTTATTTATGGTCAGACGAATTTTCCTTTGAAGATAAGTGTGGAATATAATATACCGCTTATTATGTATGGCGAGAATGGTGAAGTTGAATATGGCGGAGATATGAAGAATGCTGACTCTCCTACAAGAGAGATAACCGATCACAACAAGCATTATTTTTCTAATATTCCTCCGGAAAAGTTTCTTGAATATGGAATTACCAAACAGGATCTATATCCGTATATGGCGCCAGATTATGAAAAGATAAAGGCAAATGGTACGGAAATACACTTTATGTCCTATTACAAAAAGTGGAATCCAAGGGGGAATTACGAATATTGTAAAAAGAATACTGGATTTTTGCCTTCAGAGGAAAGAACTATTGGTACATATACGAATTTTGCATCGCTTGATGATGAAATTGACGGATTCCATTATTGGCTTGCATTTATCAAGTTTGGAATTGGACGTGCTACTGCAGATGCGGCTCATGAAATACGCGATGGTTATATGACAAGAGAAGACGGGATAGAGCTTATCAAGAGATATGATGGCGAATTCCCTGAGAAGTACTTTAAAACTTTTTTGGACTATTGTGATATTTCGGAAATTGAATTTTGGAGAATAATTGATTCCTGGAGATCTGATCACATCTGGATGAAGAAGGATGGCAAATGGGAACTTAGAAATCCTATTTGGAAAGAAAATTAGGCATTTATTTTTTCGAGGGGGAAAGAAAATGTCAGATAAAATCAGAATGGATTCACACAAATTAATATACCACCCTGACAGGGTGGCGGCATGGCAGCGAGGCGAGCTCATCTATCCCATAGAAATGGAAATTGGGATTAGCGGAGCTTGCAATCATCGCTGCATTTTTTGTGCAGTAGATTATATGGAGTATCAGCCCAGGATGCTTGATAAGGATGTACTGATACGGAATCTTGAGATTCTTGGGAGAAAAGGGCTAAAGAGCATTATCTATGCAGGAGAGGGTGAACCTATGGCTCATCCTAAGGCACCTGAGATTATCAATGCCACAAAGGACAATGGAATAGATGCTGCAATGTCAACTAACGGAGCTCTCTTTACAGGTGAAAAAGCAGCAGATTGTCTTAAGTCATTGACTTGGGTCAGATACAGTATAGCCGGAGCAACAGATAAAACATATGAATATATTCATCAGTGCAAAAAAGGTGATCTTCAAAAGGTCTTAAAGAACATGGAGGACACAGTAAAGGTTAAGAGAAACCAAAAATTGAAGACTACTCTTGGAGCACAGCTCCTTCTTCTTCCGGAAAACAAAGATGAAGTGGTTACGCTCGGGAAGATGATGAAAGAGATTGGTTTTGATTATTTCACTGTTAAGCCATTTTCACAGCACCCCTCAAGCAAGGCAAAGCTTCAGGTCGATTATTCTGAAGCAGAAGATATAGGTAAGGAACTCAGAACTCTTCAGACAGATGATTTCAAGATATACTTCCGGTCTCAGTCAATAGAGAACCTTGGAATGGAAAAACCGTATCATGATTGCTGCGGACTTCATTTTATGGCTTATATGGATTCCGCTGGAGAAGTATTTCCCTGCATAGTTTTTATGGGGCAGGATGAGTACATATATGGAAATATCAATAATGAGGACTTCGATAAAATATGGGAATCTGAACGAGCTAAGAATATTAGAAACATATTCTGTGGTGATTTTATAAAAAAGAATTGTCGTAAGAATTGCAGACTAGATGAGATGAATAAATATCTTGAGGAATTACGTTATCCAGGAGAACATATAAATTTTATCTAATGAGTCGATAGGACCATGATTGGAGGGAATATGGACAAGGCCACACCATATAGTAATCTCAAAATTTTCGCACATGCTGAGGCACTTAATAAGATAGGAAATGGGGAAAGAATTG
Source organism: Butyrivibrio sp. INlla16 (assembly GCF_900104155.1). Taxonomy (GTDB): domain Bacteria; phylum Bacillota; class Clostridia; order Lachnospirales; family Lachnospiraceae; genus Butyrivibrio. Next base: position 10,183 of record NZ_FMYB01000037.1, read on the forward strand.
CACCCATATATATAAGGATCAAGCCGACAAATTATTGTAATCATCGATGCTATTACTGCAGTTATGCAGACAGTGCCCTTGGACTGCGCGATTCTGTCAACAAGCAGGATCAGATACCATGGGATAAAATGCAGGAAATAATTAACGATATGGGTGATATGGGGGTCAAGGCGGTTACCTTCAGCGGGGGTGGCGAACCTTTGGTATATCCGCATATTGTGCAGGCAATGGAAGGAATGCTTGATAAAAAAATCGATCTGTCCATTATCACTAACGGTCAATTGTTAAAGGATGAAAAGGCAGAGGTACTTACTAAAGCCAAATGGGTTAGAGTATCTTTTGATTCTGCAAATGCTGCCACATACGCAAGGACAAGAAGTATTCCAGAATCAGCTTTTGAAGAGACCTGTGAAAATCTAAAGCATTTTGCAAAGATTAAGGGGAATGACTGTGAGCTAGGTGTCAATTTTGTAATCAATCATGAAAATGCTGATCAGGTGCTTGAGATGGCTAAGCTTACGAAGCAGCTTGGCGTAAATCACATAAAGTTTGCTGCAAGGGTTACAAAGGACTTATTTGAATACCATGCTCCCTTTAAAGAATCTGTAATCGAGCAGCTTCATAAGGCGGAGGAATTAAATGGGGATGGTTTCAGGGTTATAAATAAGTACGAAGGTGATTTTGATTCAGCACTTGTTTTTAGCAGAAAATATGATAAATGCTACATTAATCGAATATTCTGCGTTATTGCAGCAGACAGCAAAGTTTATTTTTGTCATGATAAGGCTTATGTTGCTTCAGGCGTTGTGGGAGATTTGGTGGACAGGTCATTTAAGGATTTGTGGTTCGATCCGGAAGTAGTAAAGCGATATAAAGAATTTGATGCCTGCAAAGAATGTAATCATCATTGTGTATACGATGACAGGAATGAACTGCTTAACACTTTCTTTAGTCTTGATAAAAAGCATATCAATTTCATTTAAAAGGGACAGGTTATGAACAATACTGTAGAGTATGCAAAAAGAATACGCAAAAATATTTATAGAATAGCACATGCATCAGGTGGTGGACACCTGGCGGGAGCGTTGTCTATGGCGGATCTGATAGCGGTTATCTATTTTGGCGATGTGCTTAAGTATGATGCCCAAAATCCTAAGTGGGAAGATCGGGACTTCTTTATCCTTAGTAAGGGACATGCAAGCTATGCATTATATTCCGCTCTTCAGATGGCAGGTTTTTTTGAAGAAAAGGAATTATGGAATGTTGGAAGACCAGGCTCAAGCTTTGGAGAGCATCCTAAACTGGGGGATATTCCAGGCGTTGAAGCTTCGACAGGTGCGCTGGGGCACGGATTGTCCTTTAGCATTGGAATTGCGTATGCAAACATGGTGGATAATAAAGAGAACCATGTATATGCAATACTTGGTGATGGTGAATGTCAGGAAGGATCCATATGGGAAGGTGCTTTATCAGCACCTACATTGGGACTTGATAATCTCACCGTGATAGTGGATCACAATAAGCTTCAGGCGATGGATAAATTGGAAAATATTGTTAATATGAAGCCTTTTGGAGATAAATGGCGTGCATTTGGCTGGCATGTAATAGAGATAGATGGGCATAACCATTCTGAAATAAGAGAGGCTCTGCTACATAGAGAAGACGGAAAGCCTGTCTTGGTGATAGCTAATACAATTAAGGGAAAAGGCGTATCATTTATGGAGAATAAGCCAATCTGGCATTGCAGAATGCCTAATGAGGAAGAACTGCCAATCCTTATGAGGGAACTTGAAATCAGTGATGAAGAATTGATTCATTAGTATAACGATGCAAGCTTATCTCATAATTAATGGAGGACACCTGCAAAATGAGAACTGCATATCTTAATACACTTTATGATCTGGCAATGAATGATAAGAGAGTTTATGCACTGATATCTGATAACGGAGCAATAGTATACGATAAGTACAGGAAGGATCTTTCAGAACAATACCTGAATATCGGAATATCAGAGGCAAACATGCTTGGCATGGCAGCAGGTATGGCAAGCAGAGGTAAGATTCCTTTTGCATATACGATAGGTTCTTTTTTGGCATATCGCGCCTATGAATTCATTCGTAATGATGTGTGCCTTCAGAATCAGAATGTAAAAATAGTTGGAACCGGAGCAGGAGAGGTTTACAGTGCGCTTGGCCCTACCCATCATACCACGGAGGATTTGGGCGGCCTTAGAAGTTTGCCCAATCTGACAATATTGTCTCCAGCAAGCCCTATGGAAGTTATGAAGGCAACCAGAGCAGCATACGAATTCAACGGACCTATCTATTTAAGGCTCGGAACTAATAAAGAACCTGAAATTTATGACAATGATTATGAGTATGTTATCGGTAAAGGAATTGCTCTAAGAGATGGTGACGATTTGACCATTGTAGGAACCGGAAGCATTCTCAAGGACGTGTTGGACGTGGTAGATAAGCTAAAAAGTGATGGGATTAGTATACGTGTCATCAACATACATACTATCAAACCTTTTGACAGAGAAATTATTGAAGCTGCGATAGATGAGACTGGAAAAATATTAACAGTTGAAGATCATAATGTTATCGGTGGTATAGGCAGTGCTGTTTCCGAAGTAATAGCTGAATATGGTAAGGCTGTGGAATTTAAGAGAATAGGTTTGAAAGGCTTTTCCAGCGGTTATGGGACTTATGCGGAAGTTAAACAAAACAACGGTGTTGGAAAAGAACAAATAGCACAGGCAATAAGGGATCTGATGTGAAAGAGGAAGGTATTAATGGCATATATAGATTTTGTATCCGATCTTCATAAGGCTACTAAGAGAGATTATGTAGGACGTGTCATAAGCGATGATAAAGCCGAGTGCGCTGTTGTGGCAAAAAAATATGGCTATGATTATTGGGATGGTGACAGAAAGTATGGGTATGGCGGTTATCGCTATGATGGAAGATGGCGCATAGTCGCTGAGCGTATGGCTGAGCATTACGATATAAAACCGGGCCAGAAAATACTTGATGTGGGTTGCGGAATGGCACATCTATTATATGAGTTTACACAAGTAGTGCCGGGTGTGGAAGTGTATGGGATAGACATATCCGATTATGCATTGGAACATGCCAAGGAAGAAATCAGGGATCGGATAAAATACGGAGAAGCACAGAATATTCCTTATGACGATAACGAGTTTGACCTGGTGATATCACTTACTACGCTGCATAATCTGAAGGTATATGATTTAAAAAAAGCCATCATGGAAATAGAACGGGTGAGTAAGGGGGATAGCTATATCATGGTCGAATCATTCAGAAATGACCGTGAAGAGATGAATATGCTATATTGGCAGCTTACCTGCGCAAGCTATTATGCTGTTGATGAGTGGGAATGGTTATATAAGGAATGGGGCTACACAGGGGATTACAGTTTCATTTTCTTTGAATGATATAAGGATTATTTGTATGAAGAATGATTACCTGGATTTCTATGGAAAAAATAAAATATCTCCTGTAAATCAGGATATCACGGATATTGAAGTTCACTATAAGCGTAGACAAAAACTGTATCGACAGTGCGGATTGCCGACTGTGGCCTTTAAAGGGGCACAGATGCTGGAAGTTGGTCCGGGAGGTGGGCATAATGCGCTTGCCCCTATTCACTGGGGGGTAGAGCATATTGATCTGGTTGAGCCGAATTTGACAGGTGTTGAAAGAATAAGAGAACTTTTTTCTCAGAGAGGGATTAGTGAATATAAATATTCAATAATCAATGAGCAGATAGAGAATTACAGGAGTGATAAGAAATACGATATTGTGGTAGCTGAAGGCTTTCTTGGATATGTTCCGAACGCGAGAGATATCTGCAAGAAACTAATTACTCTTACTAATGATGGTGGCGTTATAGCCATTACATGTTCTGATGATATCTGCATTTTTATTGAACTTATGAAAAGATTGATAGGTCTGTATTTAACAAAGGATATCAAGGCTCTTGATGATAAAGTAAGATTTTTAATTCCTATATTTGAAAAACAGCTTGCAGCTTTAAGAGGTGTATCAAGACCTGCAAAGGATTGGATAGAAGATAATATTTTCAATCCTGCATTTTCTAATGGATGCGAATATAGCGTGGGAGACGCATTAGATACCTTTGATGGTTGCGATTTATTGGGCGGAAGTCCCAACATTTTCACAAATTATTCCTGGTATAAAGATATCTGGTACGACGAACTGTCTGATTACAAAGAGCAGTTTAATACAAAACGGATGAGCTTTATAATGGCAGGTCTTAATGAGAATAAGCTTGATGCTTCGGAAAGTGCCAGACTTGTGGAATTCTTTTCAAAGATAAAGAGTCTTGAAAACACCTATGAACAGGAATATGACGAGACTATTTTACGTGAAATAGTCGAAAATCTGAAGGAACATAGACCTGAAATGAATGTTTTAGGAAATGACTTTTGCCTTGTGTATGATGAAATAATAAATGCATTGGATGAGGTTTTATCCGGTGAAAGGGTTGATATGTCAAAATATCCTGACTTTTTCAAGGCATTTGGAAGAGGATTGCAATATCTTGCATTTATGAAAAAGTAATATGCTCATCATTTTGAAGTAACAATTGACAGAAGGAACTAAGAAAAATGATTTTTATAGTCGGTGCAACAGGTTTAATTGGTAAGCGGTTATATGATTTATGTAAGGAACAAAATCTAAATGTTCTTGGTACTTCTACGACGGGGCAACAGGATGGGATTGAAAAATATTGCATAGGTGATGATGACCCCGAACGTCTTTTGAAGTATTTTGAGCCAGAAAAGAAGCAAGAGAATGTGGCAGTTATAACAGGTGCTATAACAAATCTGAATGAGTGTTACAAAAACAGAGCGTTATCAGAAAAAGTTAATGTGGTTGGAACCAAATTACTTATAGAAAAGCTTCATCAGGCTGGGATAAAGATAGTCTTTTTGTCAAGTGATTGCGTTTTTGATGGAAAAGAAGGCCATTATACTGAAGAGTCGCCAACAAACCCTGTATGTGTCTATGGAGAACAAAAAGAGGCAATAGAGAAATATATATTAGAAAATATAAGTGACGGACTTATATACAGAATATCTAAGCAATATGATCTTTCTTGTGAAGGAAAGCATCTTTTTGCGGATTTATATAATGGTGCCAAGAAAGGGAAAATCCGTTGTATAGAGGGGCTTGTTTTTAATCCTACTTATGTAGGAGATACTGCAGAATGTATATTAAGTGGAATAGATAGAGGCCTTATCGGACTTTATAATGTTGCAGCGCCTGAAAGCTATAGCAGATACAATCTCGCCAAAGAAATGGCTAAGGCGTTGAATGTTGATGAAACAACGGAGATTACATGTGAGCCATTGAATAGTTTTTCATTTCCCGAAGATAGGCCTTTAAATCTTTCTTTAGATACTTCAAAGATTGAAAGTGTAATAGAAATAGAATTCAAAAAAGCGTTATCTATGATAGAAACATATGTGGATAATATTTGATTTTAAATGCTTTTTATTGGCGAGGTGGATAGGAAGCGGACGAGATGAACGAGCTTGAATAAAGAGTAGGAGCATAGTATGACCGAAGATCAGAATAATAACTTATTTGACCAATCGATAGTATCTGTTCATACATTTATAGAAAAGGGTTTTTTATCGGAAGCAATGCAGATGATTGGAGCTATGGAAAAGGCGTTTCCTGATAAAAGAGCAGATTTATTATGGGAAAAAGTATATGTATATGAAGCTGAAAGTGATGATGAAGAAATAATAAAATTACTTATTGAATTATTTGAAGTTTATCATGACAAAAATGCTTATACTCTTTTGGATGATAATTATTTTGATAGATTTATTCCCTATTCTCAGCAGGCTTATAGTAGAAATAAGAAATTATTTAAGGATTACAAGTTTTTTTATGGAGAATCAAAAGATTTGCCGGATTGGCAGGTCTTTTATTGCGGGGAAAAACTGATAATTGCTGTTAATAGAAAAGAGAAGCTTTTCAAAGGATTTGTGAAAAATGAGATTGATTTTAGTCGGTTGTCAAGAAAGTGTACATTTATAGAAAATATAGTATTTCGGGACCAAATGGATCTGATAATAGAAAAGACTCAATTGGTGGGGGAGACAGTTGGGGCTAAAAATGCAGTTTATTTTGCGTTTCAGGAATGGGAATGGGAAGTGTTTATGCAGATAGGCACTTCGTATGAAGAATTATGCGATAATAGGTGTTTTTTTCTTGTGGGAGAAGAAGGGGTTCGCAAATGTTACAGTGATTTAGAAACAGAGTTTCCAGCTGAACATATATGTACATGTAATTATGAAAGTAGTCTGTATAGGTATGTGGATGAAATAATTTTTGATTATTATAAAGAGTATGATGGAGCTAAACAAAGAATACAGGACTATTATAGTGACGAGGCGGCAAAAAAAGAATCTGAGATTCGAATAAGAGAAAAGAAACCACGTATTCTTTTTTGGACATCAAGATTTACTACAGTATTACAGTATCATTGTAAAAATACGATGGATGCAGCAATTAATTGTGGATGTGAATGCCGCTTGCTTAAGGAGTCTGATGACGCCAAGCGATTGACAATGTTTAAAATCGCTAAAGTGATGGACGAATTTAGGCCGGATGTTATCTTTATACTTGATCATTTCAGGTTTGAGAATGGCAGAGAGTTTCCCAACAATATATTTTATGTTACTTGGATTCAGGATCCGATGCCTCATATTATGGATCCAAGTTCAAATTCCAAGCTGATAAAACGTGATATTTTATTGAATCATTTATTTACATATAAAGTGCTCGCAGACATATACGGAGAAAGACTGATAGATGCTCCGGTACCTGCTAATCCCAATATCTATAAACCCTATGAAATAAGTGAAGAAGAAAAGCAAAAGTATTCCGCTGACATTTGTTTTGTATGTCATGCAAGTGATGTCAATGTGTGGATTGAAGAAACTGTTGGCAGATTTAATATGGATGAAAAAACTCAAAATATATTCAGATTAATTTTTGATAAATATGAAAAAATGGCTTACATGGGTGAGTTTTTGTACAGTGAAGAAGAGTTTAGGATATTTATCAGGGATGGATTTGATGAACAGGGATATGTTTTAAATGAATCTGCCGTTAATCTAATGGCAAATGAAACATATACATGGTTCAATCAAAGAGTTTTCAGACAAGTGCTGGTTGATTGGATATTAGAAGCCGGGTTCGATAATATTAAACTGTGGGGTAACGGATGGAAGACCAATCCCAAATATGAAAAGTATGCTATGGGACCGGCTGAAAACGGGGAGGTATTATCTAAAATTTACCAGTCATCCAAAATCGTTATGGGGAATAATATTGTGACAACTGCCGCAGCAAGAGCCTGGGAGAGTATGCTGAGTGGGGCATTTTATCTGTCGAACTATATACCTCCTGAACATGATTGGTGTGATATTCATAAAATCATGCCGGAGGGAACTGTGGAGTACTTCAGGTCAAAAGAAGAACTGATTGATAAACTTCATTACTTCCTTGAACATGAAGATGAAAGAAAGGCGGTTGCTACTAAGTGCAAGGAAGGGGCATTACAGAGAATGACATTTGAAGCATTGATGAAAAAACTGCTGGATATTTTGCCTGAATATTTATGAAGCTAGACAGGTTATAAAGAGAATAGGGTTAGAAGTACAGAATGGATAGGACTTAAAGTACGAATGAAGATTGACGAATTTCTTAGAAAACAAAATATGGAGTCTTTTGAGAAGAGGTATGGTGAAAAACTCGAAGTTAGTGGTATCGAGGAACAGCTATATTATTTCGAAAAGGCAAAAAATGGCGAAACAATCATATTCGTACGAGGAGAGCAATCCGGTGATGACATCAGATTGAATAGTTCATACAGCCCATCATACGAAGCAGAGCGTTGGGCTCAAAAGCAAGGAAGAATATACAGAAAAGCCATTGTTGTGATGCTTGGTATATCTAATGGTAGTTTTCTACGATCGCTCATGAAGAAAATGAGGTGGGACACGACTTTTTACGTGTTTGAACCAAATGAGAGTTTGTTTTCTTTTTTGTGCGGATGTTGTGATATAACTGACATAATTAAGGATAACAGAGTTACTTTATTTATAACAGAAAAGCAAAAAAAACTAATGGTGGAAAGTATTCTTCCTGAAGTTGCTGCTTTTGCGCCGGAAATTATTGGTGTAATCACACCATTTTATTCTGAAAATGAGATATTTAATAAGCTATGTCATGAATTGGAGGCCTTGGTTGGCTTTAAACGTGCATTTCTAAAAGGAGGGAGTAAAGAGGCATTAAGGTGTAGAATGCATGGATGGAAGAATGCTCAAAAAGCACATTTTTTGCCTGAATTGAAAGAGAAAATCCCTGATGATATCCCGGTGGTTATAGTGGCAGCAGGACCTTCTTTAAATAAAAATGTCCATATTTTGAAAGAGATGAAAGGAAAATGCTTTATATTGTCCACAGATCGTGCGGTAGGTGCACTGGATAAACACGGAATAGTGCCAGATGCCATAGTTACTTTGGATAGTTTTAAAGATCCTATGTTTATGGATGTACCAGTTGCCAGAAAAGCATATCTTATATGCTCGTATCAGGCTAATTATAGAGCGCAGGAAATGTTTGGAAATAGATGTATATATTATCATGCCCAAAGATATGAACAGGAACTATTCGGAGATAAGGTAGGAGTTCAACATTTTGATCAAGGTGGTAATGTAGCAGGGGGATGCCTGAATATTTGTGAAGCATTGGGAGTAAAGACTGTAATTCTTATAGGACAGGATTTGGCTTTTGAAGGTGATAAGCATCATGTGGACGATATTGAGGATAAAGATATGGATACAAACGTGATTATGCTTGAAGGTATAAATGGTCAGCCGGTTAGATCAAGTGAGGTGTGGATGGCAAATAGAGACTTTATAGAAAGACGCATTGCAGCTTGTCCAAACAGCCAGGTGATTGATGCAACAGAAGGCGGGGCTTTGATTCATGGTAGCAGGATTATGTCGTTAAGAGAAGTCTCTGAAGAAATATGTGTCAAGGAGTATGATGTCGATGGAATTATGAGTCAATTGGATAACATTCAGAATGATTATACTTATGAAGAGTTATTGAATAAAATACGAAAATGGTGCGATGATTTGGATGAGTTAGCTCAGCGTGCCAGAGAAGTTGAAGATTTATGTATACAACTTTTAAGAGTAAGTAAGTATCATGATATATGTGATCCTAAGTATGCTAAGAAGAAAAGCAAGCTTCAAAAATTAAGATTTGAAATAATTGATATGACTGTAAATGCAATGATAGAAGCATTTTGGTTGGATGATATATATGAAAAACCCGATATACTCATGCAGCTTAATGATAATGAGGAAGCATGCGTGACGTTGGATATGGCTGCAAAATATTATCATAATCTTCCGAATGAGGCAGATAGTCTTAAAAAGGAGTTGCAAAAAGTTTTTGATATTATATAGGGACAACATGTTTCAGAAGGAGAGGGAATTCTGTAAATCATTGAGAAAAAACATAAAAATATAATAGAATTAGATAAAGCGAAGATGCGCTTAAATACAGCGTTTCTTCGCTTTTTTGTACTTATTTTCAAACAAAATGAAATAAAAATTCAAAAAAAATTTTAAAAAGGGGTTAAGTAATCAAAAATCGGAACGATATATAGAGTGTAAAACAAATAAAACATCGTCAAGGATGATCGATGTGGGAGCGCACTCAACTTAATAAGTAACTATTATTTTGAATTAAAGTATCAAGCAGCAGGCTCGGACTCTACGGATCAGAGGGAGAGACTGCACCCACATGGAGGTATAATATGGTTATCCAGCATAATTTAACGGCGATGAATTCTAACAGAATGCTTGGCATTACAACAAGTGGTCAGGCAAAGTCTTCTGAAAAACTTTCCTCAGGTTATAAAATAAACAGAGCAGCGGATGATGCAGCAGGATTATCCATCAGTGAAAAAATGAGAAAGCAGATGAGAGGTCTTGATAGAGCATCAACAAATGCTGATGATGGCGTAAGTGCAGTACAGACAGCAGAAGGTGCACTCACAGAAGTACACGATATGCTTCAGAGAATGAATGAGCTTGCAGTACAGGCAGCTAATGGAACAAACAGTCAGGTTGACCGTGATGCCATTCAAAACGAGATAGCTCAGCTTACAACAGAAATAGATCGAGTTGCGGAGACAACTAAATTTAACGAGACCTACCTTCTTAAGGGAGGCACCGGAAATTATAATAAATACATGGTTACACATGATGCAGGACTAGATGGAACTCTTGCAGATTTAGGATCATATGGCACATTTACCTGTTATCTCAAATCTAGTGATGATACAAAGATTGCAGGAAAAGAATATCACTTGTATGATCAGAGCATGGATACAATAGGCTATTTACAGGCAGGTATTTCTGCGGCACTTGCATCAACCACATCCGTTACAATAAATGGTACAACTTATGTTCCGGCAATAAGTTCGTACGATAGTCAGACACCGGTATTCAAAGTTGGTGATCAGGAGTATTCAAGAGAAGAACTTCAGGCAAAAGTAATAGACGGAGCAAAGGTATTCATACCAGCAGGTACATCCCCTGGTGAGACTGGAAGTACAAGAGTAGCTGTAGATGCGGGTCTTTCAAAGAATATTACTATAGCTTCTGCAGTTGAGAAAATGAATGAAGCATTGAAACAGGCTAATCTGATCGGTGTTGATAGCAATAAGGTCAATATGGTGCAGGTTGGATGCAGAGCAACTACAGGTACAGCAACAACATCCGGATATGGTGAGCGCGTAACGGCGGCAACAAACGATGAGACTATATTAACATTCTCAATTCAAAAAGGAACTGCCAGAGTAGCTAAAGATCTTGGATTACAGCTTCATGTAGGTTCTGATGCAGATATGACCAACAAGATAATGATGAATGTTCAGGTAATGAATTCTGCAAATCTTGGAATACAGCAGCTTCAGGTATCTGATCCTCTTGGCATCGCAGCAACATACGCAATAGATGCAATCGAAGATGCACTTAAGGTTGTATCCGAGCAAAGATCAGAACTCGGTGCTATCCAGAATAGGTTAGAGCATACAATCAAGAACCTGGATAACGTAGTTGAGAATACAACAGCCGCTGAGTCCAGAATCAGAGATACAGATATGGCAGAAGAGATGGTTACCTACAGCAAGAACAACATCCTCGCACAGGCAGGACAGTCCATGCTGGCTCAGGCAAACCAGAGTACACAGGGTGTTATGTCACTACTTCAGGGCTAATAATAAAAATACACAGTTTCAAAATAAATCTTCCAAGGCGCTCTCCATACGGAGGGCGCCTTTTTTAGAGAATGACTTTTAAATGTATTTATGAATAATTTATTATTAAAATATTCAAAATGACGATATAATATATATGGATACACGATTTTTTTGTTTAATGAATTTCGAATGCTATGGGTAATCAGAAGGAGAGAAAATACGGGGCGTCTTTTGATGATTGCGAAGGCTTTGATGTTTAGGAAGAGAGAAGAATATAGCAGAAGTAAATTCTGAAATGCAGTATGATGAAAAAAGCGATTTTTTTGGACAGAGATGGAGTCATAACCGTAGAAAAGGGTTATGCGATTTCTTCAATTGAGGAACTGGAGATATATTCCTATGCGTCAGGGTGTATAGAAACTATTAAGGAGCTTGGATACCTGACAATAATCATTACTAATCAGAGTGCAGTTGCCAAGGGGCTATATTCTGAAGACGATTTGAAAGAAATGAATCGAATTGTAATGGAACAAACAGGAGTTGATGCCCTGTATTATTGCCCACATCATCCGCAGGGTATTGTCTCAAAGTACGCAAATGTATGCAATTGCCGCAAACCCAAGACTGGGATGATAGATCAGGCATGCAAGGATTATGATATTGACCTTAGCAGGTCGTTCATGGTTGGAGATCGTGCCTGTGACATTTTTCTGGGACAAAATGTTGGAGTGAAGACTGTTCTTTTAAATTCCGGTTATGGAGAAGATGGTTTGGAGGAAGAATGCAAGCCGGATCTTATCATGGATGATTTGAGGCAATTTGCAAATTATTTGATAGAATATCATTAAGGAGAGAAAGCATATGGGACTTTTTGATGATTGGGAAGGTTTTGATGTTCAGGAAGAAAGACGGAAAGGAAGAGAAGCTGGAATAGAAGAGGGAATAGAAAAAGGGAGAGAACAACTTCTTGTTGAAAAAGTATATAAAAAACTAACCAAAGGAAAAGACGCCATAGCAATTGCGGACGAACTAGAGGAACCAATTGAGTATGTAGAAAAGGTTATTGACATCATTAACAAGAACGGAACTTCAGTTGACATAAATTCAGTAGTAGAGGAACTAAAAACTGAAAAGGTATAACAGTTGAAAATTGATAGTTGTCATTAGTATGAGGGGGATTATTCATGAAAACTATTGTAACAGGTGGCTGTGGTTTTATAGGTTCACACATGGTGGACAGACTTCTTGCTGAAGGCCATGAGGTGACTGTAATTGATAATTGCAGCACAGGAAGACTTGAGAATCTTGAGCATCAAAAAGGCAATCCTTCGCTCAAGGTTGTTGTTGAAGATATTTGTAATACGGATAAGATTATGCCTTTGTTTGAGGGCATCGACTGGGTATTTCATTTTGCGGCTCTCGCAGACATAGTACCCTCGATTCAGCATCCTGATGAATATTTTCATTCTAATGTAGATGGAACCTTCTCGGTTCTGCAGGCAGCCAAGGCAGCAGGTGTAAAGCGGTTTATGTATACCGCTTCGTCGTCATGCTACGGCATTCCAGATAAATTCCCGACAGATGAAAAAGCAGATATAAGACCTGAGTATCCTTATGCACTTACTAAGAGACTCGGTGAAGAGCTGGCGCTCCACTACGCGAAGGTGTATGGACTACCGGTTGTTTCGCTGTGTCTCTTTAATGTATATGGACCACGCTCACGTACTTCAGGAACCTATGGTGCGGTGTTTGGGGTGTTCCTTGGACAGAAGCTCGCAGGAAAACCGTTCACAGTTGTGGGAACAGGTGAACAGACAAGAGACTTCACCTATGTGACAGATATTGTTGATGCATTCTACACAGCAGCAAAATCGGATGTTGTGGGTGAACGTTTCAATGTTGGAAGTGAGCACACCTATTCAGTCAACAGACTGGTGGAGCTTTTGGGTGGAACGGAAGAAAACGTGGTTTATATTCCCAAGCGTCCCGGTGAGCCGGATTGTACCTATGCAGATACATCTAAGATAGCGAAGATGCTTGGATGGCATCCACAGATAACTCTGGAGCAGGGAGTTCAGAACATCTTGGATAACATAGATTATTGGAGAAAAGCGCCGGTTTGGACACCTGAGACAATCAAGGATGCAACTGCAGACTGGTTTAAATATTTAGGAAAGTAAATAATTGAAAAAGAAATTTATGGTGTGAGTTTTTGCTTCTTCCAAGTGAAGAGAAAGTCAGGATTTCTGGCATATGAGGGGATTAAATGAGAACACCGGCTGATAAAATTATTTCCAGAGATGATTTTCCAAAGATCAGGGACAAGTTAAAAAAAGAAGGCAAGAAAATAGTGCTTTGTCACGGAGTTTTTGACCTTGTTCATCAGGGACACTTAGAGCATTTCGCAGATGCAAAAAAGCAGGGAGATGTTCTGGTTGTCTCTGTTACTGCTGCAAAATATGTAAACAAAGGCCCCGGAAGACCATATTTTGGAGACTCTGAAAGACTGAATTTTATAGCTAATCTGGAAATAGTCGACTATGTACTATTAAGTGAAGCGGTTACCGTGCATGACATAGTAAGAGCAGTTCAGCCGGACATTTATGCTAAGGGTAAGGAATATGCTGTTGCTAAAAATGACCTCACCGGGAACATAGGGAGTGAAGAAGCGATAGTAAGAGAATATGGCGGAGAGATCTATTACACAGAAGGAAAAGTGTTCAGTTCCACAAAACTTCTTAATAACTTCTTTTCAGCTCTCCCTGAAAATGTCGTTGACTATGCAAATAAGCTTAAAAAGAAGTACGGAGACGATGTACTGTCTCAGATAAGAGAAAAAATAGAGGCCTTTAAAAAGAAAAAGGTGCTTGTTGTTGGAGATGTGATTTTTGATGAATACTCCTTTGTGAATATTCAAGGCGTAACCATGAAGGATGGTAGTCTCTCCACCTTTTTTGAGGAAAAGGAGAGATATGCAGGAGGGTCTCTTGCTATAGCTAGGCATCTTTCAGAGTTTGCAGGGAAGGTCACCTTGTGTTCAATGATCGGAACCGAGCCGGGATATATGGACTTTATCAGAGAATCAATGGAAGGGGTAAAGCTTGAAATTATTGAAGATGAAGAGTTTGTAACTCCGGTTAAGCACAGATATGTTAAGTCCAACAAGCAGCGTCAGGACTATGACAAGCTTTTTTCGGTAAATACACTTATGAGACGACATGACATCAGACATCACGATTACAGTGCTTTTTACAATAAACTAAAAAAGCTTATTCCTAAATATGATGTTGTGATAATTGGTGATTTTGGTCATGGACTCATCGATCAGAATGCCAGAGATATTATCCAGGAAAAATCAAAGTTTCTGGCACTGAATGTACAGACTAACTCAGCAAATATGGGTATGAATCTCATTACCAAGTATGACAGAGCAGACTCATTCGTGGTAGACGAGAGAGAGCTTAAGATGGCATTTGGTCAGCACCTTGCAGGAAAGGATAAGCTTCTTGAAAAGCTTATCCAGAAGATGAGCACAAACGTAGGGTGGGTAACTGTTGGAGCCATGGGTGCAATAGGAATGAGACCTTCTGCTAAGCAAAAGGCACTATGTCCTGCACTTACGTTAGAGGTTACGGACACTGTAGGTGCCGGCGATGCATTTTTTGCACTTGCATCTATGTGCGCTGAATCTGATATTCCTGTTGATATGGCGACGCTTGTTGCCAATGTGGCAGCAGCACTTAAGACAAATGTTATAGGTAATAAGGATTATGTTCATAAAGTAGATCTGCTCAAATTCTTAAGTACAGTGCTTAATGTATGATCTATGCCGTGAAGACCCAGATATAGAGCGCTTAATGTATGATGTTTTATAAAAAAGGGAAATGACTATGAATATCAAAGATTATAATGAATATCTTAAAGAAGTCATCAGATTACTGGAGAGCGTTGTCATTACTGAAAAAGGACAAGAACTTTCCTACAGTGACGGAATAGAGAGAATAATAAATGCATTAAGTGCAACGAGACAGGCTCATAGGCAGCTTTTCTTTGCAGGTAACGGCGGAAGCGCTGCAATTGCGGGGCACATGACTGCTGACTATTTGAAAAATGCTCACATGAGAACTGTGAGTTTGTATGATAGTCCTGTTCTTACATGCCTGGGCAATGACTATGGCTATGAGTATGTGTTTTCTAAGCAGCTTGATATGATGGCAGAGCGCGGAGATTTGCTCATTGCCATAAGTAGCTCCGGTAATTCACAGAACATCGTAAATGCTATCGAGATTGTAAAAGGGTTGAAAGGAACGGTTATAACTTTTACCGGATTTGAAAAGACCAACAGAGTAAGAGGGATGGGGGATATAAATGTTTATGTTCCCTGCAGTAGTTTTGGCAAGGTTGAATCCATCCATCAGCTAATTATGCAGCAGGTGGTTGATGAGATGATGGAACGAGAGGAAGACTAGATGAATGTTGCTGAATATGTAATGGATTTTCTTGAGAGCGTGGGCGTTAAGCACCTTTTTATGCTGAGTGGTGGCGGAATAATGTATCTTGTTGATGCTGTTGGAAGGAGCAAAATTGACTATGTCTGCTGTCATCATGAGCAGGCAGCAGGAATAGCGGCTCAGGCTTACGCCATGAAGAAAAATGATTTGGGCGTATGCATGATTACAACGGGCCCCGGTGGTACCAATGCTCTGACAGCACTTGGGGCAGCATACACGGATTCTACACCTATGCTCTTTTTATCCGGACAGGTAAAAAGGGCGGATTTTGCGAGCCTGAGGAAGGTTCGCCAGTTCGGCGCTCAGGAAAATGACATAATATCCATGGCAAAGCCTGTCGCAAAATATGCTGTTACTGTCATGGAACCTGAAAAAATCAGGTATCACATGGAGAAGGCTGTTCATGAGGCAATGACAGGAAGAAGAGGTCCTGTGTGGATCGACATTCCCCTTGATGTTCAGAACAGTGAGATTGATCCGGATAAGCTTGAAGGATATAGCACTGCAGATGACGAGAATCCATCACTTTTTAGTGAGAACGATATATCAAGAATGGCAAGAGAACTGTGTGAAGCTCTTAGCTCATGCAAAAGACCGCTTTTCATCATTGGACATGGTCTTATTGCTGATGGAGCAGAAGAGCTTTTCCTCAAAGTAAATGAACTAATCAAGGCTCCTGTGATTGCTACCTGGAGAGCTCTTGATGTTATGGACTATGATGATCCGTACTTCTTTGGAAGCCCGGGACTTCAGGCTCCAAGATACTCAAATATCATAACTCAGGGAGCAGACCTTGTTGTAGTGCTTGGTTCAAGACTTGACAACATGATAACTGCTTTTAATGAGAAGCGATTTGCCTTGAGGGCTGATAAGAAATTTATAGTTGATATTGATGAAAACGAAATAGATAAGTTGGCCATGCCGGGAAAGGTCAAAATAGTTTCCGGAATAGCAACTTTTCTAGAGGCATTATGCAAAGAATTAGAAAAGAGACATTCTTCAGTACCTAAAGCAGATGCTGGCTATGGAAAAGGGATGCTTGGCGATTACTCACAGTGGCTCACTTTTTGCCATGATATGAAGGAAAAGTATCCGATTTTGGCAGAGAAGCAGACCGCGGAGCTTCCCGGAGTCGATTTGTATAAACTTTCTATTAAATTGTCAGAAAAATGTAAAAAAGATGATACAATAGTGATATCATCCACAAGCAGGTGCAATACTGCGGGACACATGGCGTTTAACCATAAAAAGGGGCAGAGAACTATCTCATCCATGGCATTCGGATCCATGGGATTTGCTCTTCCGTCTGTTGTCGGCGCGTATTTTGCAGCTGATAAAAACAGGGTGATATGCATTGAGGGGGACGGAAGTCTGCAGCTTAATATACAGGAGCTTCAGACTATTGTTCATCACAGGATGGACGCAAAGATTTTTGTGTTTTCTAATATCGGATATGCTGCAATAGCAACTATGCAGGACAGGAACTTTGGTGGATTCCATGTGGGATGTGACAAGGGAAGCGGCCTGAGCCTTCCGGATATGTCCAAGATAGCTGAAGCCTATGGAATAAAATATTACAGTATTGCAGATAATTCCGACATAGACGAAACTCTCGAAAAGGTCATGAATTTGGATGGACCGGTTATTTGCGAGTTTTTCGGTTCTATTTTGTTTGATGAAATCCCCAAATGCATTTCCAGTTTAGATGAAAATGGTAAAAGAGTATCTGCGGCATTGGAGAATCCTTTCCCATTCCTTTCGGAGGAAGAGATGAAGGGAGTTTATTCAGAGATAGATAGCTGAATTTGTAATAGATTCTTATGAGGGTAGTGCCATGAAAAACAGACCACTTTTCGTATTTGAAATGGCGAATAATCATCAAGGGAGCGTAGAACACGGAAAACGCATTATTCGTGAAATTGCGGCTGTGACAAAGGATTTCCCCGAATTTGATTTTGGTTTCAAGTTCCAGTACAGGGATTTGGATACCTTTATTCATCCTGCCTATAAAGATAGGGATGATATCAAAAATATTAAAAGATTTAAGGGTACAAGGCTTTCGCAGGAGGAATTTGCAGAGCTTTATAAAGAAGTAAGAGATAATGACTTTAAGGCAATATGCACTCCCTTTGATGAGATTTCTGTGGATAGGATAGCGGAGCAGGGCTATGACTATATAAAGATTGCCAGCTGCTCTTTTACTGATTGGCCGCTCCTTGAGAAGATTGCAGAGAAAAATATGCCTGTTATAGCGTCGGGTGCCGGAAGCGACTTAGAGGATGTCCGCATGGTTGTTGGCTTCTTCTTGAACAGAAATATAAAGATATCTCTTATGCACTGTGTTGCTGAGTATCCTACTCCCAATGAGCATTTGGAACTCAATCAGATTGATTTCTATAAGCAGTTATTCCCGGAAATCAGGATAGGATTCTCCACACATGAGGCGCCGGATAATACTCTGCCAATAAAGCTTGCAGTTAGTAAGGGTGCAGAGATTTTTGAAAAGCACGTGGGGGTACCTACGGACACAATAGAACTGAACGGATATTCTGCGAACCCTGAACAGGTAAGAGACTGGCTTGAAGCTGCAAGACTTGCTTTTGCTACCTGTGGTACCGAAGGTGAACGATATCATTCAACCAAGAAGGAGCAGGATGATCTTGCTGCGCTTCGACGCGGAGTTTTTGCAAAAGAGGGACTTCCTAAGGGAAAGGTAATAGGACCAAACGATTATTACCTTGCTTTTCCATGCGTTCCTGGGCAGCTTGTTGCCAAGGATTTATCCAAGTACAACATCATAAGGACACTTGGCGAAATCAGCGATGCTGATGCGCCTATCATGAGAACTGATGTTGAAGTAAAAGACGTAAAACAGGAGATACCGGAGCTGCTTCGAGATGTTATAGGGCTTCTAACTGATAGCAATGTGGTGGTTCCTATTGGCTCGACATGTGAGATCTCTCATCATTACGGAATAGATAAGTTCAAGGAAATCGGAGTAACCATAATCGAATGTATTAACAGGGAATACTGCAAAAAGATACTGGTGGTTCTCCCCGGTCAGGATCATCCTGTGCATTATCATGTGAAAAAAGAGGAGACCTTTGTGGTGCTCCATGGGACTCTTGAAATTACTTTAAATGGTGAGACCAAGACCCTGAAAAAGGGCGATCTCATGACAGTTGAGAGAAATGTGAAGCATAGCTTTACCTCAAAGGATGGCTGCGTGTTTGAGGAGATATCCTCCACACATTATCTCAACGACTCCTTCTATGATGATACTAAGAACTTTATAAGACCGAGGAAGACAAAGGTTCATCTGACAGAGGATATATTGCAGACTATTAATGGAAAGTAGATCATTTTAGGAATCCAATAGAAATGATATTTCTTTCAAAATTGGGGCAAAATCCACTTTGCATTTACCTTCATATAAAGCAATTGGTACCTTGTCATTAAAACCATAAATTGTCACATCGAATTCATGCGCAAAGTCATACACAAGAATTTTTTGCTTGTCGATATCAATCATCCAATACTCATTGACTCCGGCTTTCTCATACTTTGTAAGTTTGGTGGTCATATCCTTCTTTTTAGTGGATGAAGAAAGGACTTCTATTATGAAGTCGGGGGCACCATAAACCTTGCGCTTAATAATTTTGTCTTTGTTACAAACAATCATAAAGTCGGGTTGAAGCATTGTTTTATCATCCATGTCTAGCTGTACATCGCAAGGAGACATAAGTGGAACGCATGACCCATTATTAGAATCTATATAGTTTTTTATCTGAGTACCAATGCTAAACGCTACTATCTGGTGTGTGGTAGAAGGGGCTCCCATATCATAAAAAACACCATCTATAAGTTCTACGCGTTGATCATCCGGAAGAGCGTAGTAATCCTCTAATGTAAATTCACCTGGCTTTTTTGATGCTTTTATTTTTGCAGCAAGTGCTGCATTTTTTTCTGCTTCTTCCTTCTCTGAAGATACGAAATCTGCAAAGGTTTTTCTGACTGAAGAACCATAAATGGCCCCATCTTCTTCTAATGATTTATTCTCAGGGTGATCACCCAGGACGCTTTCTAAGGCAATGAGAGTATCATAACGTGGCGTCTTGGTAACACCACCAAGTACCTTCTGTACTGTGCCTATGGGGACTCCGGATAACTTTGCAATCTGTTCGTATGAAAGGCCTAGTTCATTTTTTCTGATAACCATCTGTTTTATATTCATGAGGTGTCCTCCTTTGGATATGCAATATTATCTAATGCATATCCATTATATACCCAAATCAAACCAATTGCAATACAAATGGATATCCATTAATAGCTATCGGCGTTGCGTATAGTAGCTGTTATTTAAAGAGTATAATTAAAAATTATCAGATAATTGCTATTCTTTTAGCAAAAAACCAATATAATATGATAAAATGAAATAGATTATTTCATACAATTAACGTCTTATTTTATCGGAGAAGAAACCGATACGTAATATACACTATATACAATTGCTGTACATAAAAGATAAATTTGCAGAGGGGGCAAAGGTGATCTTGATAGGTACTTTTATTGTTATATCTAAGGATAATCCCTCAAGAAAGAAATAATAATGGAGCTGCATAGAATAATAGTTACCGGTGCCAGTGGACCACTGGGAGTAGTTCTAATAAAAGAATGTATCAGGCGGGGAATCGAGGTCGCAGCACTTGTGAGGCCGGGATCGAAGAAGAGAGATGATATTCCGAAAGACGAGCTAGTGCATGTCTATGAAGTGGATCTTGGTAAAATAGCAGATTTTTCGTTTGAAGATAATAAACCATACGATGTGCTGATTCACTTTGGATGGATGTATACGGAAGGCAGCGGAAGGTACGATGCATTAAGGCAATCAGAAAATGTAACAGCTACGCTTAAGACGGCTGAATTTGCAAAAAGGTGTGGATGCAATGTATTTGTGGGAGCAGGATCGCAGGCGGAGTATGGTCCGCAAAACAAAAAACTTGATGAGACGGCAGAAACCAAACCTGTTGTAGCATACGGAATAGCTAAGACAGCGGCTTATAATCTTCTGAAGGAATATGGAAGAATGAATGATATGCGTATCAATTGGATTCGCATATTTTCTGTATATGGACCATATGAAAATGACTATGTTTTCACATCATATGTGATACGGACTCTGCTTGAAGGAAAAGAGCCTGAGCTTACGGCATGTGAGCAGAAATGGGATTACTTATACTGTGAAGATGTTGTGAGAGCATTTCTGTTGGTTGCAGAAAAGGCACAAGGGAGCGGCATATATAACCTTGGAGCCGGACAAACATGCAGTCTAAAAGAGTTTGTGGAATGCATAAAAGATACTATTGATCCGTCATTGTCACTTGGAATAGGAAAAAGACCTTACAGCGAGAATCAGATTATGCATCTTGAAGCAGATATATCAAAAATATGTAAGGATACAGGGTTTGAACCAGAGATATCCATACAAGAGGGCATAAAAAAGACTGTGGAATGGTATAAATCAACTATTTGAGTTCAAGATCACTATGTTGAGGGGATTGTTTTGAATCTGGATAAAGCCTTTTCATTATTTGAAGAGAATAATTATGACGAAGCTATGAAGGAGTTCATAGCTCAGTTTGCTATGGCAGATTCAGAGGAAGACAAAGGATATATTTTTAATATAATCTACGAAAATTTCATTAAACCAAACGATGTAGAGTTCAGGGATAGTTACAACAAGAACGTACAGTATTTTAAGGATAATGATTTATTAAATGGGATTGCCCCCATACCATATCAAGAACTACCACTTTTCCTTATCCCTGTATCCGATGATAAATACTATCTGTGGAACAGATTCAGCAACAGCTTCTGGGGAGATGAAGCACTGGATTTGGAATTTTTGCGAAATCTAAAAAAATCATCGGAAAAACTATTTGATTCGATTTTACTAGATGGTTTTGCGGATATGAGAGCTGTTTCAGCAGAACTCTGTGCTAAAAGCTATGCAAATAATTATCTCGTGTTTTCGGATGACTTTATGGCTGCAATATTCTGGGCTTTTATGATGGTTCCGGGATTTGCAACAGACGTGCTTCCGCAGGTTCGCGTGTTTGGCAGTACAGATGATTTAAAATGCTTTTTGATAGAGAGTGGAAACTATGTACCAAGAACTGTGAAGGTAGCAGGTGAAAACGATTATAAAGGTTTTTTTGAAGCTGTTCATGAAAAAAGACTGGAAAGCGAGAAAAAAGCAAAGCCCATATTATCTATATGCATTCCCACCAGAGGAAGAGGCGAAAAGGCTCTTAGGAATGTTAATAGGCTGCGAGAGCTATTATATGATGAAGAAATAGAAATAGTCGTAGCAGATAACGGGACAGAGGGTGAGGATGAAAACTACAAAAAGATAGAGATGATGCCCGGTGAAGATTCGAGAGTAAAGTATAAAAAGTTTCCACCGGATACATTTTGTTCAAGTATAGAGAATGTTTTGCGACTTTCAAGTGGAAGCTTTGCAGTTCTTTGCTCCGACGAAGATAATATGGATCTTAACGCATTGGGAGATGCTCTTCAATTTATTTACGAACATAAGAAAAAAGGAGCAATTCTTTTCAGGCTAAGAAGTAGTAGCGGACAGATTTTATATGATGATTACAATGATACAACAGATGTATTTGACTCAGTGATATCATCATTTTCTGTCAATTATGTGACCGGTATCTGTTACAACATGGATAGGCTGCGTGAGAATGACTTTGGGGAGGCAATAATCAGCAAATATCATAAGCAGAACTATTACTATGATATCTATCCTCACAACGTATTTTTTCTGTTTCTTGCAAAAAACTATGAAATGGGCGGGAACGGAACAATCCTGTTTAATAAAAAGGATGATAATAAAGAAGAGGCGAAAGTTTTTACTGAAAATATAAACACTGACAGATTTTTATATCAAAAGCTGGAATCGAGATTTGCACACCTTGACGCGCAGGTACGGTTAGTGCTTGATCTTGGACTGACTGATGATATTAGTATAGCAGTGCTTGTTGAACTTCAGGAACGGGTATATAAGCTACTCTACGGATCATACTATTTACACTATGGGCATATGAGCAGCCAAAGGTCATGGGAAGAGTGCTGCGAAGAAATATATAGAAATAATCTTGCGATGTGGAATAGGGATGAACTTAAGAAGCTGTGTCACGGCGATATGCATGAGAGAATAGTAAAAGTTCTGATTAAATACCGGGATATACACATGGCTGAAAAACCGAATAAGTGGAATGGCTAAGAATGTTCCTTTTTTTCATAACAGAATATATGAAATACACCGATATTAATAGTGTTAGCTTATTTTTTATATAAATGGGGGCATATTATGGGCGATGAGAAGCTTAATGAAAGAGAGAGTAAAAAGAGAAATTCACTTAAGGAAAAGAAACCTTATGTTTATGAGAAAATTCAAAAGTTTGAAGAAAAATTTAAGCGCGGAGAGTCAATTGCGATCATTCAAATGCAATATAACTATGCCTGTAACTTTCATTGTACACATTGCTCAATTAAAAGATTCAGAGGCGTAAACAGTAATCGTCAGATGGATCCAGATGCAGTAAGAGAGCTTGCAAGACAGGCGGATGAACTGGGACTTGCAAGATTCGTAATTACAGGTGGAGAGCCGCTTGTTTTTCCTGATTTCGATGAGGTTGTTAAGGCAATAGATCCGCAGAAATTCTATATAAATGTAGATACTAATGGCTGGTTTTTGGATGTGGAAAGAGCAAAACACCTTAAAGAAATAGGTGTGGATCGTGTTCAGCTTTCAATTGACAATCTGGAAGAAGCGGGACATGATGCATTTCGTGCGTATGAAGGATCCTTTGCAAAAACCATGAGGGCTGTTGATGCATGTCAGGAAGTTGGTCTCGACATTTTTATTCAAACGGTTGTTACCAAGCAGAGGCTCCACAGTGAAGAGTTTATTAAGTTCATAGAGTACTTCAATGGGCGAGGAATAGGTGTATTTGTATCTTTTGCGAAGCCTGTAGGAGCATGGGAAGGTCAGTATGACATCATGATAGATGATGATGACCTGAAATTCTTCAATACTTTGGAGAAAAAGTATCATGTATATTCTCATCTTACTCCAGGATATGGACTGGAGATGGGGTGTATTGCGGTAAAGGGAATGTTCTCTGTAACACAGTATGGAGATGTTTTGCCTTGTCCATATATTCATATTTCAATAGGTAATATCTTCAATGAACCCTTAAAGGATATTATCGAAAGAGGGTTTAGCATTAAGTATTTCGGAGAACATATAGATGTCTGCACAATAGCACAGGATAAAGATTTTATCTGCAACTATGTGGAGAAATGTATTTATAACCACGAGCTTCCGGTAAATAGTGATGATGTATTCGGACCAGAGGCTGCGACAAAGGTTCCATTTCAGGATTATAAAAAGGAGAGCTGAGCTGGATGAAAGCTAGGTTATTAGATAGTGAAGCACCAGGTGGAAAAAGGCAGAATCTTGCAGAAAAGCTCCCACTTTCAACTCCGTATGTGGTTCAATTTTTTCCGATTTATGCCTGCAATTTTACCTGCAAGTATTGCCATCATTCAATACCGAAAGAAAAGCGTAAATTTGTAACAGACTGGCCTGTTATGAAGTATGAGCTCTATGAAAAATGTATTAGCGAGCTTGCGCAGTTTCCTGAAAAAATCAAGACCTTAAGATTTGTTGGTATGGGTGAGCCACTTCTTCACAAGGACATTGTGAGGATGGTAAAAAGGGCAAAAGAACTTGATGTTGCTAATAGGATAGAGATAATCACCAATGGCTCTCTTTTGACGCATGAGATGTCAGACGGACTTATAGCTGCAGGACTTGACAGGCTGGTAATATCGCTTCAGGGAACGAGTGCTGATAAGTATAAAAAGGTATGTGGAATTGACCTTGACTTTAACAGTTTTGTTGATAATATCAGATACTTTTATGAGCGCAAGGGCGAAGCTGTTCAGATGTATTTGAAAATCGTGGATATAGCACTCGATGATGAAGAGGATAAAAAGCGATACTTCGATATTTTCGGAGATATCTGTGACACTATAGGAATTGAAAATACAGTTCCTATTTTTCCGGATGTGAGCTTCAATAAAGATCTATATAAAGCTAAGGGTATAAAGACTCAGTTCGGGCTTCCGATGAAGCATGTAAAGGTATGTCCGCAAGCTTTTTATACAATGCAGATTAATCCCGATGGCAAAATTGTCGGCTGCTATGCGGTATATTATCCCAGAATCCTTGATGATTGCAACGAAAGAAGTCTTGTAGATATTTGGAATGGTGAAGGCTACATGACATTTAGAAGACAGATGCTTGATGGAAGGGAAAATGTATGTAAGTTCTGTGAGGAATGTGCGATTAATGATTTCAGGATTTTCCCTGAGGATGATATAAGTGATTACGCAGAGGAACTTAAGGCAAAGTACAAACAGTTATAGGTTAAAGAAGTAAATTTATATAAAGGATATAAGTGAACGAGAAGACTTTTGCAGCATAAAATGATGGGGGATCTAAATGGCTAAAGGCACTAGTTATCCACTTGTAAGTATAATTATTCCAAATTTCAATCATTCAAGATATCTTGATGAGTCTATTCAGAGCGCTCTAAATCAGACATATCCCAATATTGAAGTAATAGTAAGTGATAATGCATCTACAGATAACTCAATAGAGGTTATCTCAAAGTATGTGGACAGAGGGGTTATTGTAAATAAAAATCCGCAGAATCTCTATAACTTTAATTATGACATTCTTGATGATTGGGTTGAAGGGGACTATTTTGTACTTCTTTGCGCAGACGATGTGCTTAAGGAGACTTTTGTTGGAAAGGCAGTAGCCATTATGGAACAGCATCCGGAAGTAGGATTCGTTCATGGAGAACGAGACTATATAGATGAGAATGGAGTGATAACGGAGCTTGATCCTTTCTTTAATTGTAGTTTTATAGCTCCAGGAGAAGAGGTTATGCCTATTTTTTCAGTGACTGATATAGGGCAGTCAGCACAGGCAGTGATAAGGACTTCTGCATTTAAGAAAATCGAATTACATGATACTGAGAGCGATCACCTAAATATAGACAGGGAACAGTGGTTTAGACTTTCAATGGTGTCTGATTATGCATATATACGTGAAAAAATGGCACTTATCCGAATGCCTGAGGTAACAAGTGAAACATCAAGAATTGTTGAGACATTTTATCATCCTATAGCGCTTTATCATACGGCCAAAAGCTTTGAAGAGTGGGCGAAACTCCGTAATTATCCAAAGGTTGAAGAAAGAGTGGAATTATCATTAAAAAGGTTTGCTAAAGAATGTCTTGGCTTTACAAAAGTATTCCTAAAAAGAGAAAAGTTTGATCTGTCAAAGCAGTATCTCTTATTCATGAAGCTTGTGGACAGGGAAGTAGTGAAGGATCCGGATTATATTCAATGCATTGAGGCACTAGAGAGGAAGGATGCATCCGGAATTGCGGTTGAGGAGTATAAAAAGAGCAGTAATTATTCAAAACGCAAAAGAAATTATGAACCACCTGAAAACTATACTCTGCTGGAGGTGTAGGGCTGATGAAAGACAATACTTGTGCATATATTTTCATACCAGTTTATGATGATTTTTCATTCCTTGACAGAACGATTGATAGTATTTTTAGACAGACTGTAGATATATCGAAAATAAGGGTACTTATTGGCAAAAACAATACCGGAATGGAGGATTATAAAAAAGTTCTTCAATATGAAATTGACCATCCTGCCACAATATCTGTAATTCATGAAAAAAAGCCTACAACACGAGGAAGAATTCTTAAGCATATGCTTAGGCATCTTAGGTTCACTAAGGTTGATTATTCTGTAATTTTGGAGCCTGGTGATGTTATTTATCCTGATTTTCTAAAAAAGGGGATGCAGGTACTGTCACTTAGGAATTTTAGCGGTGCAGTTATATTTGAAGCAGATTTGTGGGACGGAAATCAAGAGTATACGGTGCAACCTGTTTACAGCAGTAATTGTATATTAGATAATCTTAGCAGGAGTGAATACTATAGGCGAGATGGCTCTCATAAAATAATTGTTTTGTATAAGAATCTTTTTACCGACATAGAAATGAAATTACCATATTTTCAGGTTATAGCAGACTATTACAGTGAGTGGTTTTCACTAATTGTTAATAGAGAAAGAGAAATAACATATTTTAGGAATAGTATGGGATGCGTTTATAAAAAAGGCGTTACGGATGCTGCTTCTGATCTTGTAAAGAGAACTTTCCTAATTAAGCGAAATATGTATGCGCTTGAAACAGGAGTTTTTTCAAGCGAAGAGGCGTCAGATGTTGAGCTTGCTGAAAGGGATGATGCATACCATAATCTGTCGAACAGAGCACTACAGTTGGCACTTTATAAATTGGGAAATGGCGAGTATAAAGAGGTGGAAGATTGTCTGATATATGCGGAGATGATTGATCCCAAAGTAGTTTGTGGAGATATTTATGCCGATATATCAGATATGTTCAAAAAGAAAAACAGGAATAAAACAAAAATAGAGGAACTTGCTATGGCGCTTATGGTACCAAGCATTGCACCACCGAGGGAGGCAAGGTGTTTCTGATTTTGGAATAACAAGACCATCAAGGGGATGACATGATATATAAAAACTTTGGGAAAACAGGAGAAATAGTTTCTGCACTTGGAATGGGGGTATCCAGATTTTCTCCTACTGAGTGTGAAAATCCGAAAAAACGAGAAGAATTTGCGCAGGTAATTGTAAGTGCCTATGAGCATGGAATCAATTATTTTGATGTTGCTCCGACTTATTGCGGTTGGTGGGCAGAAGAAATTCTTGGGATGGCCCTAAAGCAAATTAATGGGCAGGTTCATGTAACGACAAAATCATCCTCGACACAGGACCCTACGGCAGATGCTTTGCGAAGGAGACTGGAGACATCGCTTAAAAAGCTTGGGGTTGATAAAGTGGCCTTTTATAACATGTGGGGGATACTTAATTATGACCAGTACCTTGATGTTATTAAACCGGGTGGACCCTATGAGGGAGCGCTTAAAGCTAAAGAAGAGGGACTAATAGAGCATATAGGATTTTCAGCTCATTGTACTGGAGAAGAGCTGGAGAGAATACTTGAGGATAACCTGTTTGAGGGCATGACTATTGGATATAATGCCATCAATTTCAAATTCAGGGAAAAGGGAATGATAGCGGCACAGAAAAAGGGGATTGGTGTATCTGTAATGAATCCTCTTTATGGTGGAGTTATTCCTTGTAATCCGAAGAAATTCGATTTTATAAAAAATGAAGATAGCCAAACGCTGGCGCAGGCAAGCTTGCTTTTTGTATCAGCTCATCCTGCTGTCAGTACGGTTCTTAGCGGCATGACAACATTAGGAGAAATAGAAGAAAACACTTCATGCTTTGAAGAGGCTTATTCTTTTTCAGCTGAGAAAGTGAATTCTATTAAGGCAAAGATTGAAAATGAATTCGATACTCTTTGTACGGGATGTAACTATTGCGCAGGTTGTCCACAGCATATTAAGACAAATGAGCTTATGCTTGCTTACAATCAGTATGTACTTACTGATAATTCCAAAGCAGAGCTAAGAAAATATATGAATGATGTCTGGAGATATACGGAGGAAGTTAAGTTCGATTGCAAAAAGTGCGGTATGTGTGAGAGAAAATGTACCCAGCACCTACCAATTATAAAAAGAATAGAAAAGATTAATGAGTTTGCAGATGAGTATCTACAGTATGTAAAGCCAAAGCTTATGAAATTGTTTTCAATTGAAGAAGGCGGAAAAATGGGAATATATGCGGCGGGACCCTTTGCAAAAAGACTGCTTGGAATGTATCAGAGCCTTGTGGGAAGTATAGATTTTCCGCTGTATTTCTTTGATTCTAATCCAAATAAGTGGGGAAAGGAATCAGTACTTAGTGGATATGTAGTTAATGATCCGAGCAAAATAAAGGAATTGGGTATTACTAAAGTAATAATCGCAAGCGAAGCCTTCTACAAGGAGATATATACGGCAATAAAATATCTGGAAGATGATGGTGTAGAGATTTGCGGGGTGGATATCAGGTAAATACTACGGAGGTGGAACATGCCTTGTTACTACGATTTTTATGAGGCATCAGATAATGGCGAAATAGTTAATGAGTCAGATGTTCTAAATGTATTAAAAAGCTTTAGCACACGCATTATTTGGGGCGCCGGAAATCTGGGACAGGTTATAGGAAAAGCGCTATTGGATAGGGACATCGAAATTGATTCATATTGGGATGCGAGATACGAGAGTGTAAAAAGCTGTAATGGGATAACTGTTTCGGAGCCGCTTGAGCTTGAAGATGCGAGAAATTCACTGATTATCTTTTGCATAACTAATGCCTTCGTTATTCCAAAGCTTTATCAAAAACTTGATGAAGCTGATATAAATTACATTGACGGGACAAGAATTTATGAGGCAATTTTATGTCCATCATCTGTTGAGGATTTTAAAGCATGCGAGTGCTATAAGCGCAAGGAATGTAACGTTGCGACATGTAAAAGACAAAGTAATATTGCTTTTAGATTATTTGGTAATACGGAAAAGGTTTTCATAAATACATTGGATGTATATCTGACGCAGAAGTGTTCCCTTAAATGTAAGTACTGCTATATCTATGAAAACAGCTATCCTCCGGAAAAGAAAGTGAATTTTGATAAAGAAAGGATATTAAAGGATCTTGATCTTGTGTGCGACGCAGCAAGCTTCATAAAACGCCTTGTTCCATTTGGTGGAGAGCCATTTTTGCATCCCGATATAGCTGAAATTATTGAGAGAATGGCTGAAAAGAAAAATGTCGGGACAATAGATATTATTTCGAACGGAATATTTAATCAGCCTGATGAAGTATTAAAAAGGCTTAAATTCGAAAACGTTAAGATCAATATTTCAAATTATAATCAGGCACTTCCGGAGGAAATGATAAAAAGACGCGAAGAAAATATAAGAAAGATGGCAGAGCTTGGGCTTAACGTAGTGGTACATAATGATACTCCTGAGTGGAGAAAGCCTGGGGCGCTTACAAATAATGGACTAAGCGATGATGAACTTATCGCAAAAAAGAGGTGCTGCGCTAATTTCTGCGAGATTGGTGAAAATGAAAAAGATACAACAGAAACAATGGTTGTTAAAAATGGCAAATTCTTTACCTGCCAGCATTGTGACACGATGTATAACTTGGGAGTAGTAGATGACCCTGAAGATTACATTGAGCTTGACGGATCAATAATAGGCATTGAACTGGCAAAGGAGATAAAGAAGCTGGTAAATAAGCCGTATTATGATGCATGCAGATATTGCAATCCAAGCATTGAACTCGTGGAAGTTGCAGGTGAACAGGGTGTGGATGAGAGATATGCTGTAAAAAAAGAGGTGTAAAAGATGGTAGAAACAAAGCTTACAAAGGATGAATTCACTAAGGAATTTAATAAACTTTTTGAAAACAAGCCTATAGTTATTTTTGGAGGCGGTGAAATCGGAAGACGTGCTGTTCTTAGAATGGAATATCTGGGAATCAAGGATAAGATTGTATGTATAGGAGATAATAACCCGGATAAAGCTGGACAGGTAATTGAAGATATACCTGTTATGACAAAACAGCAAATAAAAGAGAAGTATCCTGATGTAAGAATTGCTATAACAGTAGGAAATGATGATGTGGCCGGAGAAATAAGAAATGATCTTGAAGCAATGGGGTTTGACGATTTTATTTCAAGACAGGCACTTCTTCATCGTTTTGAGTATGACCATCATAGGGAAAAGGCATTGGTATATCAGAATGGAAAGTACATAATGAGGCAGATTGTAGTATGTGTTACGGAAAGATGCACCCTTAGATGCAAGAATTGTTCACAGTATATGCCTAAGTTTAAGGCTCCAAAAGATTTGGATACAAATGTTGTTATAGAAAGCATCAGAAACCTAACAGATGCTATTACATATCTTCAAGATTTGACTCTTCTTGGTGGCGAACCTTTGATGAACAAAGAATTGCCGAGAATATGCGAAGCAGTAGGTGAACTAAAGAAAAAGGGGAAAATAAAAAATATAAATATAGTATCCAATGGAACAATTATTCCTGGAAATGACTTGTTGGATGTCATGAATAAATATGGAATTATGATAATGCTTAGTGACTATGGGAAATTATCTGTGAATATGGACAGAGTTCAAAAGGCATGCGAAGAAAAAAAGGTTCAATGGAGATATGCATATCTGGGTGGAAAAAATGAGGTCAAAATCCAATATTGGAGCGAAGTGGGAGAACTGGAAGATAAAGGGTATTCGGAAGAATATGCAGTAGAAAAGTTTAAGAATTGCAATAGCGTTTATGATTGCAATACATTGTACAGAGGAAGACATTTTTTCTGTTCACAAGCAGCCTTTATGTCTGGACTTGGAATAATTGATCCTGAGAAAAACGGATATAATCTTCTCGATGAGACAATGACGAAGGAAGAAAGAATCATTGCATTCAGAAAGTATATGGATGACGAAGTACCAATTGAAGCATGCCATTACTGTGATATGCACGGACAGGTACCTGCTGCAGAGCAGCTTTGATTGTTGCAGTTTTCTTATGAGTGAGGATTAGGATATGTTTGATGTGCAGAAGTTTTATGAGGATGCTGAAGCTGGAAGAAGACCGGATTTAAATGCTTTTAAAGAATATGTTAGAGGCTTCGAGAATGTGATAATTTGGGGCGCGGGAAATTTAGGGACGGCTCTTGGAAAAGCTTTTTTAGGGCATGGTTTAAATATTTCAGTTTACTGGGATATGGATTATGAAAATATAAAATTGTGTAATGGTATAGCAGTAACTGAGCCCTTTTCTGGAGATCATAACAAAGATAATACATTGATTGTAATTGGTATTGTTAATGGAACTTTGTCTCATACTTGGCAAAAGGGGGTACTAGAAAGCAAAGGATATTATAATTATTTATTTGGAATGCAGACGTATGAGGCTATTGCTTGTAAAGAAGAAATAGGAAAGCCATTTGATGTCAGAGAGTGTGTAAATACAAGTATTTGCAATTTCAACACATGTAAAAGATACATGAATATTGTCAGGAATGGAAGAGAAAAGACAGGGTTGACTGTTCAAGTATTGGAGATAATATTATCTTCCAGATGTACATTGGATTGCAAATATTGCGGACAACAGGCAGGTGAAACCAAAAGGAGATTTCCGGAAAAGTACAGAGATTATCCGGCAGAAGATATAAAGCATTCTATTGATGTGGTAATGGATAGACTAGATGCTGTAGGTACTTTTTCTATTATTGGAGGCGAGGCATTTATACATCCGAAATTTGCCGAGATTCTGAAACATTGCCTGACAAAAGATAATGTTGCAATCATATCTATTACAACTAATGGCGTGTGTGATATGAGTGAAGAATTATTGAACGAGATAAAGAACGACAAAATAAAAATTAATTTTTCTAACTATACAGACTCACTATCTGATATGCAAAAGAAACTTTTTCATGAAAATGTTGAAAGAGTAAAGAGAGCAGGAATAGCTTGTAATATAAGTACACCGATTTGGGTAATTAATACTGATGAGTTGCGTGATAATCCGGATTTTCGGGATGAAACATTGGATAACAGGAAATCTGCATGCGTGTTTGGCCCATCAATTGCTGGTAAATATTTATATGCATGCCCCCAAACTGAAAGGCAGTTCAGAATGGAAGTACATGATGTGGAAGATGACATAATTGACTTGAATAATGAGAAGGGACTGACGGATAGACTAAGGGAACTGCTAAATAAAACACATTATACTGCTTGCCAATATTTATGCTCTAACATGAAAACTACGAGGCAAATTCCACCGGGAGAACAGTGGAGAGATGAAGACTGAAACATAGTATTAGGAGGCTTGTTATGCTTAATTCAGAAAACAAATATGTTAATGTCATGAGGAAGAACTCCGATATACCTGACGAATTAATAAATATATTAGTTAGCGACAAACCAATTTTGTTTTACGGAACAGGAAACCAAGGATTGATATGTGAAGAAACTTTGGTTGATGGTTTGGGGTTTAAAGTCGAAGCTTTTCTTAAGAGCGACGAATATAAAAACGTGGCAAATAGGTATTCTCAATTGCCTTCATATTGTTTATCAGAGTCTCCTTTTGATAAAAATGACGTTTGTATTATTTTGGCAATGGGTCGCAAAAACTCTGATTTGGTATATGATGCCCTTGATAAAGCAGGGTATAGCAATTTGTTCTTGTGCGAAGATTGGGAATCTGTAAATGCAGCGCTTAGAGAGGTGCGTTTTCAAGGTTTAATGGATGAACATGGAATAGAATTGGATAAAACAAAAGATTATATCAAAATACGTGACTTTAGGTTTAATAATCCTTGGAAAGAAAGAGATAATTATTTATCTTTTTTCCTTGGTGAATTTGGAGAGTTAGTAGCACCACATATATTGCATGATTTATCGGCATTAAGAACGGAAGGACCTTATTGCTATGGGCAGGTTGATATTTCTCCAGGTGATGTAGTTCTTGATTTGGGAGCAAATATAGGATTGTTTACGGCAACAGCATCAGCATTAAAATGCAAAGTATACGCATTTGAGCCCATAGACTTTATTAGTAAGTATCTGAAAAAAACAACGGATTTATATGAAAATATTGAGATTGTAAAAGCTGCTGCAGGAAACAAAACGGGAACGGTTACATTTTCTAAAGTGGCAGAAGATTTTCATGATATAGGAGAAAGCACCATAATAGATAGACAGAATGAGGAGGCATTTGAAGCTATAATAGTTCCGGCAATAACTATAGATGATTTTGTAGAAAAGTATAATCTGGATAGAGTTGATTTTATTAAAGCGGATATAGAAGGATCTGAACGTTATATGTTGGAAGGGGCAAAAAAAACACTGAAAGAATTAAAACCTAAAATGGCTTTGTGTACATACCATTTTCCGGATGACAAGGAAGTTATGACTAATCTTATATTAAATGCTAATCCGGATTATAAGATTGAATACAGATGGGAGAAGTTATATGCGTATGTACCGTAGATGCTTGAGGAATTATGCATAGTTAAGAATGTATATTGAAAAATATATGGAATATATATGCAAGGAAAAACGCAGGAGAATAGAGGATTGACTATTAAAGATGTTTTAAAAAAGGAAATATATTTGGTGGGTGATGATAAGCATGTCAATGATTTTCTATATGTTTTTGACATGTTTAATAATGCTACAGTTATAGAAGAGAAACAAATAGATGGAGTATTTAATGTGCATGATAATGCTTTCTTAATCATATGCACGGGAGATAAGGAGAAGTATTTAGAAATAATAAAGCAAATCAATTTGGATAGGGGAATGTACGCATTTGCTGAGGAACTTTTTGAAGACCTTGATTTTGACTGGAATAAGCTTGCTGGTGGAAGGAAAATAATACTTTGGGGAATAGGCCATGAGTGTGATAGATTTGAGAATAAATCCATGTTTTGCGAAGGGAATAACGTATATGGATATGTGGATAGTGAAAAGAGGATGGATTATAGAAATGGAAAGAAGGTCTTTTTACCGGAAGAAATTTCTGGATGGAGGGACTACTTTGTTATTATCACAACGATAAAATACTATGAGCAAGTTGCTATGGAGTTATCAAGTTATGGTTTGGTGGAAGGAATTGACTATTGTTCATACATGCGACAATATGATGCTTTTTCAGACCATTATGTTATGCCTTCTGAGATGATGAAAAAGGCTTATTATGCAGAAGTAACTGAGGGAGCATATTGTAGAGAGCCATTTACTAAATGCCAGATAGTGACTGGAGGAGATGTTGTTCCTTGTAGTTGCCCTCCATTGGTAGATAGTTTACCAATAGGAAACATTTTTTGCGAAGAATGCAATGCTGTTTGGAATAGCGTAGAAGCAAAAATTTTTAGACTTTCTATTATCAATAGGACATATGCTTTTTGCAATTTGAATTTATGTGGAAAAGCTAGAAATTATGATAATGATGTGGGTGTCAAAAGTATAGAAACACCCTAAAAATGCACATTGATAACTGAATAAAGCTATGTTTTAGTGCTGATCTGCGGTAAAATATTAGTATCAAATCCAGTATTTAACGAGGTTTCAGCCATGTCATTCATCTTAAATGATCATCAGCAATTGTCTCTTTTTGATTCTCTTACATTTCTCTCAGAAAGAAAACAGAAGATGCTTGAAAGTTCATGGGCTCATCAGTTTTCACAAGAGATCTTTGTAAACATCAATGAGATGCTGTTTGCTCCATTATACAGCAGTAGTACCAACTCAA